>CAYTJA010000094.1:0-22720 GCA_964437835.1 uncultured Spirochaetales bacterium
GGACCTGCTCTCGGGCCTGGCCGGCGTGCAGGTGCGGCGCTTCGGCGGAGCGGGCGAGCGCGCGGAGCTCTCGATCCGCGGCGCCAGCAGCTCGCAGGTCGCGATCACGCTCGATGGCGTGCGCCTCGACTCGCTGCGCAGCGGCAGCGTCGACCTCTCGACCTTGCCGGCGGAGCTATTCGAGAGCCTGGAGCTGCAGCGGAGCGGCGGCCTGCACGTCGGCAGCGGCGCGATCGGAGGCGTCGTCGCGCTGCGCTCGCGCGATCCCGGCTCGGAGCCGCGCACGCAGCTGCAGGCCGCAGGCGGGTCCTTCGGCACCTGGCAGGGCTCGGCGTACCGCTCGGAGCGCATCGAGGACCTGGGTCTCGCGCTCGGCTATGCGGGCTTCCGAACTCAGGGGGACTACGAGTTCCAGCGCCCGCTCTTCGAGATCGGGGGGACGACCACGAGCTACTCGCCGCCGACGGCCGAACGCATCAACAACCGCTCCGAGCGCCACAGCGCGATCGCGCTGGCCCGGCGCGAGCTCGGCGAAGACCTCGCGCTGCGCTGGCTCGATCAGATCACCTATCTCTCGCGCGGCGAGCCCGGCCTCGACTCCGGCAACGGCAGCGACGCCGGCCAGCGCGCGGAAGCGCATCTGCGCAGCCTGCGCAACGTCGCTCAGCTCGCGCTCGAGGCGGGCCGCGAACAGGGGCTGTCGGGCCGGGTGCGCAGCTATCACCGCTACGAGCACAGCCGCTACCGGGACCCGATCCCGATTCTCGCGGGCACGGATCCGATCGAGTTCGAAACCGACGACAGCTCCCTCGGCGCCGCGCTCGAATTCGACTGGAGGCGCGCGCGCGGCGCGATCGGACGCGACCTGACGGGCGGCGTCGAAGTGCGCCTCGAATCCTACGCAGGGCCGCCGGGGCTCGTTCCCGCGAGCGGCGGCGGGGTGCCTCCCGCGTCGATCGCCGGCAGCGACCGCACGCTCGAGCGGCGCAGCGTGACCGGCCTCTGGCTGCGCAGCGAGCTCGGATGGCCCGGCAGCGAGATCCTGCGCCTGGTGCCTAGCCTGCGCCTCGATGCGACCGGGGGCTTCGGCTCGCGTTGGCTCCCCGGCCTCGGAGTCGTGCTGCAGCCGGCCGAATGGCTGCGCCTGCGCGCACACGCCGAGCGCAGCTTCCGCGCGCCGAGCTTCGACGAGCTCTTCCTTCCGGACCAGGGCTTCGCGCGCGGCAATCCGGCGCTGCGCCCGGAGCGCGCGGATGTGGCCGACGTCGGGGTCGAGCTGTCGCTCGCACGGCTCGGCCCGCTGAGCGATCTCGAACTCACGGCGAGCGCGTTCCAGCACCAGATTCGGGACTCGATCGCGTGGTTCCTGATCAATCCCACGACGCTCCAGCCGCAGAACACCGGAGAGGCGCGCGAGCGGGGAGTCGAACTCGCGGCTGCGTTCTCGCTGACCGAGTGGGTCGCGCTCTCCGCCAACGCGACCTGGCTGGATGCCGAGTTCGACGCGACCGGCATCGACCTCCCCGGCCGCACTCCGCTCGAGGTCTCCGCGCGCCTGCTGCTGGGCGACCCGGACCGCGCCAAGCTCGGCTTCGAGGTCCAGCACACGGGCCGGATCTCGGTCGACGAGGGCGGCACCCAACTCCTCCCGGCGCGGACGACCTTCGACGCGAGCCTCGCGCTGAATCTCGCGAGTCTGCCGCCGCTGCGCACTCGCTTCGCGCGTTCGCGTTTCTCGGACGCACGCCTCTGGGCCAGCGTCCGGGGCCGCAATCTGGCCGATCGATCGGTGCGCGACGCGCTCTATTTTCCTCAACCCGGACGCACCCTCACATTCAGTCTCGAAAGCAATTTCTGATGCGACGCCGGGCGCTCCGCAGGCACTGGACCCTGCTGCTCGGCGCGTCGCTGGCGGCGCTCGGAGCGCGCTGCGGCGGCGGCGACGGAAGCAGCGGATCCCCGGCCGTGAGGGTCAGCAACGCCGACCCTCGCTGCCTCACGCTCTCGGCCGCGTTTCCCTCCGGCTTCGATCTGCTGCCGGGCGGAGGCGCGGTCGCGATCCAGGTCCAGCCGCCCTCGGCGCTCGGGCTCGAGCTGTCGGGCAGCGCGCCGGTCCTGCTGGCGACGGCTCCGATCCCGGGCCTGCCCGCGGACAGCGACGGCGACGGCGTGGACGATGGCCTCGCCAGCGAATCCCTGTTTGGCCGGAACCGCCGCTTTACCGCGCTGCTCGGATCGGTCGAGGCCGTCGCAGACGACCTCGTGCTCGTGAGCGCGAGCAACTACGAGGAGCTGCTGGCCTTCGACCCGGCGAGCGGCGCATTGCGCGAGCTGCGCGTCGAGACTCCACCCGCGCAGGTCGCGGGCGACGCGCCGTTTCTTCCCGCGCCGGGCACTTCGGCGCTGCGCACGGCAATCTCGACGCGCCGCTGCGTGTATCCCGCGACGGCGCTCGACTCGCGCGGGGACCCACTCGGCGCCGAGCCGCTGTGTCCCGGCGCAGGGCCGAGCTATTTCACATCCCTCACGGCCGGCAGCGCGCTCGCAGGCGAGCGGATCTTCGTCGCGACTTCGAACCTGCGCAGCTCGGCAGCCGCGAGCTTCCGGCCCGGCACGCTGCTGGTCTTCGAACTGGACCTCGCGAGCGCCCCGCCGCGCGTCCGCCCCGACGCGCGCGATCCCGTGATCTTCACCAGTGGCTTCAACCCGACGCAGGTCACCGCGCACCGCAACGCGCAGGGCCGCGAGCTCTTGTTGGTCACGCTGACCGGCGCGATCGGGGCGGGCAGCGGGCCCGGCAACGTGCGCGGCGAGGGCGCGGTCGACGTGATCGACGCGGAGACGCGACGCCTGGTCGCAACGATTCCGCTCGGCGCGGCCGGCCCCTCCTTCGACGACCTCGCGATCGATCCCTCCGGACGCATCGCGCTGCTCGGGGCGAGCTCGCAGCTCCAGCTCTACGCGATCGACCTGCACGCGCTCGACGCTCCGGCGCTCTTCGCGGGCCTCGCGGGCGGCAGCGTCGCGCCGCCGATCCGGCTCGACGGCAGCGAGCCCGGCTTTCCGGACGCCCGCATCTACACGGCCGCGGATCCCCTGGTGCTGCCCGATCGCAGCAACGGCCCCGCGAGCTCCGTCTGCGACGGCCTCACGCACGCGGCGATCGGCGGCCTGGGCACGCGCGCGTTCGCAAGCGATTTCTGCGACGGCAGTCTCAGCGTGCTCTCGCTCGACCTCAGCGCCGGGCCCGTGCCGCTGCCGCGCGAGCGCATCCGCGTGCTCGGCAGCCAGGCGATCTTCGCGCCGAATGTTCCGGGATCGCTGACCCGACTGCGCGCGCCGGGCATCCTGCGCGTGCGCCCCGGGAAACCGGGCATCGACTTCCAGGGCCCCGACGGCTTCGTGCTCGCGGGTCAACCGGAGGGCGCCGTATGCGCGCTGCATCTCGACTCGTTCTGAGCGCGGCGCTCGCAGCCGCGAGCGCGCTGCCCTGTGCCTGCGCGCCTCCGCGCGAGGGTGCAGCGAGCGCAGCCGAACCCGCGCGACTCGAAGCTGCAGGAGCTGGTGCAGGCTGGGCTCGGGAAGGCTTCGCGCCCGAGCCCTACTTCGACGCGGTCGCGCTCGCGCCGGGCGCGCTCTCGCTCGCGCTCACGGGCAGCGATCCGGGCGCGCCGCGCGCGCTCGGGCTCTGGCGCAGCGACCGCGGCAGTGCGGGACCCGAGCTGCTTCGAGTGACTGCCAGCGACCCGCAGGGCCGCTTCGACTTCGGGCAGTGGCTCGTGCCCAAAGCGGGCGCCGAGTGGACAGTCGCGCCGATCGACACCGCGGCCCCGCACTCCACGCCCGCGAGCTCACGCCTCCACCGAAGCCTGCACCCCGATCCCGCCGCGCCCTGAGCGCGCGGGGCCGGTTTCCGCAGCAGAGGCCTCCGGTATGCTGTGGCCCTCCGTGCGGAGAGGTGGCCGAGAGGCTGAAGGCACAGGTTTGCTAAACCTGCATAGGGACAAAATCTCTATCGAGGGTTCGAATCCCTCCCTCTCCGCCAAACGGCCGTCGACCCCTAGCGCGAGCGCAGCGTCAATCGCTCGAAGAAGCCGTCGAGCAGCGCGCGCGACGCGTTCCCTCGCGCATAGCACGTAAACAGATACAGGGTGCCCGAGAGCGCGTAGATCTCCGCGCGCCCCGTGGCTCGGTCGCTCTCCCACTCGAGCGCGCGCCCCTCGACGCCGTCGCGGCGCCACAGGTCGAAGGAGCGCTGCCGGGCCTTCGCCTCTTCGAGCAGGCTCTTGCGCGCGCCCTCGTAGGCCCAGGACTCGCCCCCGAGCCAACGCAGCGCCGCGGGGAGTTCATTGATCCAGATCTCACAGCCGTCGCGCTCGCGATCGAGGCGATGGCCGGTGCTGTGGGTGCGACCGATCGCAGTGAGATTCGTGCGCTCGGCCGGCTCGGGGGGATCGGGCAGCCAGGCCTCGAAGAAGGCGTCGTCTTCGGCGACCTTGGTCCAGCTCTCGACAGACGCGCCCTGCCCCGCCGCCGCTACCGCGCACAGCGCGCAGCCCAGCAATGCCGCCCACGACCTGCGTCTTCCCCTGCTCGCGCTGCGCCACCGCATTCCGGCGCGTAGCTTAGCGACTGGATCGGAATCCACCGGATCGCTGGCCCGGTCCACGAGCCTGGACCAGACTCTGGGCGCGAACCTCCGGAGACCCCACCGATGCCGAGCGCGCTGCCCCCCGCCGAAGCTCCGATCCTCGAGGACGACGCCTTTCTCGCCGCAGTGCTCGAAGAAGCGAGCCTTCCCACGCTGATGATGTCGCTCGTGCACATCACGGGGGACACCCGCCTCTTGCGCGGGCCGATCCGACCGGGTCGCGCGGCCATGGGCGACGCCCAGGGCGGGCTCTCGCCGGCCGACAAGGCCACGCTGCGCGCCCAGGCGCTGGACATCCTGAGGGCCTATCGCGACGGCGGCTGCAAGCTCCCCCCGCCCCCGGGGCCCGAGACGATTCACGAGATGATGAGCTTCATGGTCGGTGAAGAGGTGCCCGCCGCGTACGTGCCGATGATGTGTGAAGAGCTCGCGCTGTCGGGCGACGCGCGCGACGCGACCTTTCGCCAGGAGATCACGCCCGAGGCGCGCAGCGCGTTCCACGTGGTCGTGATCGGCGCGGGCATGTCGGGGCTGCTGGCCGCGATCCGGCTGCAGCAGGCGGGCCTCTCGTACACACTGATCGAGAAGAACGACGGCGTCGGCGGAACCTGGTACGAGAACCGCTACCCGGGCTGCCGCGTCGACGTCGGCAATCACTTCTACTGTTATTCCTTCGAGCCGAACCCCGACTGGTCCGAGTACTTCTCCCAGCAGCCCGAGCTGCGCGACTACTTCGAGCGCTGCGCGCAGCGCTACGGCATCGCGCCGAAGATCCGCTTCCGGACCGAGGTCGAATCGCTGCGCTGGGACGGCGCGGCTGCGCACTGGCAGGTCGCGCTGCGCGGCCCGCAGGGGCGGCGCGAATCCATCGCAGCGAACGCGGTGATCAGCGCCGTTGGCCAGCTGAATCGCCCGAAGCTGCCCGAGATCCCGGGCCGCGAGCGCTTCGCGGGGCCCTGCTTCCACTCGGCCGAGTGGCCGCGCGAGCTCTCGCTCCTCGGCAAACGCATAGCTGTGGTCGGCACCGGCGCGAGCGCGTTCCAGCTGGTGCCCGAGCTCGCGAAGAGCGCCGCGCAGCTCAGCGTGTTCCAGCGCTCCGCCGCCTGGATGACGCCGAACCCGCGCTACCACAGCGCGGTCCCGGACGGCATGAAGTGGCTGCTGAAGCACCTGCCCTGCTACGGGCGCTGGTACCGCTTCCTGATCTTCTGGCCGGGCTCCGACGGCCTGATGCCCTCGCTCGAGATCGATCCCTCGTGGCCGCACCCGGAGCGCTCGGTCAACGCGCTGAACGAGCAGACGCGCATCGCCTTCACCGAGTACATGCAGTCTCAGGTCGGCGACCACCCCGAGCTGCTGCGCAAGGTGGTGCCTGCGTACCCGCCCTTCGGCAAGCGCATGCTGCAGGACAACGGCAGCTGGCTCGCCACGCTGAAGAGGCCGAACGTCGAGCTGGTGACCGACGGCATCGACCAGATCGAGGCCGATGCGATCGTCGACCGCAGCGGCCGGCGCCACGAAGTCGATGCGATCGTCTTCGCAACCGGCTTCCACGCAGACAAGTTCCTGTGGCCGATGCGGGTGTTCGGGCGCGGCGGCGCGGAGCTCTCGGAGCTCTGGGGGGAGGATCCGCAGGCCTATCTCGGCATCACGGTGCCGCGCTTCCCGAATCTCTTCTGTCTCTACGGCCCCGGCACGAACCTCGCGCACGCGGGGAGCATCATCTTCCACTCCGAGTGCCAGGTTCGCTATGTGATGGGCTGCATCGAGGCGCTGCTCGAGCGGGGCGGCGCCGCGCTCGATTGCAAGCAGAAGATCTGTGATGCGTACAACGAGCGCCTCGAGGCTCGCCTCGCACAGCTCGTCTGGTCGCACCCCGGCATGAACAACTGGTACAAGAACAGCCGCGGCAAGGTGATCGCGACCTCTCCCTGGCTGCTGCTCGACTACTGGCGCTGGACTCGCCAGCCAGATCTCTCGGACTACGACATCCTCCGGGCATGACGGACCCGAACTACGCGCTCAGCGACCGCTACAACGCCGAGAGCGGCCGGGTCTTCATGACCGGCATCCAGGCGCTGGCGCGGCTCCCGCTCGAGCAGCTGCGGGTCGACCGGCGCGCGGGCCAGGCCACCGCCGCATTCATCTCCGGCTACCCGGGATCACCGCTAGGCGGCTACGACCGCGCCGTGTCCGGCGCAGCCCGGCTAGCACCAGACCTGCCGATCGTCTGCCGCCCCGCCCTGAACGAGGAGGCCGCGGCGACGGCCGTGATGGGGTCGCAGCTCGCGAGCGCGCAGCCCGACGCCCGCTACGCCGGCGTGCTCGGCATCTGGTACGGCAAGTCCCCGGGCGTGGATCGCGCGAGCGACGCGCTGCGCCACGCGGTCTTCGCGGGCACCTGGGCCGGCGGCGGCGCGATCGCGCTCGTCGGCGACGATCCGACCGCGAAGAGCTCGACCTTGCCCTCCTCCTCGGCGGGCCTGCTCGCGAACCTGTACATGCCGGTGCTCTACCCGGGCGACCCGGCCGAGGCCCTCGACCTCGGCCGACACGCGATCGCGCTCTCGCGCGCCTCGGGCCTGTGGGCCGCGCTCAAGATCGTCGCCGACGTCGCCGACGGCAGCGCGACGGTCGACCTCGACCCCGATCGGGTCTCCCCGGTGATGCCGCTCATCGACGGCAAGCGCTATGCAAAACGTCCCGAGGGTCGGCTGCTCGCGCCGCTCTCGCTCGAGCTCGAGCGCGACATCATCGAGCTGCGGCTGCCGCTGGCGCTCCGCTATGCGCTCGAGAACAAGCTGAACCGCGCGGTGATCGACCCCGCGGAGGCGTGGATCGGGATCGTCGCCTCGGGCATCACCTATCGCGAAGTGCGCGAGGCCTTGCTGCGCCTCGGCCTGCGCTCGGACGCCGAGATCGCCGCCTGCGGCATCCGCGTGCTGAAGATGCAGATGCCGATGCCCTTCGATCCGGAGCCGGTGCGCAGCTTCGCGCGCGGCCTCGCGGAAGTGTTCGTGATCGAGGAGAAGACGCCGAACCTCGAGCTCCTGATCAAGGACGCGATGTACTCGCTGCCCGACCGGCCGCGCGTCGTCGGCCGCATGGACGAGCGCGGGCAAGGGCTGCTGCGGGGCTACGGCGGCCTCGACGCCGATGCGATCGTGCCGGCGCTGCGCGCGCGCCTCGGGGCCCGCCTCGCGGACCGGCTCGCGCCCGAGCTGCCGAGCGCGAAGCGCGCCGCGGCGCCGCTCCCGGTGCAGCGCACGCCCTTCTTCTGCTCGGGCTGCCCGCACAACCGCAGCACCGAGGTGCCCGAGGGCGCGCTGGTCGGCGCGGGCATCGGCTGCCACTCGATGATCATGCTGATGGACCCGAAGCGGGTCGGCGAGATCGCGGGCGTGACCTGCATGGGCAGCGAGGGCACGCAGTGGATCGGCATGGCCGACTTCGTCCGGCGCTCGCACTTCATCCAGAACCTCGGCGACGGCACCTACTTCCACAGCGGGCAGCTCGCGATCCAGGCCGCCGTCGCCGCGAAGGTGAACCTCACCTTCAAGCTGCTGCACAACGGCACCATCGCGATGACAGGCGGGCAGCACCCGCAGGGGCAGATCGGGGTTCCGGCGATCGCGAGCAGCCTGCTCGCGCACGGCGTCGCGAAGGTGCTGATCACGGCCGACCACCCGCAGCGCTATGACGACGTCGCGCTGCCGGGGGGAGTCGAGGTCTGGGAACGGACACGGCTGATCGAGGCACAGCAGCTGCTCGCGAAGGTCCCGGGCGTGACGGTCCTGATCCACGACCAGATGTGTGCGGCCGAGGCGCGCCGCGCGCGCAAGCGCGGCAAGCTGCCGACGCCGGATGCGCGCGTCGTGATCCACCCCCGGATCTGCGAGGGCTGCGGCGATTGCGGACAGGTCTCGGCCTGCCTATCGGTCCAGCCGCTCGAGACGCCCTTCGGGCGCAAGACCGCGATCGACCAGACCACCTGCAACCTCGACTACTCCTGCCTCGAGGGCGACTGCCCCTCCTTCATGACGGTGACGACGCGCAAGCCGGGCCGAGTGGCAAGGCTCTTCGGCGCTCGACCGGCCGCGCGCCCCGGCGCGAGCGCGGCGCACCAGCGCGCGCTCGCGGGGCCCGGCGTCGCGCTGCCCGAGCCGGTCGCCGTCGTGCCGACCGAGGAGTTCGCACTGCGCATCACCGGCGTCGGAGGCACCGGCGTCGTGACGGTCTCGCAGGTGATCGGCACCGCGGCGATGTTCGACGGCTACGAGCTGCGCGGGCTGGATCAGGTCGGGCTCTCGCAGAAAGCCGGCCCGGTCGTCTCCGACCTGCGGCTCTCGAAGGTCGGGCCGGCCGAGACGAATCGGCTCGGCTCCGAGCAGGCCGATCTGCTGCTCGTCTTCGACACGCTGGTAGGCGCTTCCGAGAAGGGCCTGCTGACCGCTGCTCCCGCGCGCACGGTGGTCGTCGGCTCGACCTCGACCACCCCGACTGGAGCGATGATCACGCACCCGAATCTGCAACTGCCCCCGGTCGAGGAGCTGATGGCGCGGATCGCGTCGGCGACGCGCCCCGAGCACCAGCACTGGGCCGACTCCGAGGCGATCACGAGCGCGCTCTTCGGCGACTCGCAGACTGCGAACTTCTTCGTGATCGGCATGGCGCTGCAGGCCGGCGGCCTGCCGCTGCGCGCCGAGAACGTCGAGCGCGCACTCGCGCTGAACGGCGTCGCCGTCGAGGCGAATATCGCGGCCTTCCGCTGGGGCCGCTGCCAGGTGGCACAGCCGAGAGCGGTCGCAGTGGCCGTCGCAGACGCGCACCCCGCCGCGGATCTCGCTCCGAGCGCACGCGCGCAGGCGCCTCTCGATGCCGCACTCGTGCAACAGATCGCGCGCTGCGCAGCGAGCGATCCGTCGCTCGCGGGAGAGCTCGAGCTATTCGCGCGCGAGCTCTGCGCGTTCCAGCACGCGCGCTGCGCGGCGCAGCATCTCGACGTGGTCGCGCGCGTCGCCGCCGCGGAGGCGGCGGTCAAGCCCGGCTCGACGCGCCTCGCGCACGCGGTCGCGGCAAGTCTCTTCAAGCTGATCGCCTACAAGGACGAGTACGAGGTCGCGCGGCTGATGCTCGACCCCGAGGGCCTGCGCGGCGCGCAGGAGCTCGCCGCCGAGAGCGGCGGCCGCATCGCCTGGCGCCTGCACCCGCCGCTCTTGCGCGCGCTCGGCCTCGCGCACAAGATCGCGATTCCCGTCGCGGCAGCGCCCGCGATCCGGTGGCTCGCGCGGCTCAAGTTCCTGCGCGGCACGCGCTTCGACCCCTTTGGCTGGCCCGAGATCCGCCGCCTCGAGCGCGCACTGCCGGGCGAGTACGAGGCCGCGATCGACGCGCTGCTCGCGCGGCTGCGACCGGACAACCTCGACGAGGCCCTGCGCATCGCGAACCTGCCCGACTCGGTGCGCGGCTACGAGGACGTGAAGCTGCCGCGCGCGAAGCAATACCGCGAAGCGCTGCGCGAGGCGCTCGCCGCGTTCGCGCAGCGCTGAGGCCGCCGCCAAAGCGTCCGAGCAGGGGCGGCTTGCTGGCGACGGCTGGCGCGTGCGGCGCGTGTCGCGGTTCCCGGCGACCGGCCGATCGCGGCTCGAGAAAACCGTCTCGGACCTCCGCTCCCTCGCGTGGCTGTGACTGCGCCCTGGCCTCCGCTCCGGGCCGCAGCTCGTGCAAATCTAACGCTTGACTTTAGATTTACACGGACCGAGGATCTCTGCGTGGCCTACAGACGCCGCGCCCTCGCGGGCACGATTCGCCGCGCGCTGCGGACATTTCCCGCCGTCCTGGTCACCGGCTCGCGGCAGTCGGGCAAGACGACGCTCCTCCGGGAGGAGTTCGAAACGCGCCGGAGGTACGTCTCGCTAGAACGTCCCGAGATCCGGGCTCGCGCCCTGGCCGATCCAGAGGCGTTCCTCGCAGACCACCCGACGCCCCTCATCCTCGACGAGATCCAGCATGCACCCGCGCTGCTGAGCCATCTGAAGGAAAGGATCGACGAGAACCGCCGTCCGGGGCGTTGGCTCCTCACCGGTTCACAGACTTTCCCGTTGATGCGCGGGATCACCGAGACGCTGGCGGGCCGCATCGCGGTGCTGCACCTCGACCCTCTTTCCAGCGCTGAAGCGTCGGGCGCCCTGCCCAGGGAGAGCCTCGAGGGACTTCTCGCGCGCGTCTTCGGTCGAGGTTCGGCGACGCTGCGGCCAGCGAAGTCCGCCGCCGCGCGCCTCGATCTTCCGGACTGGTTGCTGCGTGGCGGATATCCGGAACCCTGTCTGAACCGCCGCGTCGATCGCCAACTCTGGTTCTCGAGCTACGTGCAGACCTACCTGGAGCGCGACGTCCGCGACCTCGTTCAGGTGGGAGATCTCGCCGGGTTCAGCCGCTTTCTCTTCCTGCTGGCCACGCGAACCGGGACGATTCTGAATCTGAGCGACGTCGGCCGGGACGCCGGCGTAACGGGAGTGACGGCGAAGCGCTGGCTCTCGGTGCTCGAGACCAGCGGACTCGTCTATCTCCTGCGGCCCTATCATCGCAACCTGGGCAAGAGGGTCGTCAAGAGTCCGAAGCTCTACTTCACCGACGTGGGGCTGGCGACGTTTCTTCTCGGTCTCCACTCGCGCGAGGCCATCATGCAGGGGCCAAGCCTCGGCGCCCTCGTCGAGACGGCTGTCGTCTCCGAGTGGCTGAAGGCGTTCAGGTGCCGGGGGCTTCAACCCTCTCTCTACTACTGGAGATCCGGCGCGGGGCTCGAGGTAGACCTCGTGATCGAACACGACGGGCAGCTCTACGGCCTGGAGATCAAGGCCACCTCGACCCCCACACCGCTCCACGCAGAGAGCCTCGCGCGCTGGCTCGATCTGGCGGGACCCCGCACGCGCGGCGCGGTCGCCTGTCGCGTTGCCGGTCCGGTCGGCCTACTCGCCGGCATCCGTGCGGTGCCGTGGGACCTCAGCTCACGAACTTGAAGCGGCTGCACTGCTGCGGGAGCCTCCGGGTTGAGCGCTCCTCCTCATCTTTCAGGAAGCGTCGCGTGGCGCTCGGGCCCGAGAGTGTCAGACAGCCAGGAGGTGTTCATGTCCGATCGAGTTTGCGCCGCGGACTTCAGCATGCTCGACCCCGCGGTGCGCGCGAATCCGTATCCGTACTACGCAGCGCTGCGCCGGGAGTCGCCCGTCCACCGGATGCTTCCGAACGCCCCGTTCTTTGCGATCAGCCGTTATGAGGACATTCAGCAGATTCTGCAGCGTCCCGGCGACTTCTCGTCGACTGCCTTCCAGACCCTGTTCCAGGGCGGCGGGCTGAGTCTCAGCCCGAACTCGGGAGCACTCGCGGGGCATCGGCTGATCGACTCGCCGATGATGATCTCGGTCGACCCGCCCAGCCACCAGCGCCTGCGCGGCCTGGTCAACCGGGGCTTCACCCCGCGGCGGATTGCCGCGCTGGAGCCGAGGCTGCGCGGGCTCGCGACGGGCTGCATCGAGGCGGTGCTGAGCCATGGCAGGATGGACCTGGTACGAGACCTCTCGATCCCGTTTCCGGTCACGGTCATCGCAGAGCTGCTGGGCGTGGAACCCGACCGGCGCAGCGACTTCAAGCGCTGGTCGGATGCGACCGTCGTGGGGCTCTCGGGAATTGCTGGAGATTTTACACGGGAAGACGTCCGAAGAAATGCCGATGAGATGGCGGACTACATCGATCGCATCGTCGCCGCCCGGCGGGCTCAGCCGAAGGACGACCTGATCAGCATCCTGGTGCAGGCAGAAGAGGGAGACGCGCTTTCGACCGGCGAGGTGTTGTCCTTCGTGTTCCTGCTGCTCGTGGCCGGAAACGAGACCACGACGAACCTGATCGGAAACGCAATCAAGGCACTGCTCGAGCATCCGAAGCAGTTGGACGAGCTGGTGGCGAGGCCCGAGCTGATTCCGGGGATGATCGAAGAGGTGCTGCGTTACGACTCCCCGGTGCAGACCCTGCCCCGAATAGCGACCTGCGACGTCGAGCTCGCCGGAGGGCGCGTCGAAGCGGGCTCCTTCCTGATGGCGCTCTTCGCCTCGGGAAACCGAGACGAGAAGCAGTTTTTCGAGGCGGACCGATTCGACATCCACCGGCAGCCGCAGGGGCATCTGGCGTTCGGCCACGGCATCCATTTCTGCCTCGGGGCCTCGCTCGCCCGTCTCGAGGCGCGAGTCGCACTCGAGACCCTCTTGCTGCGCTGCCGAAACCTGCGCCTCGACGGCGACCGCATTCCGATGCTGGACTCGGCGGCACTGCGGGGGCCCCGCAGCCTTCCGCTCGCCTTCGAAGCGGCCTGAGAGGTCTACGACCCCGCGCGCGTAGACCGCAGGCTGCTGCGCGAGCGGATGGCGAAGTACCATCCCTCGCGGTCGAGGCCATGGAGGAACCCTTCGATGTCGAACCAGAAACGCGAACCCGAAGAGCACGCAGCGTCGTCGCGCGACGTGACACGCCGCGATTTCGTCGCGATGTCCGTGGCGGCCGGCATTGCCGCCGCCGCGGGTCCGGCAGCGGCCGCCGAGCTGCCGGTCGTCGAGAAGAACGTCGAGATCGAGATGCCGGACGGCAGCTGTGATGCCGTCTTCCTGCACCCGAGGACCGGCACGCACCCGGGCGTATTGATCTGGTCCGACGCGTTCGGCCTGCGGCCGGCCCTGCGCGACATGGGCAAGCGCCTGGCGGCCGAAGGCTACTCGGTGCTGGTGCCGAATCCCTTCTACCGGTCGGCCAGGGCTCCGGTGCTCGATCCGGCCAGCTTCGACTTCACGAACCCGACGGATCGGGCCAAGCTTCAGCCGCTGATGGGCGTGCTGAACGCAGCGGGCAACGCGGAGCGCGACGCGGTGGCGTATGTCCAGTTCCTCGACGCCCAACGCGAGGTGGATACGTCCAGGAAAATCGGCAGCCAGGGTTACTGCATGGGGGGAGCGCTGGTGGTGAAGACGGCGGCGGCGCTGCCCGCTCGAATTGGCGCGGGCGCCTCGTTTCATGGGGGGAGCCTCGTGACCGATCGCCCCGACAGCCCGCACCTGCTCGCGCCGAAGATCCGCGCGCGCATGTACTTCGGCGTGGCCAGCGACGACGACCAGCGGCAGCCCGACGCGAAGAACGAGCTCCGGGCTGCCTTTGCCGCGGCGAAGGTGGCGGCGGAAGTCGAGGTCTACGCCAACGCGCAGCACGGCTGGTGCATGTCCGACATGCCGGCACGGGACGGGACGCCGATCTACAGCAAGGCCGACGCCGATCGCGCCTGGGGGAAGCTCCTCGCGCTGTACGCAGCCGCTCTCGCCTAGCGGGTTGACTTCGTTCGCCTATGGCTCACTGCGCGGGCAAAGCCCTTGCGGCTCGACTTCGTTCGCGTGCGGCTCACTGCGCGGGGCAAGGCCCCTTGCGGTTCGACTTCGCTCGCCTGCAGCTCACTGCGCGGGGCAAGGCCCCTTGCCCGGAACGGGGAGCTGCTGTCGCAGCGTTCTGCGCTTCCCTTCGAACTAATAGATTCCTGGGATGATCCGCCAGCGCACTCGCCGGGTGTAGCGCTCCCAGTCTCGTCCGTACTTCGCGCTGCAATGCTTCGCGTCGCGCCACTCTCGGTGGATCAGCAGGATCGCGAAGTAGATCGGGTAGAAGTAGGGCAGCAGTCGCTCGAAGCCGCAGGTGAGTGACCAGGCGAGCCCCATCAGCCAGTCTCCGAGATAGTTGGCGTGGCGCGCAATGCCCCACCAGCCCGAGCTGAGCAGCAGGTTGCCGCGAGCCGTCTGGATGAACTCCGGCTTCTCTCCCCAGATCGGCTGCAAGGGGTCGCTCGAGAAGCGGTGCTTCTGGAGATTCGAGCTGCGAAAGATGTAGAAGCCCGCGACATTCAACAGCAAGATCGACGCGAAACCCCACGCCGGCAGAGGCTCGGGATGCAGCACGAGGTAGAGGGGTTGGAGCGCGTAGGCGAAGGGAATCCAGACCAGGCAGCCCCAGGCGAGGATGAATCCGAAACCCTCGTGCTTGATGTCCCAGGTCGTGAGGATCGCGTCTTCGAAGTAGAAGTAGTCCGCGACGTAGAGAATCTGGCAGAAGCAGACCAGGATCATCGCGTTGCTGATGCTGCCATGAAGCTCGAGCTGCTTGGCGGCAAACGAGAGCGTCAGCAGGACCCACAGGATCATGCTGGGGCGCGACTCACAGAAGAACTTGAGGTCGAAGCGTCCCAGGCGGGGATTGCGGCATGCGCCGAGCGTGTAGGCCTCGAGCCAGTTCAGCCGTCGCTCCTCTCTACTGGCCTGGCGTCGCGCGAAGGCCGCGAGCCCGATGCAGCCCAACCCCACCACGAGGTTGGCGGTGGTCACCAGGGCGCCCAGCTCGTCGTAGAGCAGTCCAGCGGGCAAGAGCCCCGAGGCCACTGCGCCGGCCGCGGCCAGAAGCGTGAGCCCCAGTGCGAGGAGACCATTCAGCCGATAGTCGAGCCGGCGGCCGTCGGGCAGCGCCATCCCCTCGACGTCGCGGCCGGGCAACCAGTGAAACAGGGCCGCCTGAAACGCGATCCAGGCGAGGTAGCCCCCGACCGTGGCGAGGCTCGGCGCCTCGACCCTCGACCAGAAGGCGGCATCTGGCCAGACGAAGGCCGCATCGCAGTGCAGGAACGAGACCGCGAAATACTCGGTCGCGAGGGGCATCAGGACGAGCATCGCGACGAAGCCCAGATTGAAGAGAACCCGCGTCCGAGGGCTCATCGCTGAGACGTCCAATGGCCTCCACTCCTCGTGCCAACTAGCCCACTAGAACGGCGAAGGCAGGCGCTCGATCGGGCACGCGATCAGGCTCGGGCGCCCCCCGGCCAGCGCTTCGCGGATCGCGGGGACCAGGTCGTCGGGACCGCGCAGGGTGGTGCCGTCGGCGCCGAAGGCACGCGCGAGGGCTGCGAAGTCCGGATTGCGCAGCACGGTGCCGATCTCGCGGCCGCCGAAGCGCTCGCGCTGGTCGCGGTTCGAGTTGCCGTAGGCGCCGTCGTCGAAGACCAGCGTCACGGTCGGGATGTCGTACTGCACCGCGGTAGCGAGCTCGCTGGCCGCGAACAAGAAGCCGCCGTCGCCGATCACCGCGAAGACGGGGCGGTCGGGCCGCGCGACCTTCGCGCCGAGCGCGGTCGGGAACGCAAAGCCCAGCGTCCCCATGTACGACGACGCGAGGTAGCTGCGCGGCTGGTAGGCGCGGAAGTGCATGTGGCACATGTAGCCGACGCTCGTGGTGCCGCTGACGACGATCCCGTCCTCCGGGATCGCCTCGCGCAGCGCCTCGGCGATCACAGCCGCCGGGCCGACCTTGCGCAGATCGTCCTCGACGAGCTTGCGCGCGGCGTGAAGCTCCGCGGCGCGCGAGGCGCGCGGCGCGTCTCCGTCGAGCTCCGCCAGCAGCGCGCGCAGGCCGGCGCGCGCGTCGGCGTGCAGCGCCTCGGCCTTCGGAAACGCGCGCCCGATCTCTTCGGCGTCGACGTCGAGCTGGATCACGCGCTGGTCCGGCTTCACGCCGCTGCCGACGAAGCGCGTGCCGACCGCGAGGATCAGATCGGCGTCGTGCAGCACGGGGTGGAGGCGGCGGTTGACCCACATCGTGCCGACCGAGAGCGGATGGCGCTCGTCGATGGCGCCCTTGCCCTCGCGCGTGGTCACGACGGCCGCCTGGAGCCGCAACGCCAGCAGGGCCAGCTCGGCCGAGGCGTTGCCTAGCACCACCCCGCCGCCCGCGAAGAGCAGCGGGCGGCGCGAGCCGCGCAACGCGGCGGCGACCTCGCGAACGCGCTTCGGATCGGGCTCGAGGGGGCTCGTCGCTGCGGGAGTGCCGATCTCGACGTCGGCCTGCTCGGCCAGCCCCTCGGGCGGAACCTCGACGTGCGTCGGCCGGGGTCGGCCCGTGCGCATCTGGCGAAAAGCCTCGTGGACCGCGCCCGGGAGCTCCGGCGCCGTGAGCACGCGCCGCGCCCACTTCGTGATCGGCCGCACGATGTCGAGCTGATCGTGTACGTCGTGCAACAGGCCCAGCTGGCGGCCGATGCCGTCGCGGTTCACCTGACCTGCGATCTGCAGCACCTGCGACGACGTGGCGTAGGCCGTCGCGAGCCCGGCGGCGGCGTTGTACACGCCGACGCCCGGCACCACGAGCGCAACTCCGGGCCGCCCGCCGGCCCGTGCATAACCATCCGCCATGTAGGTCGTGCCCTGCTCGTGGCGGGTCGTGATCACGCGTATCGGCGAGTCGTAGAGCGCGTCGTAGGCGTGCATGATCTGCTCGCCCGGCAGGCCGAAGATCACCTCGACGCCCTCGGACTCGAGGCTGCGGGCGAGCGCCTGCCCCCCGGTCATTCGCTGCATCACAGTGCGTCCTGCCTCAATGGCCCGAGCCCCAGCTGACTCGCGAAGCCCTCGAGCTCGGCGACGAGCTCGGGGGCGAGCGGAACGCCGCGCGCGCTGCGCTCCTGCTGGCAGCGGTACTCGATCTCCCCGGGGACGCAGACGCGCTCGAAGCCGACGGCGGGCTCCGAGGCGTGAACGTCGCGGATCAGCGCGTCGATGCGTTTGCGCAGTTCGTCGCTGCCGATGAAGCGATCGGGATCGAGCGCGACGAAGACGAAACCCTTGGCGACGCGGTCGCGTCCGGAGAGTTCCGAGGCCGTGTACTCGTGGCGGCCGAAGCAGCTGCCCGTGAGCACCCCGGCGAGGATCTCGACCAGCAGCGCGATTCCGAAGCCCTTGTGCCCGCCGAACCACAGCAGGTGATCGAGGGAGGCCGCGTGCGGGTCGGTCGTCGGCACGCCGCGCGCGTCGGTCGCCCAGCCGAGCGGGATCTTCTCGCCGCGCTTGCGGGCCAGCTTCAGCTTGTTGCCCGCCACGGCCGTGGTGGCGACGTCGTAGACGATCGGGGGCTCCTGCGCCGCCGGAATCGCGTAGGAGATCGGGTTGGTCGAGAAGAGCGGCGTCAGGCCACCGTAGGCCGGCACGAAGGCGGGGCCGTTCTGGAACGCGAAGGCGATCAGCCCGCGCTCGGCCGCGCGCAGCGTGTAGTAGCCGAGCGCACCGAGGTGCGTGCTCTCCCGAACCCCGACCGCGGCGGCCCCGTGGATGCGCGCGCGCTCGCAGGCCAGATCCACGGCTCGCACTCCCGCGACCTGACCGAGACCCAATCCGCCGTCGAGCAGCACGGTCGAACCGTCATCGCGCAGCACCGAGATCTCGGTCTTGGGCCGGATCTGACCGGAGCGCAGCCGCGCGAAGTAGAGCGACATCAGATGGACGCCGTGCGACTCCACGCCGCGCAGGTCGGCCGCGATCAAGCTGTGGGCTACGAGCTCGGCGTCCTCGGGCGGAACGCCGAGCGCGCGCAGGATTGCCGCGCAGTAGCTGCGCAGCCTTTCGGCGGGGAAGCGCAGCGCTTCCGCCATCTCAGACGGGAACCTCGCCCTCGATCGTGAGCCGGTGCAGGCTGCGCAGGCCCTTGCCGACATCGGGAACGACGGCGTGCTGCACGCTCGCGTTGTCCCAGAGCAGGAGGTCTCCGACGCGCCAGTGGTGGCGCCAGGTGTACTCGGGCCTGCAGGCTCTCGCGAACAGGAATTCGAGCAGCGGCCGGCTCTCCTCGGCGCTCATGCCTTCGAAGTGGCGCGTGTAGTCGGCGTTGACGAAGAGCGCCCTGCGCCCGGTATCGGGATGCTTCCGCGCGACGGGATGCACGGCGGTGACCTCCTCGGGCGTGAGTCCCTTTTCGGCCTTGGCCAGCTCGGCCGTCCCGGTATGCGCCGCGCGCAGCCCTTCGAGCAGCCGCCGCAGCGCGGGTGAGAGCCCTTCGAAGGCGAGGTGTTGATTGGCGAACATGGTGTCGCCGCCGAAGTCGGGCACGCGGCGCGCCAGCAGCAGCGACATGCGCGGCGGCGTCTTCGAGTGGGTGGTGTCCTGGTGCCACGTCGTGGTGATCGGATGCGGGTCGTAGACCTCCATCATCCCGGGCTGCCCCTCGATCGAGGGCACGTAGGGGTGCACGAAGATGCGGCCCCAGCGCTGCGCGAATGCGAAGTGCTGCGCGGGCGTGATCTTCTGATCGCGAAAGCAGATCACGTGGTGCTCGAGGAAGGCTGCGCGCAGGCGCGCGAAGCTGGCGTCGGCGAGGTCGGCGGCGAGGTCGACCCCCAGGACGTAGGCGCCGAGCGCCCCGGCTTGCCGCTGGATCTCCATGCTCAGCTGCCCTTGCCGAAGCGAGGCGCTCGCTTTCCGAGGAAGGCGCTCACCGCCTCCTGGTGATCGGCAGTCTCGAAGGTCAGCGCTTCGAATGCGAGCGAGGTGTCGAGCAGGCGATTCACGCGGTCGACGATGTCGGTGTTCGCGAGGCGTTTATTGAACTCGATCGCGATGCGCGGCCCCTCCGCCAGGCGCTTCGCGAGCCGACTCACGGCCGCCTCGAGCTCGGCGGCCGGGTGGATCGAGTTGACGAGGCCGAGGCGATCCGCGTCTTTGGCCGTCATCAAGTCGCCGAGCAGCAGCACCTCCTTGCCCTTGTGCGGCCCGAGCAGCAGCGGCCAGAGGATCGCACCGCCGTCGCCCGCGACGATGCCCGCACCCACGTGCGGGTCGCCGATGCGCGCGTGATCGGCCATCAGCACGAAGTCGCAGAATAGCGCCAGCGTCGCGCCGAGACCGATCGCATCGCCGTTGATGGCCGCGATGATCGGCTGGTGGATCGCGAGCTGCGAGCGCACGATCCCCGCGGAGACGTGCATCAGGCCCGGATGGCCGTCCTCGTAGCCGCCTCGATCGAGGTTCTCCTGCATGCTCGAGAAGTCGGCTCCCACGCTGAACGCCTTCTCGCCCGCGCCGGTGATCACGGCGACGCGCACCTCGCGGTCAGCCGCGATGCGGCGGAACAGCGGCGCCAGATCGGCGTGCATCGCGGGCGTGATCGCGTTGCGGCGCTGCGGGCGGTCGAAGGTGATCCACAGGATCCCGGGCTCGCGCAGCTCGCTGCGGAAGAATTCGAAGTCGTAGCGGTCTCCCATGCCGGCTCCCTGCGTCCGCCTGCGGCGGCTCGAAGCGGTACAGCGCCGCGCGTTTGCTCGTGGCGGCGCAGTTCGTGGTGTAGCATGCGAAGACCCGAGGAGAACGAAAAATGGGCGCATTCCAGCTGATCGAAGACGGGCGCACGCACGCGCTCGAAGCGGACGTCGTGGGGGAGCGGGTGCGCCTCGGCGCGGAGTCGCTCCGGCGTGCGCTCGGCTACGAGCTCAAGCCCGAAGGGCTCTGCCGGGGCGCGATTTGCATTCCTGTGCGCGATCGCGCGGCGCTGGTCGCGCACGAGGCGATCGATCTCGTGGAGCTCGCGCGCGTGACGGGCCGTCCGCTTGCGCTGGATGCCGCGGAGCGCAGCGCTGCCATCGGCACGCCGGCCGAAGAACGCGTCGCGACGCTGCGCGGTCTCGAGGCCCCGGACTTCACGCTGCCGGACTTGAACGGACGCGAGCACCGGCTCTCGGAGCACCGCGGCAAGAAGGTGCTGCTGATCGCCTACGCGAGCTGGTGAGGCTGCCGCGAGGACCTGCCGGTCTGGCAGGCACTGTACACGGAGCTCGGCAGTCGCGGCTTCGTTCCGATCACGGTGGCGCTCGATCGCAACGCCGAGGATCCGCGGCCCTTCGTCGAAAAGGCAGAGCCGACGCACCCGAGCCTGCTCGACACCGAGCACCTGATCGCCGAGCTGTACCACATCGTGAACGTCCCGACCCTGATCTGGATCGACGAGCGCGGCGTGATCGTGCGCCCGCAGGACAACCAGTTCGGCACCGACACCTTCACGAAGTTCCACGGCAAGGCATCCGCTCCCTATCTCGACTTGATCCGCGCGTGGGTGCGCGACGGCGTGGGTGCGCTCGCTCCGGACGAGGTGCGCAGGTACCAACAGCTCCCGACTGCGGCGACGCAGCTCGCGCGCGCGGAGCGCGCGCTCGCGTGGCAGCTCCACCGGGCCGGGCGCATCGAAGCGGCCGAGCGCCACTTCGCGCGCGCCGGCGAGCTCGCACCGAAGGACTGGACGATCCGCCGCGGCTCCATGCCGATTTGCGGCAAGAACCCCTTCGGGCCGGACTTCTTCGAGCTCGCGAAGCAGGGCGGCGCCGAGTTTCCGATGGACGAGGTGACGCAGACGCGCGTGGCGCCGAGGGCGAAGCTCTAGCCCGGGCTCGCGGCTCACGGACGCGAGCGAAGGGGCGGGGTCGAGCCGCAGCAGCGCATCCGGCAGCTGAAGCGAAGGTCTTTGGCCCCGACCCGCAGCCCGCCGCCTCGGCGAGGGGCCCGGGAGCCGGTCCGGATCCAGGCCGCATTCGAAATCGGATACGCTGAATCGCGATGCTGCTGCTCGCCCAGAGGAGGGATCTCGATGCGTGCGCTGCCCGCGTGGATGCTGCTCTTATCGTCGCTGCTCGCCGCCCCTGCGGACGCGGCCTTCCACCTGATGAAGGTCCGCGAGGTCTTCGGCGGCGGCAGCGCCGCCGGGGCAACCGCGCAGTACGTCCAGCTCCAGATGTACTTTCCCGGCCAGAGTGTCGTGGGCGGACACTCCGTGATCCTGTATGACGCCACCGGCACCGCGGTCGGATCCGCGACCTTCGGCGCGAGCGTTGCGAATGGCGCGAGCCAGTCGATGATCCTGATCGCCACGGCCGACGCACAGAGCTACTTCAGTGTGACGGCAGACCTCAGCGTCCCGAGCACGGTCGACATCCGCGCGGGTGGCAAGGCCTGCTTCGACCTGATCGACTGCGTCGCCTGGGGGAGCTATGCGGGCGCCGACGTCGGTACCCCGCTCGCGGGCGGCACGCCCTTTGCCGGCGGCATTCCCGACGACCAGGCGATCCACCGGCGCCTGGACGTGTTCGGAAGCCCGACGCTGCTCGAAGCGTCCGACGACACGAACAACAGCAATAACGACTTCGCCGTCGCGACGCCGGCACCGACCAACAACGCCGGGCAGGTCGGAGGCCCGCCACAGCCGCCGCAGGTGCCCGCGCTGCCGTCGCACGCGCTCCCGCTCGGACTTGCGCTGCTGATCGCCAGCTCGGGCGCGTTCCTGATCCGCCGCCGCGCGACCGCGGGGCTGCCGCTCGAGCCCTGAACCACGCGAGCAAGCAGGCGAAACGCGCGCAGCGCCCGGCAGGGGCCATCCGCCCAGCATGCCGAAGCCCGGCTGGGACGCTTCGAAGCCTAGCGGTGGACCATCTCCACCTGTTCGCCGCTGCGCGTCTTGCCGCCCGCCTTGATCCAGCCCGTGTACTCGCGCGCGGAGTCGCGCGCGGGGTTGTAGATGTCCTCTTCGGACTGCCACAGCCCGTTGCCGGCATACACGAGGCGGGTCCAGTTCGGGAACTGATAGGGCGTGCCGTCGGACTTGTAGGGCTCGGGAAACTGGTTCTGAACGCAGAACAGGATCGCGCCCCGCTCCTCGTCGAGCACCCACCAGTCCTGCGGGAAGGTCATGGTCGGAAACGGAGCCATGACCTCGCAGATCCACTTGCGGATCGCCTCGCGACCCCGGAATTCGCCGTAGGCGTGCTCGATGTAGTGCGCGTCCCCGGCGAAGACGTCGGCCCAGACGTTCCAGTCGCCGCTGCGCGACGCCTCGTCGCGCGCCGACTTGTACTTCTCGAAGGCGTCGAGGATTTCCTGGCGGGAGTACTTGCCCATGCGGATCTCCTGTGTCTGGAGCGCCGCATCATACACGAGCGCAACTCTCGGTCCGTGGCTCCGCCGCGCCGCTTGAAGCCCGGGACCCGTGAGCCCGCAAGCCGCTTCGGCGCGCAGCGAGGCGAAGCCGAGCGGAGAGCGGGTGGGACCGGGCCGTTCCCGGACCGGGACCCGCAAGGCCTGGCGCGCAGCGAGGCGAAGCCGAGCGGAGAGCGGGTGGGACCGGGCCGTTCCCGGACCGGGACCCGCAAGGCTTTCAGAGGGCTTCGAGGGTCTCGAAGCTCGGGCGGGTGCC
>CAYTJA010000095.1:0-1673 GCA_964437835.1 uncultured Spirochaetales bacterium
GCGGCTGCGCGGCGCGGGCGCACACGAGCTCGCGGAGGAACGCCGAGCGCTCGAGTCGCTGCTGGAGGACGCGAGCCAGGATCTCGCCTCGAAGGAGGCGGAGATCAGCTCGCTCCGTTCCCAGGTGAAGCAGAACACGCGGGGTGCAGCGAAGGCGGAGCGCGAGCGCGACGTGCTCGAGCGGCGGCTGCGCACGCTCTACAAGAACCTCGAAGTCGATGCGCGCGCCCTCGACGGCCTGGTCGAGCTCGGCGACGAGAGCCTCAAGCTACGCGCCGAAGAAGTGCTGAAGCGGCTGTCGGACGAACCCGATCAGGCGATCGTGCGGCGCAAGGTGGGCGGATTGCCGCCGCAGCTGTCGATCTTCGAGCTCGGCTTTGCGGGCAAGGGACGCATCTACTTCAGCCAGGGCCAGACGCGCCGCTTCCGCATCCTCGCCGTCGGCGCCAAGAACTCGCAGAAGGCAGACCTGGAGTACCTGAGCGGCCTGCCGCGCTAGAGCACTAGAACTGCCTGCGGCCGCGTCCGATGCAGGGTGGTACCGGACGCGGCCGCTAGCGGCCCAGGGTGATCGCGGGCACCGACGGTCGCGAAGCGACCGCAGCGAGCTGCACCGTCCGGCAGGACAGGCAGATGCCATGGCTCGGAGCCGGACGCACTCCGGCAACCGCCTGGATTCGAGGCGGCGCCGAAGAGAGAGGCTGGTCGCACCATGCGCAGATCACCATGCACTCCTGTAGTGGTTGCGACGGGGGGGTTCGTGGCAGCTTTTTTTTGATCCCCCAGCTGCGATGTCTCGCGCGCGGGACTCGCCACGGCGCCGAGGCGACCCGCTGCCCAGGCTGTCTATGGGTTTCCCCCTAGGCCGCGGGGGGTTGCGCTCGCCGCCTGCGACGGAGCCGCCACGGAACGCGCCGGCAGTCCGGACGCGCGCTGCGCTCGGTTTGCCGATGTATTTCCACCTCGCATCCCAACAGCGGGACGACTCACGGCTCTGGCGGATCCGGCAGCTCGAGTGTCGATCCTCGAGCCTGGCAAGCGAATTCTCTCAGCGCCCGGCGATCGGCACGGGCCTTGCTCCAGAGGCGCCGGGGACTCGTCTCCAAAGCCCCCGTCGGGAGAGCGCCATGACCGAGCACTGCGTCCTGTTCGTCGACGACGAGATCAACATCCTGCGGGCGGTACAGCGGCTACTGCGCAACGAACGCTGCCAGTTGCTGACGGCGACCCGCGGTTCGGAAGCCCTCGAGCTGCTCAGCCAGCACGAATGTCAGGTGGTCGTCACCGATCAGCGCATGCCCGAGATGACCGGCGTCGACCTGCTCTCGGCGGTACGCGAACGACACCCGAACCTCGTGCGCATGATGCTCACTGGCTACACCGAGATGAACGTCGCGGTCGAGGCGATCAACCGCGGCGAGATCTTCCGGCTGATCACGAAGCCCTGGAACGACGAGGAGCTCAAGGCCACGCTCCGGCAGGCGTTCGACCACTTCGACCTGAAGGAAGAGATCAAGCGCCTGAACCAGGTGACGCGCGAGCAGAACTTCAAGCTCCAGGACATGAACCGGAACCTGGAGCACAAGGTACGCGACCGGACGAAGCAGCTCGCCGAGAAGCACGCCGAGCTCCGCACGGCCTACGTGCAGACGATCCGAACCCTCGCCGAGGCC
>CAYTJA010000096.1:0-4611 GCA_964437835.1 uncultured Spirochaetales bacterium
GCCATTCGCGTGCCGGGCGACGATCTGGAGCTGAATCACCGCACCGCTCGCGGCCGAGAGGACGCGCTCGCCGTCTTGCTCCGAGGCGATCGCGAGCGCGGGGGTCGTCGAGATTTCGAGTGCGGTCAGGTCTGCGTGAGCAGCGGCGGCGCACCAAAAGAGGGTTGCTGCGGCAACTCCCGCCGTCACGGCGCGGGACATCGAGAGAGAAGGAAGCATGGGGGGCTCCGTTTGCGTGGCGCGCTCGTGAGCGCGCCCGAAGCGGAGCAAGCATCGTGCCATAGGACGCTAGGCGCACAAGTCACCGAAACTGTGTGCGGGTGTGGGGAGCCCCCCCATTTGCGCGCGGGATGTTATTTCCAGAAATAGGAACTTTTCTTCCGTCGCGTTCTCCGACGGCGACGCACTTCGCGGCGGCGGATCGGCCGAGATCGCTATCTGGAGCGAGGTTCTCGACTCTCGTTTAGGGGTCGCCCGAGTCTCCGTGCCAGGCGTGGAGTTCCGGCTCAGTCGGCGCTCGGCGTGCCGCGCGCGCGCCATTCCTCGACTGCCGCGCGGATCCACGCGAGGTCGTCGCTCTGCGCACGCCGGCCGGCGGCTTCGAGGTCGATGCCGTAGAGCCGCGCCGCGTTGCGGCCGAGGATCTTGGCTTTCAGCTCGCGCGTCAGCTCCGGGTAGCCGTAGCGCTCGCGCAGCTCGGCCGGGATCTGGAACGCGCGAAACGCGTCGATCGCGGGCTGCGTCGGGCCGTACCAGATCGAGTCGCTGCCCCAGATCACGTGGTCCTCGCCAACCGCGAGCAGCAGCTTGCCGAGCACGTGCGCGGCTTCGAGCGGCTTGCGAATCAGGCAGAACCAGGTGGTGCCGAGCTCGGCGCAGACGTTGCTGCCGGGCTTCACGCCCGAATCTCGCAGCGTCGCCACGAGGCGATTCACTCCAGAGCCCTCGGTCTGCGGCGTGAAGGGGCCCTCGGGCGGCTCGTCTCCGATCGGGAACTCGTAGCCGGAGTGGTAGATCACGAAGTCGAGGTCCGGGAATGCGCGCGCGATCGGGCCGACGTCGCGCGGGGAGCCGTTGTCGACCATCGCGCTGATGCCCTTGTGCGCGCAGACGAGCTTCACGCCTAGCGCTCGCGCGCGCTCGAGAAAGGGGATGCCGACGCGCTCGTCGTCGAGCCACCAGCCGTGTTTCGGCCCGAAGCTTCCCTTCTCCGCGTGCCCGATCGTGTAGACCTTCCAGCCCGCCGGGCGATAGCGGTCGCGCGCGCGCTCCATGCCCTCGAGCTCGCCCGGCTCGTTCGGGTGCACGACGGTGTGATTCAGCAGCCGGCCGCTCGCGCCGAGGCGCTCGAAGAGCTCGCGCGTGCCGGCCAGCTCGCGGTTGTGCAGCATGCGCGACTCGTCGAGGCCGGGGCCGGAGCTCAGCACGGCGACCGCCGTCTCGCTCTCGAGGAACACGCAGCGCAGATACTCGGCCATGTCGTAGCTCTCGAGGGCGTCCATGCCGCGCCACCACTCCGGCCGCACCGCGCGGTACATGCCTGCGATCGACGGGTTCCAGAAGCGCAACGCGCGATCCGCGACGTAGTGCGTCTGGACGTCGATCACGACCTCGTCGCCACCTAGCGCACCGTCGGCGGCCGCAGCGTCCTGCTCGGCCTCGGCCGGCAGTACGTAGAACTCGCCCCCGGCCGCGGCGTTCAGCGCCCGCAGCCCGGCGGCCGTGCCGCGCCGGCTCGCCGCAAATCGCCTCTCGGACTGGCCGACGCGCGCCGCCTGCTCCGGCAGCTCCGCGCGCACCTGGCGCTCGGCCTCGAGCTCCGCGGCGCCGCGCGGCGGCGGCAGGTACTCGTCCGTGCTGCGCTCCTGGAAGAAGACCGGGACGCGGGAATCGGGGGGGCGACGCGCCATCCGCTGCACTCCTCGTGAGACTGCGATCGTACTCCAGCGCCGCGCGCGACGGCTCTTGCTCCTCTCCCGCGCGAGATGCGAAGCTGCGGCTGCGAGCGGCGGAGGAGACCGGTTTGCGAGCGGGAGGACACGTGGAATCCAGCACAGCGCGCGCGCTGACCCCGCGCGCCGGGTCGGTGGAATGAGCAGGGCGCGGCGTTACCCGCTCGACGGGATCCGGGTACTCGATCTCTCGACCGAGATCGCCGGCCCCTACTGCGCGAAGCTGCTCGCCGACGCCGGCGCCGAGGTATTGAAGGTCGAGGAGCCCGGAGGAGATCCGCTGCGGCGCTGGACCGCTTCGCAGCAGCAGCTTCCGCCCGGCGAAGACGGCGCGCTGTTCCGCTTCCTGAACCAGAACAAACGCGGCGCCGAGCTCGACCTGGCAGCGTCCGCCGGGCGCCGCGCGTTGCTCGATCTCGCGGCGAGCGCCGACCTCGTGATCGAGAGCTTCGGCGCGGGCGGTCTCGGGGCGCGCGGCCTCTCGTTTGCGGAGCTCGCCGCGCGCCAGCCGGGGCTCTCGCTGCTGTCGATCTCGCCCTGGGGCCTCGGCGGTCCCTTCGCTGCGCGCCCGGCGACCGAGTGGACGCTGCAGGCCGCGATCGGCTCGACGGGCTACCGCGGACTGCCGGAGCGCGGGCCGGTCGCGGCGGGCGGGCGCCTCGGCGAGTGGATCGCGGGGACCTACGCGGCGATCGGCGCGATCGCCGCGTGGCGCTCGGCACGCCAGACCGGCCGCGGCCAGCACGTCGACCTCTCGATCTTCGAGTGCGAGATCCTCTCGCTCACGGTCTACCACGACCTGAATTCGCAGTTCGTCGGAGGCCTGCTGCCGCAGGCGATCGAAATGCCCTCGATCGAGCCCGCGCGCGACGGCTGGGTCGGCTTCTGCACCATCACCGGCCAGCAGTGGAAGGATTTCTGTGCGCTGATCGGCCAGCCCGAGGTCGCGAAGGACGAGCGCTTCTTCGACGCGACGCAGCGCATGCAGCACCGCGAGTTCATCCAGGGAATCATCCGGAGCTGGACGCGTGAGCAGACGGTGGCCGAGGCCGTCGAGCTCGCGAGTCTGCTGCGCATCCCGAGCAACCCGATCGGCACCGGCGAGACGCTCCCGCGCATGCAGCACTTTGCCGAGCGCGGCGTGTATTGCGCGAGCCCGCATGGCTTCACGCAGCCGCGCGTGCCGTACCAGATCCACGGCGCCGCGCAGCGCCCCTTCGCGCCGGCGCCGCGCCTCGGCGAGCACAGCGAGGCGCTGCTCGCGGAGGCCGCGCGCGCGGTCCCGAGCACTGCCGCCGCGCCGCGCGCGCCGGGCAACCCCCTGCCCTTCGCCGGGCTGCGCGTGCTGGATCTGACTGCATTCTGGGCCGGGCCGGTCGCCGTGGCCGCACTCGCCGATCTGGGCGCGGATGTGATCAAGGTCGAATCGATCCAGCGCCCGGACGGGATGCGCTTCGCCGGTGCGGCGCGCAAGGATCCGCTCTGGGAGTGGTGCCCGATCTTCCACGGCGCGAACACCGGCAAGCGCGACCTGACCCTGCGCCTCGACAGCGATCGCGGGATCGCGCTGGTGCGGCGCCTGGTCGAGAAGGCCGACGTCGTGATCGAGAATTTCTCCGCACGCGTGCTCGATCACTTCGGCCTGGGCTGGGACGCCGTGCACGCGCTGAACCCGCGCGCGCTGCTGGTGCGCATGCCCGCCTTCGGGCTGGATGGTCCCTGGCGCGACCGCACCGGCTTCGCGATGAACATCGAGCAGGTGAGCGGCCTGGCGTGGATGACGGGCTACGAGGACATGCCTCTCGTCGTGCGCGGCGCCTGCGATCCCGTCGGCGGCATGCACGCGATCTTCGCGCTGGCCGTCGCGCTCGAAGAGCGCGAGCACAGCGGGCGCGGACATCTGGTCGAGGTCCCGCTCGTCGAGCCCGCGCTGAACATCGCCGCCGAACAGGTGATCGAGCACTCGGCCTACGGCGTGCTGCTCGCGCGCCAGGGCAACCGCGGCCCCGCGGCGGCGCCGCAGGGCGTGTATGCATGCCGCGAGGCGGGCAGCTGGATCGCGCTCGCAGTCGCCTGCGACGCCCAGTGGCACGCGTTGGTGTCGGCGCTGGGCGCACCCGCCTGGGCGCGCGATCCCGCGCTCGCCGACGCCGCGGGCCGCCGACGCGCGCACGATCAGATCGACGCCGAGCTGGGCCGCTGGCTCGCCGAACGCGACCGCGACGCCGCGGCCGCGCTGCTCTCGGCGGCCGGCGTGCCGGCCGAGGCCGTGATCAACGCGCACCAGCTGCACCCGCATCCGCAGCTCGAGCAGCGAGGCTTCTTCCAGTGGCTGCAGCACCCGGTCACCGGGCGCACGCGCACCCCAGGGCTCCCGATGCAGTTCTCGGGGCTGCCGCGCGCACTGCATCCCTCGCCCGCGCCGCTGCTCGGCCAGCACAACGACGAAATCCTGCGCGGCGAGCTCGGGCTCTCGGAAGCCGAGATCGCCGAGCTGCGCGCCGAAAAAATCGCGGGCGAGCGGCCGGCCTGGATGTGAAGCGCGCGCGATTCTGATACAAACCGCCGCGCCCATGCAGGCGATCGCCCAGGACCGCTACGGCGGCATCGACGCACTGTCTCTGCGCGAGCTGCCCGAGCCCGTCTGCCGCGCGGGAGA
>CAYTJA010000097.1:0-25561 GCA_964437835.1 uncultured Spirochaetales bacterium
TCGGCCAGGAGCGCCCGAAAGCCCGCATTGTCCGGCTCGAAGGTCAGCGCGGTCTGGAGATTCCGCAGCGCCGCCGGGACGTCCTCGCGCCCGAGGTCGGCCTGGGCGCGGCTGAAGTACTGGCGACCCTGCGCGGTCCGCCCGGCCAGCTCGCCGCGCTCCCGCTGCGCGCTGGAGGAGGCCTCCGCGAGCTGGATGCGCACGCCGCGGCCGGCCGCGAGCTGCTGATCGTAGGCGCGCCGCCGCTCGGGATGCCGGAGGATGGAATAGGCCTCGCAGACCCGCTTCGCGATCTGCTCGACGGAGCTGCGCAGCTCGGCCTCGACCTGCCGGTGCGCATCGGGATGGAAGTTGCGCGAGCAGTCGTGATAGGCGTGTCGCACCTGCTGCGCCGTCGCTCCCGGCTCGACGTGCAGCAGCTGGTAGTAGTCGAGCTCCTCGAGGATGCGCGAGAGCGCGCGGATTTCCGCCGGGGCGAGCGCGGACACGACCTAAGCCTTCTCGTCTCCGGAAGGGTCCTGCGAGAGCTCGGCGTCGGAGATCTCGAAGAGCTCCTGCTTCAGGTCCTGGTGGCGGGTCGCCGCGAGCTCCGGGTCGGGCTCGGGAGCGTCCTCGGGGCACAGCTCGGCGACCGCATCGAGTTCGAGCAGCAGGTCGGATTCGAGCTCGATGCCTGCGTCGGCCGCGGCCGGGCTCTGCGGCGGGTCGGCGGGGGCGAGATCGACTTCGATCTCGTCGCCCATCAGCAGCTCGATCTCGCGCGTCGGAGCTTCGTCCTGCAGCGCGGGCCCGGCGCTGGCCTCGGGCAACGCCGGACGCTCGTCGGTGGGCGCTTCGAGGGGATCGGCGGACGCGGGCTCGCGGGAGATCGCCTGCGGCGGCGAGAGGTCGAAATCGAGCTCGAGATCGGTGTCGAGCGGGATCTCGCCCGGGCTGAGATCGGTCTCGAGTTCGAGGTCCGCGCCGGGAGCGAGGAAGCCGTCGTAGAGAGCCGCTGCAGCTGCGCTGCGCGCAGCGGTCTTCGCGGCCGGAGCGATTCGCGGCGCGCGCGTCGGCGCCGCGGACGCAGCGGAAGGGGAGGGCGGCGTCGGAATCGGCAGCGTCACTGGCGCGGTGATCGGCGCGGCGACGGGTACGGTGACTGGCGCGCTGTCGCAGAGCGGCTCCGCCGCGGCGGGCAGCGTCTCCGGCTCCGGAAGCGCAGGCGTGGCCGCTTCGGGCTGCTGGCCGCGCCGGCGCTCGACCAGCTCCCCGCCGCTCGTCGCGACGCGCGCGCCTCGCGCTCCGGCGAGGATCCCCTTGAGCTCGGATTCCGAAAGCCCCGACGACAGTGAAATGCGCGTCGACGCGGCCTCGCCGGTCGCGCGATCGCGTGCCGTGACGTGGACGATCCCGTCGGCGCTGATCTCGAAGCTGACCTCGATCTCGACCTCGCCGCGGCGGGCCTTGCGGAAGCCGGAGAATTCGAACTGTCCGAGCGCCTCGTTCTCCTCGGCCTCGCGCGACTCGCCCTGGTAGACGCGGATCGCGACCGACTCCTGGAAGTCCTTGAAGGTCGTGAAGGTGCGCGACTGCTCGATCGGCACCGGCGTGTTGCGCTCGATCACGCTCTCGGCGAGTCCGCCCGCGACTCCGATGCGCAGCGAGAGCGGCGTGACGTCGAGCAGATAGGCGTCCTGGGGGCCCTTCGGATTCGTGAGCGACGCGGCGTGGATCGCCGCGCCCATCGCGACGGCCTGGTCCGGGTCGAGGTCCTGGCGGGGCTCGGTCTGGAAGTAGGCGCGCACGCTCTCGCGTACCAGGGGCAGCCGCGTCGGACCGCCGACCAGCACCACGCCGTCGAGGTCGCCCACGCTCATGCCCGCTTCCTGGAGCGCCTCGTCGCAAACCTTGAAGGTGCGCTGGATCAGGTCGCCGACGCGCTGCCCGAACTCCTGCGCCCCGATGCGGCGCTCGATCGAGAGCGATCCCTGCTCGCTCTGCGCGATGTCGGGGATCCGGATCTCGACCTCGTCGTCGACTGAGAGCTGCTTCTTGGCGCTTTCGGCTGCGAGCTTGAGTTTTTCCAGCGAGAAGGGATCCGAACGCAGGTTGATCCCGTGCTTTTCGACGAACTCGTCCGCGAGCAGGTCGATGATGCGGTCGTCGAGATCGTCTCCGCCGAGAAAGGTGTCGCCGGCGGTCGCGAGCACCTCGAAGACGTCATCGCCGATCTCGAGGATCGAGATGTCGAAGGTCCCGCCTCCGAGGTCGTAGATGGCGACGCGCTGGCGCAGGCCGCGGCCGAAGCCGTAGGCAAGGGCTGCCGCGGTCGGCTCGTTCAGGATCCGCAACACCTCGAGCCCCGCAATCCGGCCCGCATCGCGTGTCGCCTGGCGCTGGTTGTCGTTGAAATACGCGGGGACCGTGATCACGGCCTGGGTCACCGGTTGACCGAGCTTCGCCTCCGCGATCGAGCGCATCTCACGCAGGATCATCGCGGCGATCTCCTGCAGCGAATAGCGCTCGCCGCGGACCTGCACCTCGACGCCGTGGTTCGCGCCCTCGACGATCTCGTAGCTGCAGACGGCGCGGGCCTTCTTGACCTCGTCCGAGAAGAAATAACGCCCGATCAGACGCTTCGAGGAGGTGATCGTGCAGCCCGGGGCGTGGATGATGTTGGCCTTGGCCGCATTCCCGACCAGGATCGAGCCGTCCTCGCGGAAGCAGGCGACGCTCGCGGTGATGGCCTCGCCGTAGGGGTTCGGCAGCACGACGACGCCGCCGTCGCGCGCGATTGCGACGCAGGAAGTGCTGGTGCCGAGGTCGATGCCGACCGCGATTCCGGGCATGAGCGCTGTTCGCCTCCGTTCGCGGCCGCGACTCGCGGCGCGCGACCCCTCTTGCGGATGCACGAAGCAACGGCCGGGCGCGCACCGCGCAGGTCCGGCTGCCTGTGGGTTATCGGGCGGCGGCCGCCTCGGCTGGAGTGTCCCCTGGGGATGAGGTCGCTCCGGTGTCCGGGGCGGTCGCGTGCCGGGATCGCCACCCGAGCTCGCGTGTCTGCTGGCGGGCGTGGGCCGCGGTGCTAAGAAAGCCGCAATGTCAGGCCATTCCAAATGGGCCACGATCCGGCGCAAGAAGGGCGCGATCGACGCCAAACGCGGCAAGATCTTCACGAAGCTGATCCGCGAGATCGCGACCGCCGCGCGCATCGGGGGCGGAGATCCGGACGCGAATCCGCGCCTGCGCCTCGCCATCGACAAGGCGCGCGGCGCGAACATGCCCAAGGACACCATCGAGCGCGGGATCAAGAAGGGCACCGGTGCCGGCGAAGGCGAGTCCTACGAGGCGATCGTGTACGAGGGCTACGGCCCCGGCGGCACGGCGCTCTATGTCGAGACCCTGACCGACAACAAGAACCGCACGGTCGGGGAGGTCCGGCACGTGCTGTCGAAGCACGGCGGGAATCTCGGCGCGACCGGTTGCGTGTCGTACCTGTTCGAGCGCCGGGGCGTGTTGGTCTTCGAGCGCGCCGAGATCGATGCGGACGCCCTGCTCGAGGCCGCGCTCGAGGCGGGCGCGCAGGACGTCGTCGAGGGTTCGGAGAACCTCGACGTCGTCACGCAGCCGGGTGACTTCGAGTCGATCAAGCAGCAGCTCGAGGCGCGCGGATTGCGGCCCGCGAGCGCTCAGCTCGCGATGGAGGCGACCACGACGGTCGCGCTGCGCGGCAAGGACGCCGAGCAGATCCTGCAGCTGACCGAGGCCCTCGAAGATCTCGACGACGTCCAGAACGTCTACTCGAACTTCGACATTCCCGAAGACGAGCTCGCCCGCATCGCCGGCTAGGGCGGCAACAGCGTCCCCGTTCCCTCTCCAGACCCCTTTCGCTATCCTGCCGCCCGTCCCCCCCAGGCCTTCCTCCGGACTGGGTTCATGTCAGTGCGACTTCGAGAGCAGGGGCCGCGAGCTCTGCGTGTGCTCGGTATCGATCCCGGATCGGGCGTGACCGGCTTTGGCGTCGTCGATCGCTCGGGCGCGGTCCTGCGGCACGTGGCCCACGGAAACCTGCGGCTGCGCGCCGCGGGCGCGCTGCCGTTGCGCCTGCGCGACCTGTATCAGGCCGTGGCGGAGCTGCTGGTCCGCTACCAGCCCGGGGTCGTAGCGGTCGAGGACGTCTTCGTCGCGGTCAACGCGCGCTCGGCGCTGGTGCTCGGGCAGGCGCGCGGTGCCGCGCTCGCGGCGATCGGCGCGGCGGGGCTGCCGGTGGCGGAATTCGCGCCTGCGCGCGTGAAGCAGGCGTTGACCGGCAACGGACGCGCCGCGAAGCGCCAGGTCCAATTCATGGTGACTCGCATGCTCGGGCTCGCGGCGCAGCCGCCGGCCGACGCCGCCGACGCGCTCGCGATCGCGATCTGCTGCGCGCAGCTGGGCTCCCTCGCCGCACTCGGCGCCTTCGCGCGCCGACGCCGCCGGCCGCCGCGCCCGCAGCGCATCGACGCGAGGCACCAGCGGTGATCGCGCACATCGAGGGCGTGCTGCGCGAGGCGCAGCCCACGCGCGTGATCGTCGACGCCGGCGGCGTCGGCTACGAGCTGTTCGTACCGCTCTCGACGTTCCCGGCGCTGCCGGAAGTCGGGGGCAGCGTCGCACTGCACGTCTACACCCACGCGCGAGAAGGGGCGATCGAGCTCTTCGGCTTCCACTCGGCCGCGGAGCGCGCGGCCTTCGTGCTGCTGCTGCGCGCGAATCGCGTCGGCCCGCGGCTCGCACAGACGGTGCTCTCCGGGATCGCGCCGGCGGAGCTCGCGCACGCGCTGCGCGCGGGCGACGCCCGCGCGCTGCGCGCGATCCCCGGGGTCGGCCCGAAGCTCGCCGAGCGCATCCTGCTCGAGCTGCGCGATCGCGCCGATGAGCTCGCCGCGGTCGCGGCGGCACCCGCCGCGGGTGCGGGGCCGGCACGCGCAGCCGCGCCCGGCGGCGTGCGCGAGCAGGCGCTCTCGGCGCTCCTGAACCTCGGCTATCCGAGCGCGCACGCCGAGCGCGTGCTCGACGCGGCAGCCAGCGAGCTCGCTCCGGAGGCGAGCCTCGAGGAGTGGGTGCGCGCGTGCCTCAAGCGGATGGCGAAATGAGCGCCGAGACACGAGCGAATCTGGCCGCGGCCGCACTGCCGGGCGAGGCGCGGCTCGAGGACCAGCTCCGGCCCCAGCGCCTGGCGGAGATGATCGGGCAGGACCGCCTGCGCGAGAACCTCGCGGTCTTCATCCGCGCCGCACGCGAGCGCGGGGAGAGCCTCGACCACGTGTTGTTCCACGGCCCGCCCGGGCTCGGCAAGACCTCGCTCGCGCACGTCGTCGCGCACGAGATGGGCGCCGCGCTGCGCGTCACGAGCGGGCCGGCGCTCGAGCGCGCGGGCGATCGCGCAGCGCTGCTCTCGAATCTGCAGCCCGGCGACGTGCTGTTCATCGATGAGATCCATCGCCTGCCCGCGATCGTCGAGGAGATCCTGTATCCGGCGATGGAGGACTTCCAGCTCGACCTGCTGATCGGGCAGGGCCCGGGAGCGGAGTCGATGCGCTTCGATCTGCCGCGCTTCACGCTGGTCGGTGCGACGACGCGCGCGGGCCTCTTGAGCTCGCCGCTGCGCGACCGCTTCGGCTGGGCCGCGCGGCTCGAGTACTACCCAGCGGCGGATCTCGAGCGCATCGTGGCGCGCTCGTCGGGTGTGCTCGGCGTCGCGCTCGAGTCCCTGGCGCAGCAGGAGATCGCCTGCCGCTCGCGGGGCACGCCGCGGATCGCGAATCGGCTGCTGCGCCGGGTGCGGGACTTCGCCGAGGTCGCGGAAGGGCGGGGTGTGGCGATCGACCGCGCCCGCGCGCGCTACGCGCTCGAGCGCCTCGACGTCGACGAGTCGGGCTTCGACGGCCTCGACCGCAGCCTGATGCTCACGCTGCTCCAAAAATTCGACGGGGGCCCCGTGGGCCTCGAGACGCTGGCCGCCGCGGTCGGCGAGGACAAGGGCACGCTCGAGGACGTCGTGGAGCCCTACCTGATCCACGAGGGCTTCCTGGCCCGCACGCCGCGCGGACGCGTCGCGACGCGCCTCGCGCGGCGCTACTTCGGCCTCCCGGATCCCACGCCCGGCGATCCCCAGCCCTCGCTGCTCTAGCCCCACCCGCGGAGCGCCGATACGCGGAGCGGGCGCCCCGCCCTGCGCGGGCGCAGGGAGGGCCCTGGCTTGCGCTGGCTTCGCCACCTCGGTCGCGGGCTCGTGATCGGCAGCGCCGCGCTGTTGGCGCTCTGCGGCGCCTTCGCGCTCGCGTTGCAGCAGCTGCCCGAGCTGCCCGCCGTGGGCGTGGCGCGCGACGCCGTGCTGCGCGCGGCAGCGCAGCTCCCGGGCCCCTCGGATCGGCTGCCGGAGCTGCTCGAGCGCGTCTCGGCGCCGCCCCTGTGTTACGCGATCCTGCCCGCGGGGCTGGTGCTCTTGTTCGGCATGCTGCTGCCCGGTCGCTCTCGCGCGCAGACACCAGGCCCTGCGTCGAACGACGCGCTGCGCCACGTCGACCCGAAGACGCAGAGCCGGGCAGAGAAGGAGGCGCGGTCGCTCTCGCGCCGCGGGCAGCACGATGCCGCCGCCGAGCTGCTCTTCGACGTGGGCTGCATGGAAGAGGCTGCGGCCGAGTTCATCCGCGCCGGGGAATTCGAGCGCGCGGCCGAGATCCGCCACGATCAGAACCGCTTCCTCGAATCGGCGGAGCTCTACCTGAAGGCGGGCAAGCCCGAGCCGGCCGGCTCGATCTACGCGCAGCAGAAGGAGTTCGCGAAGGCCGCCGACGCCTACCTGGAAGCCGGCAACAAGAGCGTGGCGGCCGAGCTCTTCGAGCAGGCCGGGCGCCATCTCGATGCGGCGCGCAACTACTCGGAGACGAATTTCCATCGCCATGCCGCCCAGGCCTACCTTCGCTGCGACCGCGGCGAGGAGGCCGCTCGCGAGCTGCTGCGCGTGATCAGCGACGAGGCTGCCGGCGCGCGTTCGGAAACCCAGATCGCGGAGATGCGCAAGCTGCACAAGATGGCCGGCAGCCTCTTCGAGCGCGCGGGCAAGCTCGAGGAGGCCGAGCAGGTGCTGGTGCGCGGCGGCGCGCAGCAGGCAGCGGCGGAGATCGCCCTGCGCCGCGGGAATCTCGACCAGGCCGCGAGCTGGTTCCTCGAGGCCGGACAGGCCGAGCGCGCCGCGCTGATCCTGCGCCAGACCGGCGACACCCAACGCGCCGCGCTGGTGCTGGCCGAGCACTACCGCGACCGCGGCCAGGAAGAGCTCGCGGCGCAGCATTTCGCCGAGGGCGGCGATGCACTGGCCGCGGGCGAGCTGTATCGCTCGATCGGCGCTGCAGCGGAGGCTGCGCGCTGCTTCGAACAGGCGGGTGATGCCTCCCAGGCGGCGGATCTCTACCGGGCCGCGGGTGAGACCGGGCGCGCCGCAGAGTGCTTCGAGCGTTCGGGGCGTTTCGAATCGGCTGCGGAGTGCTGTGCACTGCTGGGGGAGAGCGCGCGCGAGGCCGAGCTGCTCGGAAAGGCTGGGCTCTTCCTGCGCGCCGCGGAGCTGCATCAGCGCGAGGGGCGCAGCGACGAGGCGATCCGGATGCTGCAAAAGATCGCGCCCGAGGCAGCGGACTTCGCGGCCGCTTCCGCGCTGCTCGGTTCGGTCTTCAGCCAGGGCGGCAAGCACGCGCTCGCGATCAAGCAGCTCGAGGCCGCGCTCGCGGGCCAGGCGCTCACGCGCTCGAACGCAAAGGTCTACTACCAGCTCGCCTGCTGCTGCGAAGCGGCTGGCGAGTGGCGCCGCGCCTGCGAAATCTACGAGGGAATCCAGACGCTCGACTATCACTACGGGGACGTCGCGCAGCGCATCGAGCGCGCGCGCGCCGCACTGGCCCGGGAGGAATCCGCCAAGCCCGCGGCCCCGGCTCGCGCGGCAGGCGCCGGAGCCGCGAGCGCGCAGTCCGCGAGCCGCGCGATCGGCCGCTACGAGGTGATCGGAGAGCTCGGTCGCGGCGGGATGGGAATCGTCTACAAGGCCCGCGACACCGTGCTCGACCGCATCGTCGCGCTCAAGGTGCTGCCGGACACGCTGAAGGAGAACCCGCAGGCGCTGAAGAACTTCCTGCGCGAGGCCAAGGCCGCCGCCCAGCTGAACCACCCCGGCATCGTCACCGTCTACGACGCGGGCGAGCAGCTGGGCGTCTGGTACATCGCGATGGAATTCGTCGACGGTCTCACCCTCAAGCAGATCGTTCGCCAGCGCGGGCGCATCGCGGCTGGCGGCGTCGTGCACGTGCTGGTGCAGCTCTGCGAGGCGCTCGCCTACGCGCACGAGAAGAAGATCGTGCACCGCGACATCAAGACCGCGAACACGATGTGGACCGGCGACCGCAAGGTGAAGATCATGGACTTCGGCCTCGCGCGCGTCGTCGAGGAGGTCCGGAACCACACCACGGTCGTCTCGGGTACGCCCTACTACATGAGCCCCGAGCAGACGCTCGGGCAGGCCATCGACCCCCGCACCGATCTCTACTCGCTCGGCGTGACGATCTTCGAGCTCGCGACCGGCAAGCTGCCCTTCACAGAGGGCAATCTGCCCTACCACCACGTTCACACGCCGCCGCCGGACCCGCGCGCGGTGGTGCCGGATCTGCCCGATGCGCTGGCGCGGTTGATCCTGCGCTGCTTGCAGAAGGACCCGGCACACCGCTACCAATCGGCGCGAGAGCTGCTGGCGGAGCTGCGCGCGAGTGCGCTCGCCCGCGGGCGCGCAGGCAGCGCCGGGGGCGGAACGCGCGCGGCCGGCTGATCGGCCTGGTTGGCCCCGCTGCCGGGTGCTTGCTTGCGGGCGCCTGTTTGCACCGGCTCCGCGAGCAGACGCAGCGGTGTCCCGGAACCGGCCCACTTCGATTGGAGGGGGCGCGCCTCTAGTAGACTCGCTCTCGCATGACCGGCAAGACGCTCCGCACCGACCTCGACTCCGGCGTCTTCAGCATCACGCTGACCCGCGCGGCCGAATACAACACGATCACGCCCGAGCTCCGCGACGAGCTCGCGGCGGCGATCGACGCGGGCGATGCGGAGCCGGAAGCGCACGTGATTCTGCTGCGCGCCGAAGGCCCGGCGTTCTGTGCGGGCTACGGACTCGACTGGTCGACGGCTGCGCAGTCGAGCGAAGGCGCGGCTGCGCGGGAGCCGTCGGAGCGCCCAGAGCGAGCGCGTTCACGCGTCTGGGACTCCGTCGCGGACATGCGCATGATGTCCCGCTTCGTCGCGACCTACATGAAGCTCTGGTACGCGGCGAAGCCGACGATCGCGGCGGTGCAGGGCTGGTGCGTGGGCGGCGGGACGGACATGGTCCTGTGCGCCGATCTCATCGTCGCGGGCGAGAGTGCGAAGTTCGGCTATCCGCCGTCGCGGGTCTGGGGCACGCCGACGACGGCGATGTGGGTCTACCGCATGGGCCTCGAGAACGCGAAGCGGTACATGCTGACGGGCGACGAGATACCGGCGCGCAAGGCCGCGGAGATCGGACTCATCCTCGAGGCGGTGCCCGACGCCGAGCTCGCGAGTCACTCGCTGGCGCTCGCCAGGCGCATGGCGCAGGTGCCGACCACGCAGCTCGTGATGCTGAAGCTGCTCTGCAATCAGACCGCGGAGAACATGGGGCTCTCGTCGAGTCGCACCTTGGGCACGTTGTTCGACGGCATCGCCCGCCACACGCAAGAAGGGCTCGACTTCGTGACGCGGTCGCAAGCGGTCGGCTTCCGCCAGGCGGTGCGCGACCGCGACGACCCATTCGGCGACTACGGCAGCCGCAAGCGTGAGGAGAAGAAGCCGTGAGCACGACCCGCTTCGAGACCGAGGGCGCAGGTCAGCGCGCTGCATCGCAGCTGAAGGCGAGCACGACTGGCTCGATCACGGTGTGTTCGTAGGCACTTGGATGGCGAAACCATCCGGACAGCCATCGCCAGTCCAGATCGGCAGCTTCGAGCTGGGATAGGTGCGGCATGGCAGATTGGGGAGTGCTCCGCTGGATTGCGGCCAGGGCGCTGAAGCTCCCGCCGCGTCAGTCGCGACGCATCGACGTCGTGAAAGACATGCCGGTCAGAATGCGCGGTGGTGTCGTGCTGCTGGCCGACCGTCACTACGCACGAGGTCTGGCGTCCGGACCCGTGGTGCTGATGCGCAGTCCTTATGGGCGCAGCGCGTTATTCGGGATGATGGCGGCGCTGATAGCTGAGCGTGGCCTGCAGATCGTGGTGCAAAGCGTTCGGGGCACGGGCGGCTCAGGCGGCAACTTCGACCCCATGCGCCAGGAACGAGCGGACGGCGCCGACACGCTGGATTGGGTGCGGGCGCAGCCCTGGTTTTCGGGCCAGCTTTTCACGTTTGGCCCGAGCTACCTCGGTTACGTGCAGTGGGCGATAGCCAGCGAAGCGGCAGACAAGATGGATGGTCTGGCGTTGCTGATGACGCTGTCGAACTTCCGCGATGAATTGCTGAGTTTCGGAGGGTTCGCCCAGGCTGGCATGCTGGGCTGGAGCCAGTGGATGCAGACGCTGGTCGATGCGGTGCCGGGCCAACGCATGCGGCGCCCACCCACGCTATGCACGCAATCTCGGTACCGGGGAGCCTCTGGCGACAGCCACGGAAATGGTGAGCGCGCACCAGCAGATTCTGCACGGGGCCTGTTCGATCCGTGTCCAGGCACCGTAGCGGTGCCAGCCACCAGATCCTGATCGGTTGCACGCCCGACAGTGCAGCGACTGGGGCGGGTGGGGCCTGACTGAGGGGAAAGCATCGAGTGGAAGATGATCGTCGCAGCCTGGGTTGTTCTGGTGTTGCCTGGCGGTCTTCGGGCTCTGGCGGGTTGGCGTGATGTCACACGAACCGGTGAACAGCTCGCGAGACATCCCCGTGGGCCACTCCCCAGCCGTCGGCTCTCCAACCCTGCAATGGGCTGGTGATCGAGGGGGCGAAGAATCTGCCCGAACACCCCGGCATTGGGGCTAGGGTCTGCATCCGGCGAAGGCGGGTCGGCAGCGTGAATCAGCGGACACTCGCGGGTGGGGTCTCGTGCAGCGGCATCGGGCTGCACACGGGGACTCGCGTCGGGCTCGCGCTGCTTCCGGCCTGCGCCGACAGTGGCATCGTGTTCGCGCGCAGTGACTGCTCGCCGCTGGCGGAGATCCGCGTCTGCCCCGCCGCGATCGCGGACTCGCGCCACGCGACGCGCCTCGCGCAGGGGGGCATGGCCGTCTCGACGGTCGAGCACCTGCTCGCCGCCGCCTCCGCGCTCCGGATCGACAACCTGCGCATCGAGCTCGACGGGCCCGAGGTGCCGGACCTCGACGGCTGCGCGCTGGCTTTCGCGAGTCTGCTGCGCAGCGCCGGGACAAAGGAGCAACCGGCGCCGCGGCGCGCGCTGCGCCTCGCGCGCTGCGTCGAGCTGCGCGACGGCGAGCGCTGGATCCGCGCGGAGCCGGCGGAGGGCCTGCAGCTGAGTTATGCGATCGATTTCGAGCACCCCGCGATCGGGTCCCAGCAGCTCGCGCTCGGCCCGCTGACTCCAGAGCTATTCGAGCGCGAGCTCGCCGGCGCGCGCACCTTCGGATTCCTCGCGGAGCTGCCGAGGCTGCAACGCCTGGGCCTCGCGCGCGGAGGCGATCTCGAGCGCGTGCTGATGCTCGACGAGCGCGCTCTGCTGACGCCGGGCGGCCTGCGCTTTCCAGACGAGTTCGTGCGCCACAAGCTGCTCGATCTGGTCGGGGATCTGGCGCTGCTCGGGCGCCCGCTCGAGGCCCGCGTAGCCGTATCCCGCGGCGGCCACGCGTTGCACCACGCGCTCGTCGCCGAGCTGGCCGCGCTCGCGGGCTAGCCTCGATGCCAGGTCGTTTGCCGCCGAGAGGCTCCGCGCTGCGCGATGTCGCAGATTGAATCACCCCGGGAGGGTCGAAGGCTCCATCCCTTGTGAGGATGGACCCTTCGACCCTCCCGGGGCAGTTTGAAGCGAAACCACCGCAGTCCGGGTTGACCAGCTTCTTGGGGCCGATAAGCTGGTCAGCGTGAAGAACGCCAGGACCAAGGTCACCGTGAACCTGCCGACTGCGACGCTGCGGCGCGCGCGTGGCATCACCGGCGGCGGGATCACCGACACGATCGTTGCGGGCCTCGAGGCTCTCGATCGGAAGCAACGCCGAACGTCGCTGCGCGCTCTCAAAGGCCGCGTGCGGATCCAGCTCGACCTCGAGAAGTCGCGGCGTTGATCCTCGTCGACACTTCGGGGTGGATCGACTTCTTTCGCGGTCGCGAGCCCGTTGCAAGCGCCGTGGACGCCGCGATTGGCGCGAACGAGGCAGCGCATTGCGGCCCCATCCTCACCGAGATTCGCCGCGGCTTGCGCACGTCGCTCGAGCGCCGGCGAGTGCTGCCGCTACTCGACGGTTGCTACCTCCTGGAGCAACCACCGGAGCTCTGGGAACAGGCGGGCGATCTGGGCTTCGCGCTCGCGCGGCACGGAGCGAGTGTGAAGACGCTGGATCTCCTGATCGCGGCGTATGCGCTCCACCATGGAGTTTCGATCCTCACGACCGATCGCGATTTCGCTCGCATGCAGCGGGCTGGACTCCCGATCGCGCTCCACCTCGAGCGCTGACGAACTCGATCGAGTGCGTTCAGTCGCGGGCATTGGGGCGGGAGCGTTCGACCGACTCAGCGAAGAGATCGTAGGTGTCCGACGAGAAGACGAAGCGGGAGCCAGCCGACGCCGAGTTCGGCCAGGAGCGCCGGGCCGAGCTTCGGAGGCCGCACCGCCAGCCAGGGGCATGCCGGTCGTGCCGCCGCGTCGAGAGCGACGGCGCAGCGCGCGCATGGTACGGTCGAAACGCGGCGCGAGCGCCGCGTCCACGAGGAGCCCTCTCGATGGCGACCCCCCTCGGCACCGGCGAGCTTCGCGTTCTGTACCGCACGATGGCGACGATCCGCGCCTTCGACGCGCGCATCCGCAAGGGCCTCGCCGCGGGCGAGTTCGCCTTCAACTACTGGCCCGTCGAGGGCCAGGAGGCAATCTCGGCCGGCGTGGGCCTCTGCCTCGCGACGACGGATCGGCTGGTGACCACCTATCGCTGCGGCGCCGATGCAATCGCCAAGGGCGTTCCCCTGCGCGAGCTGGCCGCGGAGCTCCTGGGGAGGAGCGCTGGGATTTCGGGCGGGAAGGGCGGCGCCATGGGGATCCACTGGCCGGACGCGGGACTCGCGGCCAGCACCGGGATCGTCGGCGCGGGCGCGCCGATCGCCAACGGTCTGGCCCTCGCCGCGAAACTCCGCGGAACAGGCGCCGTGACCGTGGTCTCGTTCGGCGACGGCGCCACCAGCATCGGCGCCGTTCACGAGGCGATGAACCTGGCCGCGGCCTGGAGCCTCCCCGTCGTGTTCCTGTGTCAGAACAACCTCTACGGCGAAGGCACGCCGGTCGAGATGTACACGCGATCGAGGCACTTCTCCGACCGGGCCGCCGGCTACGGCATGCCCGGCGCCACCGTCGACGGCACGGACCCGCGGGTTGTCTACGAGGCCGCGCGCGAGGCTGTCCAGCGCGCGCGCTCCGGGGGCGGCCCGAGCTTCCTCGAGGCAGTGGCGCACCGCCTCCAAGGCCACTACTTCGGCGACGCCATGCGCTATGTCGACGCCGAGCGCTTGGCCAAGGCGCGCGCGAACGAGCCCGTGGGCCGCTTCCGCGCCGAGCTCGTGGACGCAGGCGAGCTCCCGGCGCGGGAGCTCGACCGGATCGACGCCGAGGTCGCCGCCGAGGTCGCCGCTGCGCTTGCGTTCGCCGCGAAGAGTGAGGCGCCGCAGGCCTCGGCGCTCTACGTCGGCGTCTACGCCGGCCGGAGCGACGACGGCTCGCTCAGCGTCCCCGCGCGACCGCGCACGTCGCAGCGCCTGCCCGAAGGTCCCACGCGCGAGCTGAACCTGGCCGGAGCCATCCGGCAGGGACTCGATCAGGCCATGGCGCGCGACCCGCGGATCATCCTGCTAGGCGAGGACATCCACGATCCTGTCGGTGGCATGTTCACGGTGACCCAGGGCCTCTCGACCCGCTACGGCGTCGAGCGTGTGCGCGCTACGCCGATCTCGGAGACGGCGATCGTCGGCGCCGCCATCGGAGCCGCGCTGGAAGGCCTGCGCCCGGTTGCCGAGCTCATGTTCATGGACTTCCTCGGCGTCTGCCTGGACCAGCTCGCCAACCACGCAGCGAAGCTCCGCTACATGTCGGGCGGCCGCGCGAGCGTGCCGCTCGTGCTGCGCACCACCGAAGGCGCGCAGGCCGGGCCGCAGCACTCGCAGTCCCTCGAGGCGTGGCTCATGCACGTCCCGGGCCTCAAGGTCGTCGCCGCGAGCAACCCACTGGACGCCAAGGGCCTCCTGCTGAGCGCCATCGAGGACGACGATCCCGTCGTCTTCATCGAGAGCATGGCGCTCTTCTTCAACCCGCGTGCCGTGGCGCAAGTCCCGGAGGCCGAGTACCGCATCCCGATCGGGCTGGCGGACACGAAACGCGCGGGCTCGGACGTCACCGTCGTCACCTGGGGAGCCACACTGCTCCACGCGCTCGCCGCCGCCGAAGCGCTCGCAGCAGACGGGATCGGCGCCGAGGTCATCGACCTGCGCTCGCTCCTGCCGCTCGATCTGCCGAGCGTGCTCGAGTCCGTCGCCAGGACGCGCCGCCTGGTCGTCGCGCACTCGGCGACGCGCTTCTGCGGCCCCGGCGCCGAGATCGCGGCGGCCGTCTCGGCGGAGCTCCATGGCCAGCTCGCCGCCCCCGTCGAGCGCGTCGGCGGCGCCTTCACGCCCGTCCCCCACGCCGCCTCACTCGAGGCGCTGCACAGCGTGGACGCCGCCGCGATCGCAGCCGCCGCGCGCAAGACCATGGGATGGCCGAGATCCGCATCCCCAGGCCGGGAGACGCCATCCTCGAGGGCACCATCGCTCGCTGGCTCGCCCCCGACGGCGCCCACGTCCGCGAGGGCCAGCTCCTCTACCTGCTCGAGACCGACAAGGCCGAGCTGGAGATCGAGTCCCCCGCCTCGGGGCTGCTCCGCCACCTGGGCGCCGAGGGCCGGACCTACCCCGTGGGCGAGCTCATCGCCACGATCGACTAGCGCGGAGTCCGCGGCGCCGGAAGGCCTCGCGGAGCTCGCGCGGAGCTACGCGACCGGCTCTGCGTTGTCGTGTTCGGCCATGCCGACTACGATCGAACCTGCGTGCCGCCCAGAAGCGTGCCGGCGGTGCCTAGCAGAATGGCGAGCAGCACCAGGCCGACCCTGCCGAGCCCGGGAACCCGAACGACAGACACTGGCCTCGCGAAGGAGACGCCTGGATCGCTCGACGTCGCACTCACGAGGGCGGATGAAACCGCGAGCGAAGCGCCGACAGCGGTCGCCTGGATCTGCGCGAGGGCCGCGTCGCTCGCGATCGCCGCGGCCAGTGCTGCGGCGAGCTGCGAGGCGCTCTGTCCCGGACTCGTGGCGACCTGGAGCGACCCGAACCCGAAGCGGAGTCGCAACCAGCCTCCCTGCGCGACGCCCTGCACGGCGATCACGTCGGCGGGCGGAAGATCGTCCTGCTCGAGCTGGCGCAGGAAGTCGGCGAGCTGCGTGCGCTGCGCGGCTGTGAGTCGATCGGTTTCGCCGTGCGCGGAGCTCGCCAGCAGGGCTTCGAGTGTCGCGGCCTGCCCGTTATGCAGATAGGGTGGCGTCGCCCACACGCCCTTCAGTGTCGGGGTCTCGATGCCTACGCCCGCGAGCGGAAGACCCCGTCCCAGACCGGACGAAGCCTGCAGCGTGCCGACGTCGTGACGCAAAGTGTCAGTGAAGGCGGCGCCCGCGTGACAACTCGCGCAGCCCTGCTGGTGGAAGAGCAAGAGCCCCTGGCGGGCGGACTCCGTGAGCGCGCCGTCCGGCGCGCGATGCGGGCTCGGCGGAACGCGATTCAGCGACTGAACGTAGGCCGCGAGTGCGTCGAGCTCCGCCGAGCGTCCGGCCTTCGGCGCCCCGAGCGGATCCGCGGTCGCGGCGAAGTCTGCAGCCGAAAGGAAGCCCGCGCCCGAGAAGGCCGCTCGGATGTCCTGCTCGAAATCCTGGATCTCGTCGAAGTTGGCGCTCCAGTGGACGAAGCCGTGCCCGGTGCCCGCGCGGCCGCGGAGCTCGATCGTGTTGCGCAAGCCCTCGCCGGACTGCGTGAAGTCCCAGACCTGCCCGTCGCTGCCGCCCTCCAGATGGCAGCTCGCACAGCTCAGGTAGCCGTCCCGGTTCATGCGCGCATCTGCGGCGTTGTAGAAGATCTGCTTGCCTAGCAGGACTTCGGGCGTCAGTACCTCGACTGCAACGGCCGGGATCCTCGCCACGAGACTTCCGGAGTTCCCGGTCGCTCGAATGAAACTCGAGACATCGAAGACCGCGACGCTGCGCGACAGGAACTCGTGCACGTAGAGCCGACTCGCGTCGGAGTTCAGCGCGAGGCCCAGCGGCGCGCGCGCCGTCGCGAGCGCGCCGATCGCCTGGCCACTTGCGGCATCGCGCACCTCGACGAGATTCGAGCCCGCGAGCGCCGCGAAGACGAGGTCGCCGAGCGGGCTGAATAGCAGCGATTGCGGGAGGTTCCGGTTGTCGAAGTCGATGCGGGCCGCGGAGTTCTCGTGATTCGCGACGAGGTCGAGCTCTGAGACGATCGCGCGCGTGCGGCTCTCGAAGTCGAGCGGCGTGCCATCCAGGAAGAGCCCCCGCGCGACGTTGTCCTGCTTCGCAGGGACGAGCGCGCGCCGGCCGTCCGGGCTGATCTGGACCCCGCTCAGGTAGTTCGGCACGCCGCGGCCGCCGAATTCGGTGTCTGGCCCGGGATCGAAGCCGAGGGAGAAGACGCGTACCAGGGTCAGGTCGGGCGAGACTTCGCGCACTTCGCCCGCGGGCAGCGCGAGCGAGCCCGGGTCCGCGGGGTCCGTGAGCACGGCCGGCGGCGACAAAAAGCGCGTCACGAGGATGCGGCTCGAATCCCCCGAGATCGCGAGACCGCGTGGCTCGGGGCCGACGTCACAGCTGCCGAGCGCCACTCCGGCCGGGGAGAGCTTCAGCAGCTGGCCGCTCGCAGAGAGCGTGACGTAGGCCGCGCTGCCGTCCGGCGCGAAGGCGATGCCGTAAGGCTGCGAGGCACGCGGCAAGGCCAGCGTCGCCAGGCGCGCACCCGTCGTGGCCGCGAGAATCTGGATCGTCGCGTCGCCCTGATTCGCGACCCACAGGCGGCCGTCCGGCGCCAGCGCAAGCGTGCGCGGCGCGTCTCCGACCGGCGCTTCCCAGACGACGCCGAGCGTCGCCTCCGAGATCGCGGTCACCGTGTCGTGGTCCGGATTCACGCTGTAGCTGCGCACGCCGTCGTGGACGATCGGGCTCGAGGCGGAGGGCTTCAGTTCGGTCGGCGGATGCTGCACGATCTGCGTCGCGGAGCAGCTCGAGCTGCCGCCGGCGTTGCTCACGTGTAGCGTCACGCCGTAGCGCCCGGGCGCGGCGAAGGCGTGGTTCACGGCGGAGACGGGCTGCGGGGCGCCGGCGGGCGTGCCGTCCCCAAAGCTCCAGGAGTAGTGGATCGGGCCAGAACCCGTGACCCCTTGCAGGTCCAGGCTCGCGTCGGCCCCTACCCACACAGGCGCGAGCAGGCCTAGCACGCAGCTGGGAGGCGTGAAGTCTCCGGTGCTGAATCGGCTGGTGAATGTCGGGCCCGGATTGCCCACGAGATCGCGGATGCCGTTCACGACGACCTCGTAGGTCGTGTTCGGCAGGAGTCGCGCGTCCGGGCTGAAGTTCACGAGGCCCATCTGGACGCTGGTTCTGCCGGGCAGCGCCGAGCCACCGAGAGGTCGCACGGAGAAGCTGCTCGGGCCCAGCGACTCGACGTCCACGTGGTCGGACATCGAGAGGCCGATACGGCTCGTGAGCGCCTGGCCGAGCGCGCCGTCCTGCGGCTGCACCTGCTGCACCGCGGGGCCGGTGGTGTCGCGAGCCAGCTGGTGCGGGATCAGTGCGCTGCCCTGAGGATGGTCGTTGCCGGCCCAGATCAGGTTGCCTAGCACGCTGGCGAAGTCCTCGTCGCGCCCGGCGAGCAGCGAGCTGCCGCAGCCGATCAGCGCGCGGTCCGCGACGCGCCACTTCGTCACCCGGTTCGAGAAGCCCGAGAAGAAGAAGCCGTCCTGGGTGGAGCCGTAGCCGCCGTTGCCCAGCGAAAGCGCGCCGCAGGCCGTCACTCCCTGGCCCTCGAGCAGGATCGAAGTGCCGTCCGCAGCCACGCCGTGCACGGAGAGCGTGTTCGGCCCGCCGTTCCCACCCGAGCTCAGGATTTTTCCAGCCGCGAAGAGATGGCTGTAGCCCGGGCTCCCGCCCGGCAGCGCGTGGATCAGCGTGGGACTCGCCGGGTTGCTGATGTCGAGCGTCGCGTAACCGGCGCCTTCGTTCTGCATCAGCACGAGCAGGTTGCCGAGCGCGTAGGCGGTCGCGGGATTCAGATTCCCGAGCGCACTCGTGGCAAGCCGGGTCGCGAGCACCGGCTGCGCCGGATCCGACGCGTCCACGACGTAGAGACCCTGACCCACTCCCGCCACGAAGACCCAGGGCGCCTGCCAGAAGCTCCACCAGTTCCCGCTGTAGTCGCCCTCGTCGATTCCGGGAAGCTCGAGCGCCGAAAGCAGCGCGATCGAATCCGGATCCGATAGATCCCAGAACTGAATCCCCTCGCCCGACTGCGCCAGCATCAGATCTGCGCCGCTGCTGCTGCTGAAGCCGAAGCCGTGCGCCTCGCGCAGCCCGTGGGTATCGGCATCGTCGAAGCGCCGGTGCAGGCTGGGAGCGCGCGGATTCGAGACGTTCCAGAATTCGATCGCGCCGTCGCTGGGGGTGCCGCCCGCGTCCTCCGACGTGATCAGCATCAGATAGCCGTTCACGAGCGCGGCGTTGCCATGCCCGCCCTGGACACTGTCGACGATCGAAATCGGCTTCCAGAGCTCCGCGGGCGTGTAGTCGAGGTTGCCGAGGCCCGGCCCATCGGCTGCACGCAGGGGCGGCGCCGCGAGGCAGATTGCGAGCGCGAGCAGAATCCAGGGGGAGAGCGCCGCGGGCCGCATCCGAAAGCCTTCGAGGACTACCCGCCGCACCGGCAGCGCGAGAAACCGCAGTCCGCCTATCACCCTAACCGCAGCTGCGCGGAAATGGAAGTAAAAAGCGCGCGCCGAGCGCCGAGCACAGGCGCAGCACGACGGCAGCTTCTCGGAATCTGATAGGCGATGAGCAGAGAAGCTCGATCGAAGCTGCCGCTCGCACGCGTGCGCGCTGCGCGCGCAACTCGCGCGCGGATCGAAGCCGACCCGCGAAGCTCAGCGACTGCGCGCGGACCGCCGCCGACGCGGTCTCGGCGTCAGCTTTGCGAGCCAGGCCGACGAGGGTTGGGTCGAGATCCCGGGATTCAGTCGCGTCGGTCGACGCCGGCCTCTGGGTTCGCCTGTTCGTGGCGCCGCAGCACTTCGAGCAGCTCCAGCGCCAGGCGCGCGGCGGCCTGCGGATTCCGGAACTCGACGCCCATGCCGGGCGCGTAGGCGCCCGGGTCGGAGCTCCGCTTCGCCCAGACGACGCGCGCTTCGATGTCGTGGAGATGCCCGCCTTCGAAGAGTCGGAAGCGCATCTTCAGCTGCGTTCCGCGCGGCAGCGGGTCTTCGGTCGACACGAAGAGCCCGCCCGCCCCGAGCGTCGTGGCGGTCTCCTGACGCGGGCCGTTGGCGTCGCAGAACTCGACGCACACGCGCGTCGTCACGCGCCGATAGCGGCGTGTGGAGCTGCCTGCGGCCGGGCTGCGCGGGCTCACAGCTGGATCTCCGCGAGCCAGCTCAGCACGGCGCGGCGCAGCAGCGCGCGCGCGCCTGCGTGCGCGGCGACTAGCGCTGACAGATCCTCGCCGGGGGAAAAATCGGCGGGACTCCGCTCGCCCGACTCGCAGAGCTGCAGCAGCAGCCCGCTGCGCAGATCGCCGTGGCCGGCATCGATCGCGCGCGCGTACGCGAGCGCGCGCAGCTCGCGGCGCCAGGCGCTGAAGTCGATGCGCGCGATCTCCTCGGCGCTCACGCCCTCGAGCAGCGTGCGGATGCGCTTGCGCGCGCGCCGCGAGAGCGCGGCCGAGGCCGCGTTCACGAGCTGTCCGTCGCCGCGCACGCGCTCGGGGTCGAGCGACAGCGCTGCGAAGAGCGAGAGCAGCTCGCCGACGCGCGCGTCCGGGAGCGGCAGCAGCGCGGGCGACGAGAGCTGGGCCTCGGCGGCGGAGATTGCGTTGCGGAGCCTCGCGTGCGCACCGGTCGCGCTGCGCTGCGGCTGATGGCTCGCGGACAGCGCCTGCGCGATTTCGTCGCGGCAGCCGTCGGTCATGCTGCGCACCTGCTCGAAGAGCGGGGGCTGCATGCGACCGCTGCCGGCGAAGCCCGAGCGGCCGCGCGCGCTCTCTGCCTGCTGCTGCTCTTCGGGCGTCGCGAGGCCCAGCGCGGACAGGATCCGGGCGCCGTCGTGGTGTGCCTCGGGCGGTCCCGCGCGCGCCGCGAGCCGCAGTGCGATGCGCAGCAGCGATGCCTGTGCGGGGCTGCGCTCGAGCAGTGCGCGGAGCTGATCCCGGGCCTCGGAGCCGTTGCCGGGCCGGTGCGAGAGCAGGTCGGCGAGGGCCGCGCGCAGATCCTCGCGCTCTGGCACCAGCCGGATCGCGCGGCGGTAGATCGCGACGGCGCCGTCGACGTCCTCGAGCGGCCCCGCGAGCAGGCGCGCGTGCTGCTGGAGGATCTCGGCCAGCGCTTCGGGCGCATCGGCCGGGTGTCGCTCCGCGAATTGCTGCAGCGTGTCGGCGGCCGCGCGCCATTCGCCTAGCCCGCGCAGGATGCGTGCTCGCGCGAGCGCGGCCTCGCCGCAGTGCGGATTGCAGCTCGCGGCAACGCCGTAGGCCTCCGCGGCCTCGCGGCGCAGCTGCTTGTGCTCGAGCGCGCGTGCCTGCACGAGCGCGAGCGCGCCGCGAGCGACCGGATCCTCGAGCGACGCGACGGCGCGGCTCGCGAGCTCGTGAGCGGCGTCTTGCTGGCCCGACTGCCAGAGCAGCTCGGCCAGCAGCATCCAGGCGTCCGCGCTCTCGGGGGCGGACTCGAGGACCTCGCGCAGATGGCGCTCGGCCGAGCGCGCGAGCGCGGGCCGGGCCGCTCCCGGCCCGGGACCCGCAAGCTCGTCGCTGCCCTGCGCTCCGCGCGCGGCGTCGGCTTGCGCCCCGGCCGGAGAGCCTTCCAGGCGCGCGAGTTCCCAGCGGGCGGCGCGCAGCAGTCGCGCCGCGCGATCGGCCGGGCTCCGGGCGCAGTCCGCCCAGCGCTCGAGGGCCGTGACGCCCGCCGCGAGGTCGTCGCGGCCGGTGTGGATCTCGACCAGCGCGGCGTGCGCCTCGTCGAGCTTCGGATCGTCGCGCAGTGCGGCTTCGAGCTGCTGCGCCGCAGCCGCGCTGTCGCCCGCCGCGACGAGGCTGCGCGCGACGAGCACGCGGTGTCGGCCGCGCGCGGGATAGCTGTCCTGGCGCGAGAGCAGCGGCTCGAGCGCGAAGCGGGCGCCCGGGAGATCGCCCAGCGCCGCGAGGGCCTCGCCGTAGCCGGCCAGCGCGTCCGCATGATCCGAGTCCACCGAGAGCGCGACCGAGAAGCAGCGCGCCGCGGGCTCGAGTTCGCCCAGCGCGAGCGCGGAACGCCCGCCCGCGAGTGCGGCCTCGAGCCGCGCTGCGCGCAGCGCCGGAGTGTCGGGATTCGCGCCCGGCGCCGAGAGCTGGAACGCGCGTTCGGCGCTCTGGCGCGCGAGCGCATGCTGGCCCAGCGCCGACGCGCGCGCGGCCATCGCAGCGGCGAGCGACAGGCTGCCGGGGTCGCGTCGCGCGCCCAGATCGAGGAGCCTGATCGCGTGCTCGGCGTCTTCGCTGAGGGCGCTCGCGCGCAGCAGGAAGCATGCGGCGTCCGGATCCGAGGCGTGTTGCGCTGCCGTCTCGAGCGCATCGCGAGCGCCGGCCGCATCGCCGGCCGCTTCGCGCAGGCGCGCGAGCAGCTCGTAGGCGGGCGCCTGCTGCGGGTCCTGCGCGAGCGCGCGCTCCGCGCTGGTCTGCGCATCCCCGAGCTGTCCGAGTTCGAAGTAGACCTCGCCCAGCTCGAGCCAGTCGCGCGCCCCTGCAGCGGAGTCGCGCGCCTCGCAGAACACGCGGAACGCCGCGGCAAAGGCCTGCGTCTCGCCGACGCGCCGGTGCAGCTGCGCGAGCTCGAGCTGCCTCGCCGACGGCAGCGCCGTGAGCTCGCCCGCGCGCTGCAGTGCGCGCAGCGCTCGCTCCGGATCCGATAGATGGTCGCGCGCGAGGCTCGCCACGCGCAGCCAGATCTCGCCGCGCCGCTCCGGGTCGGCCTCTGCCAGCACCTCCACCTCGCTCTCGTAGAGCTCCGCGGCGCCGCGCCAGTCCTCCATCGCCTCGAGCAGGCCTTCGAGCGAGCGCAGCGCCTCGAAGTCGCGCGGGTTCGCTTCGAGCGCGGCGGCATAGCAGCGGCTCGCGCGAGTCGTCGAGGAAAGTCGCCGCCAGTGCAGATCGCCGAGGCGGCGCAGCAGGGCCGCGCGCTGCGTCGCGGTGCGCGTCTGCGGGTGTTCGAGCTCTCGCGCGAGGCTCGCGGCGACCTGCTCGTAGTTGCCCAGTCGCTCGGCGCAGGCGCGCTGGCCCCGCAGCGCGGGCAGGCAGTCGGCCTCCAGCTCGAGCACGCGGTGGTACGCAGCGAGTGCGCCCGGGAGATCGCAGAGCCGCTCGTCGCGCAGCCGCGCGAGCTCGAGCCAGGCGTCCGGATCGCGGGGACGCCGGGCGAGCGCTGCGGCCAGGCGCTCCGCGAGCTCGGCCGCGCAGTCGCGCACGCGCAGCAAGCGCAACAGGCTGCGCTCCGCCTCGTCGCTGCGTGCGGCATCCGCCGCGGCGGCGGAGCCCGCGGCGTCGACCACCACGCGCAGGTGGGCGAGTGCCAGGTCGGGGCGCATCAGCTGGGTTTCGTAGCTGCGCGCGAGTGCGGCGTGCAGTTCCGCACGGCGGTCCGCGAAGACCGGTGCGCGCGGGTCGAGCTCCTCGAGCTCGGCTTCGGCGCAGCGCGCCCACGCCGCGGGGGGGCCCGCCTCACGCAGCGCGAAGCCCTGGCGGCGCAGCAGATCGGCGCGCTGGCTCGAGCCCACCGCAGTGTGCAGGGTGGCCAGCTGCCAGAACTGCGCCGCGCGCGCGGGATCGCGCAGCGCTTCCTCGCACAAGCTCGCGGCCTGCTGGGCCAGCTCGCCGTGCTCCGAGGCGGGGCAGAGCGCGATCAGCGAGGCGAGGGCTTCCACCTGCTCGCGCGCGCGTCCGAGACCGCCGTAGAGGCGTTCCTGCACGCGACACAAATCGGCGTCGGCCGCTCCAGCTCGCCGGCACTCTTCGAGCACCGCGGCGGCGCGGCTCGGGAAGCCCGCCTCCTTGAGCAGCTGAGCGCGCTCGCGCGCCAGCGCGCGGCGGCGCGCGTCGTCGCAGGGCAGGGCGGCCTCGGTCTCGAGGCAAGAGAGCAGGGCCTCGCGCCGCCCCGCGGCGCGGTGCAGCGCGGCCATCCGGCGCACGAGCTCGGGATCCCCGGGCCGCTCGCGTCGCAGGCGCTCGAGCCATGCGAGGCTCGCGTCCGGCGAGATCAGCTGGGAAGCCAGCTCGGCCGCCATTTCGAGCAGCGCGCTGCGCTCCGGAACGGCTGCGAGCCAGACCTCGCGCTGCAGGCAGTCGAGCGCCGCCTCGCCCTCGCGGCGCGAGGCGAGCAGCTCGCGCAGCTCGCGCAGGAGTTCGCGGTCTGTCGGGAGCAGCGATGCCGCAGCGCGGTACGACGCGACGGCGTCGTCCGAGCCGCGTGCCGCGAGCAGCCGCGCGCGTCGCAGCAGCAAGGCCCCGCGATCGGCCGGCTCGCGCAGCAGCGCGCGATCGATCAGCTCGAGCTGGACGCCCGACTTGCCGAGTCGTTCGCAGAGTGCGATCGAGCGGTCGAGCGCCTCGCGACAGCCCGGCTCGAGCTCGAGCACACGGCGCAGCTCGGCCAACGCGTCGGCGGGCCGGTCCTGCTCGCATAGCGCGGCGAGCTCGAGGCGCGGCGGGATCTCCTCGGGTCCCGAGAGACGCGCGATCTGCTGCTCGAGCAGCGCGACCAGTCGCTGCGGCGGGCCGAGGCGCCGGCTGAGCTCGCGCAGCGCCGCCTGCGCCTCTAGATCTCCGGGGCGCTCCGCGAGCACACGCTCGTAGGCGTCGGCCGCCTCCTGGTCCTGGTGGCGCTCGCGCAACGCGTCGCCGAGGCGCAGCTGCCAGGCCGAGCGCTCCGCCGGATCTGCGCCGGCAGCAGCCGCGCGTCGGCACAGCTCGATCAGGTCCTCGCCATAGCCCGCTCGCTGGTAGAGATCGGCCAGGGGCTCGGCGACCAGCGCGGCGACCTCACTCTCGTCGAGGGCAGGCTCGAGCGCTGCGATCGCGCCGTCGAGATCGGAGAGCGCGCTCGCGCGCAGGCCGGCGATCCGCAGCCGCAGCGCGAGCCGCTGCGCGTCGGGTTCCGCGCTCGCCCCGCGGCTCTCGCGCAGCAGGCGGCGCAGCCGGTCCTCGAGCAGGCCCAACACCAGGGCCGGCTCGCCGGAGCGGTCCCAGTGCTGGAGCAGGAACTCGCTTGCCCACGGGTGTCCCGGGGCAAGCGCCAGCGCGCGCTCCGCGTGCCGGCAGGCGCGCTCGGGATCCAGCAGCGCGGTCGCGTAGAGCTCGGCCGCGCGGCAGCGCAGCGCGACCTCGCGCTCGGCATCGGGTTCGGCCGCGATCTCGCCCTCGAGGCTGCGCACGAGATCTGCTTCGCGTCCGGCCTCGGCAAAGAGCTCGGAGAGCTGGGCCCAGAGTGGGCCTTCGCCGGGCGCGAGCGTGAGGGCGGCCTCGAGGTGGGCCACGGCAGCGATCGGATCGCGCAGCTGTCGGCGGCAGATGCCGGCGGCGGTCGCGTGAGCGGACACCGGATCGCCGGCCTCGTCGCGCTGCAGCGCGCCCTCGAGATGCTCGCGCAGCTCGAGCCAGCGGCTCTCGCGCTCGAGCAGCTTTGCGATGCGCGCGCTCGCCTCGCGTCGGAGCTCGAGCGGAGCCGCGCTCTGCAACAGCTCGCTCCAGGCGCCGTGGGCGGCGGCCAGCTCTCCGGCCTGCTCCTCGAGCAGCAGCGCGCGTTCGCGCAGCGCCTGGCCTGCACGCGCGCTGTCTGGCTCTCGGCGCGCTCGGCGGCCGAGGCAGTCCGCGAGGCGCAGCGGATCCCCGCTGGCGCGCAACGCGCGCTCGAACAGCATTTCGGCGCCCGCGAGCTCTGGCCAGTGAGCGAGCAGCGATTCACATTCGGCGGCCGCGTCTGAGGCTCGGCCGAGCGCGTCGAGCAGCAGCGCCGCGCGTCGCAGCC
>CAYTJA010000098.1:0-6568 GCA_964437835.1 uncultured Spirochaetales bacterium
GCGGGCAGCGGCGCGCCGCCGGAGCGCGCGTACCAATCGAGGATCTGCTGGCGCCACTGCGGGTCGCCGCGCGCATCGGAGCGCGTCTCGTCGGCCGCGGCCGCGCGCTCCCATTCGTGCCAGGTCGGCAGCCGCGCGTCCGCCGCCTCGCAGTAGGCCGTCGCCGCGAACCAGCTGACGCGCGTCACCGGCTGGTCGGGAGCGGCGCTGGGGCCGAGCGTGAGCGGCGCTTCCCAGTGTGCGAGATAGCTGGCGTCCGCGAAGACGCTCGGTACCACGCCGCGGCGCCACTGCGTCTCGCGCTGCACGAAGGCGAGGAACTGCGCATTCGTGACGGGCACGAGCTGCAGCAGGAAGGGCTGCAGCGTCACGCTCGCGGCGCCGGGCGCGGACGGCAGCACCGACTCGAAACGGCCACCGTCGACGCGCGCATAGCCCGGCGCCTCTGCGCTCAGCTCGCCAGCGCAGGGCAGAATCGCGCAGCATGCGGCGAGCCAACGCACGCTCAGCGCGCCGCGCTGCCTGCCCGAGCGCCGCCGGCGCGCCGCGCAGCGACTTCTTCGGCCGAGATCACGGGCCCGGTGTTGTCCCAGCTGTTCAGCGCATAGCTCAGGATGTTCGCGATCTCGTCGTCGGTGTGCTGAGCCATCGGCGGCATCACCGAGTTGTACTCGAGGCCGTTGACGGTGAGGCGGCCCGTCAGGCCGAAGAGCACGATGCCGATCGCGCGCTTCGGGTCCGCGCGGAGGTAATCCGAGCCGGCGAGCGGCGGGAAGATGCCCGGCAGGCCCTGGCCGTCGAGCTGATGGCAGACCGAGCAGGTGCCCTTGTAGAGCGCGGCGCCGGCCTGGATCTGCTGCTCTCGCGTCAGCGTTCCTGCGGATTGCGCCTCGGCCGCCGCTGCAACCGCGGCGAGGCTCGCGCTCTTGTCGCCTAGATACACGGAGTCGAGCTCCTTGCCGGAGTAGATCTCCTTGTTCTCGGGTCCGTCGACCTTGAGGATCGCGAGTGCGCCCTTGTTGAACGCGCGGAAGATCGAGTGGTCGACTAGCACGTAGGAGCCCGGCACCTCGAGGCGGAACTCGGCGATCGCGGCGCCTCCGGCCGGGATCAGCGTCGTCTGCACGTTCTCCTGATAGTGCGTCCCGCCCTCGAACTGCACCCTGTCGAAGATCTCGCCGATCACGTGAAAGGACGAAACCGCATTCGGCCCGCCGTTGCCGACGTAGAGGCGGATCGTCTCGCCGACCGCCGCCCGCAGTGCCTTGTCGCCGACGAGCGCGCCCTCGGCGCCGTTGAAGAGCACGTAGGTGGGGTTCTCGTCGATCGCCTTCTGCATGTCGAAGGGCTGGAAGCCCTTCTCGCGATATCTGCCGGCCGTGTAGAAATCGCCTTGCACGACGTAGAACTCGCGGTCGACCGGGCGCATGCCCTCGGGCGGCTCGACGAGCATCAGACCGTACATGCCGTTCGCGACGTGCATGCCGACCGGCGCCGTCGCGCAGTGGTAGACGTACAGGCCCTGGTTCAGCGCCTTGAAGCGGAACTGCGACTCGTGCCCCGGTGCGGTGAAGCTCGAGGCCGCGCCGCCGCCGGGACCCGTCACGCCGTGCAGGTCGATGTTGTGCGGCATCTTCGAATCGGGGTGGTTCTTCAGGTGAAACTCTATGGTGTCTCCCTGGCGCACGCGGATGAAGCTCCCGGGTACGGTCCCGCCGAAGGTCCAGAACGTGTACTTGACGCCCTCGGAGATCTCGCGCTCGAGCTCCCGGACCTCGAGCTCCACGATCACCAGCGCGGGCTGCTTGCGGCCGGTCGGCGGCGGCACCTCGGGCGGCGAGCTCAGCACGGCGCGGATCGGCTCGCCGCGCGGCGCTCCGAAGTCGCCCTGCGCCGAGCCGCCGGTCTCGGGCCGCGCGGGCTGCGCGCCCGCATCGGACTCGGGGCCCGAGCAGGCCGTGCTTCCGAGGGCACAACAGCTGACGAGGAGCAGGGCCAGGGATCGCATTTGCTTGCCTCCAATCGGTGTCGCAGTGAAGAGCCGGGGACTCCAATTGCAAGGCCGGGGCCGGCGCCGCTGCGAGTGCGCGCCGCTGCGGCTTGGGATGTAGCAATCGGCCACAGTGCTCGCGTGTCGAGCAGATCGCGGTTGGTACACTGCGCCCCATTCGCGCAGCTCCGAACCGCGAATCTCCGCCGAGGCCGCGCCTGAAGCAACAGCTTGCGTCTCTGTTCTTGAGGGCCACGGGCTGGGAGCCGGAAGGCGAGCGCCCAGCGGCGCGCAAGTTCGTGCTGATCGCTGCACCGCACACCTCGAACTGGGACCTCGCCTATCTGCTCGCGATCGCGGTCGTGAAGGGGGTGCGCGTGTCGTGGATGGGCAAGCACACGCTGTTCCGCGGGCCGCTGGGTCCGCTGATGCGCGCGGTCGGTGGCATTCCGATCTACCGGCACCGGCGCGACGGTCTCGTCGAGCAGATGGCGCGGCGCTTCGCGGAGTCCGACGAGCTCGTGCTCACGATCCCGCCCGAGGGGACGCGCGGCCTGACCCCGCTCTGGAAGTCGGGTTTCTACCACATCGCGCAGCAGGCCCGGGTGCCGATCGTGATGGGCTATCTCGATTACGCGCGGCGGCGCGGCGGCTTCGGGCCGGCGTGGACTCCGAGCGGCGACCCGCGCCGCGAGATGGACGCCGTGCGCGCGTTCTACCGCGGCATCCGCGGCCGCCACCCCGAAAACTTCGCGGAGCCGCGGCTCCGCGAAGAGAGTTAGGCTTTCGCAATGCTGGCTCAGCTCGACAGCGTCGGCGTTCCGATCATCAGCGGTCGCTGCGAGCGGCCCGCGCAGCTCGGAGAGCCGAAGTGAAGCGCGAACGCATTGAGTCGGAGGAGCCGATCGACGCCGTCTACACCTGGGTCGACGACCAGGCGCCGGGCTATGCCGAAGCCCATGCACTGCACGCGCGCACCGATCACGACCGCAACCCGAACCGCACGCGCGACAACCTCGAGCTGCTGCGCTTCAGCTTGCGCTCGCTGCAGCAGTACGCGCCCTGGATCCGCCGCGTGGTGCTCGTGACGCAGCGCCCGCAGGTTCCGGCCTGGCTCGAGATCTCGGAGCCGAGCCTGCGCATCGTGCACCACGACGAAATCTTCGAGCCCGAACACCTCCCGACCTTCAACTCGTTTGCGATCGTCGCGCATCTGCACCGCATCGCGGGGCTCTCGCGCCACTTCCTCTACCTCTCCGACGACCACCTCTTCGCGGGGCCGGTCGCGCGCTCGGATTTCTTCTGGCCCGATGGCGCGCACAAGCTCTACTTCTCGCGGCGCAGCACTCCCGCTGCGGAGCAGGCCGGCAACCGCTGGATCTCGCGCTGGAACGCGGCGCTCGCGCTCTGCAATTCGCTGCTCGACGACGCCTACGGCCACGCCAGGCGCCGCGCGATCTGTCACGCCCCGCTGCTGATCGAGCGCGGCTCCTTCGAGACCTGCGCGAGCCAATGGAAGTCGGAGTGGGATCGCACCCGCGCGAGCCGCTTCCGCGAGCCCGACAACCTCGCGCCCGAATACCTGTATCCGTGGTTCCTCGCCTGCGAGGGGCTCGGCCGCGCGGTCTCGGGCCGCGAGCGCCGGCGCAGCGTCGCGTATTGGGGCCTCGACAACTGGCTCCCGCTGCAACTCGCCGGGCTCGCATGGCTGCGCACTCGCCGCGCGAAGTTCCTGTGCCTGAACGACAACTTCGGCGAGCACCCGAGCGCGGCGGTCGAGCGCGTGGCGCGGCGCTACCTCGAGCGCTGCCATCCGACGCCGTCGCGCTTCGAGCGCCTCCCGGCCGCAGCGACCCCCGCGGCTGCGGGCTAGCCTCCGGCGCGTGGTGACCGCGTCTCCGCGCCGCTTCCTGCTCGCCTTCGCGACGATCTTCAAGCGCGAGAACGCCTATCTCCGCGAGTGGCTCGAGTACCACCGGCTCGTCGGCGTCGAGCACTTCTATCTCTACGACAACGACGGCGAAGCGGAGGCGAAGGAGCTGCTGCAACCCTACGTCGACGCGGGCGTCGTGACGCGCCACCCCTGGACACAGCTCGACGGCACGCGCCACGACCGCGCGACCCCTTTCGGCCAGCGCAACAAGAACCACATGGCCTTCGCGCACGCGGCGCAGCACTACCGCAGCGACGCGCAGTGGATCATGAAGATCGACGTCGACGAATTCCTGGTTCCCGTCGGCGGCGACAGCCTGCGTCCCGCGATCCTGGCGCTCGACCGACGCCGCTGGAAGGGCGTGCGGATTCCACGCTGGAATTTCGGCAGCAATGGACACGTCGAGCCGCCGGCAGGCCTCGTGACGGCCGCCTACACGCGGCGCGAAGCCGAGCCCTCGAACCACAAGGACCTCGCGAACGGCGACCACCTCTCCGACAACCGCCGCGCGAACAGCGCGCACTGGTGGCACTACCGCTGGTGGCGCGGCGGCCGCCTGATGCCCGCCTCGCGCGTGACGGGCCTGCGCATCCACCACTACTACACGAAATCGCGCGAGGAATACCTCGCGCGCCAGAACACCAGCGGCGGCCGCCCGCAGTCGGAGTCCGGCTTCGAGCAGCGCGACGCGCGCGGAAGCGAAGTCGAGGACACCTCGATGCTGCGCTTCCAGCCCGCGCTCGAGGCACGGCTGAGACTTGCACCGGCGCAGCGCTCGAACGCGCGCTGAATCCGCTCGGCGTCAGAACGCGTAGCGGAGGATCAACGCCCCGCCGTAGCTCCAGTCTCCCGATTGTGCGCCGAACGCATGGCTGGCTCGAAATGCTGCCGCCGTGAATTCGAGCTCGAAGCGCTCCCATTCCTCGAGGGCGAACACCAGATCCACGGCGTCGCCGACGCGCCGATGGATGCCCGTGAGCTCCGCCTCGAGCTCCGCATCGCGCAGGGAGGTCGCCGGCTCGTCCTGGCGGTAGCGGTGGTAGACGAGGTCGAGCGAGCTCGATCGAAACAGCGAGAAGCCGATCCCGGCGGTTGCAATGCCGAGGTTCGAGAGCTCGGGGTCGAGCAGCAGGCCGTAGCTCGAGAAATGCTCGACGCCCCCGAAACCGGCCTCGTTCGACTGGAGGGAGCTCTGGCGGAAGGAGTGGTCGGAACCGAAGTCCGGCGTCGTGTCTCCGGAGCCGAACGCGTAGCCGCCGAAAATTCGCGGCTCGAAGGCCAGCGGCAAGATCCACTCGAGCCCGGCGTCGATGCCGAAGCCCGAGACATCGCGCCGGAAGCGGTTCTCGACCTCGCTCTGGCCTGCTACCGGATCCTCGAACTCGACGACTTCCTCCTGGCCGCGCACCCCGGCTGCGTCGAGCCAGTATCCGAGCAGGCCGCGCGAGCCGAGCTCGAACACGCCTAGCGCACGCCCCCCGAACCAGCCGAGCTGCGCGTCCGAGTCGTCCTCGCGCCGGCTCGGCACGAACTCCTCGGGTGCAGGGCTCGCGCTGCGGTCGTCTTGAAACAGCCCGAAGAGCCCGAGGCTGTGACCGCCGTGATGGTCGAGCGTCGCCTCCGCGAGGACCCGCAGCACACCCTTCTGCTCCGGAGCGATGTGGTCGAGGTCCATGCGTTTCGGCAGCAGCTCGTTTGCCACCGCGAGCGAGAGCTCGAAGGGCTCGGGCTCGATGCTGATCCGCAGGGAGTCGAGCTCCGTGTCCCACCACCAGCGCCGGTCGTCTTCGAAATCGAGCCGACCGAGATCCAGCGCGATCGGCAGGCCGAAGAGGCCCTCGGCAATCAGCCACATTTCGCCGCGCTCGGCGAGGAAGCCCGAGCTGCCGCCTGGGGTTTCATCGAGCAGTTCCTGCTCGAAGCCGAGGTGGACCTGTGCGAATAGCGAAAGGGCAGCCCCGAAGCTGTAGAAGGCCTCCAGATCGATGCCGGCCTCGAAGCGCGCGCGGTCCGGCTCGGCGACGTTTGGATCGAAGATCCGCCGGCGGATTGCCTCGGCCTCGGCCTCTAGCTCGCCGCCGAGCGTCAACGGCCGTCCGGCGAGCGGGATCTGATAGGGCTCGAGCGGCCGCCGGCGGTCTTCGCGCTCGGTCAGGCGATCGCGCAGGGAGTCCTCCTCGTCTGCGTCTTCGGCTGTTTCGCGGGCGGCTCCTGAATCAGCCGCGGGAAGCACTGCGGGCACTTCCGCAGCCGCGGCGTGGCCGCTGAGGAGCGCGGCGGCGATCGCGATCTGCAGCCAGACGCGGTGGATTCGATTCAGGTTCGGCACGCCTCTACTCCGGGCGCCGGCCACCCGCTCGCACGCGCGTCATGCGATTGCGCAGGCGTCGGTCCTACCCGACACCTTCGATCGGCGCGAGCAGATCCTCGAGGAAGAACGCCGAGAGTGCGGCGCGTCCGGTCAGACTCGACTTGGTGTAGATCGCGCGCGATTGCTCGCGCACCGTACGCTCGGAAACCGCGCGCACGCTCGCGACCTCCTTGTGCGAGAGGCCCTTCAACAGCAGCAGCGCGACTTCGCGCTCGGCCTCGGTCAGGTTCCAGCGCGTGAACTGCGCCTCGATCGCCTCGCCGAGGCCGTTCAG
>CAYTJA010000099.1:0-38998 GCA_964437835.1 uncultured Spirochaetales bacterium
AGACCAGGTGCCCCGTCTCGGCCGCCTTGAGCGAGGTGTCGACGGTCTGGTGGTCCCGCATCTCACCCACCATGATCACGTCCGGGTCCTGGCGCAGGGCCGCGCGCAGTGCATCCGGGAACGAGGCGGTGTCGGTGCCGATCTCGCGCTGCGTGATGATGCTCTTGTCGTGGGTGAAGACGAACTCGATCGGATCCTCGATCGTGATGACCTTCGCCTTGCGCACGCGATTCACCATCTCGATCAGCGTCGCGAGCGTCGTCGACTTGCCCATGCCGGTCGCACCCGTCACGAGCACGTAGCCGCGTCGCAGGTCGGCGAGCTCGCGCAGGCGCGCCGGGAGGTTCAGCTCCTCGAAGGTGCGGACCTGCAGCGGAATCACGCGCAGCACGACGTTGAAGAAGCGGCGCTGGCGGGAGATGTTGACGCGAAAGCGACCTTCGCCCGGCAGCTCGAAGGCGAGGTCGATCTCGGTGAAGCCCGGGCTCTCGAACTCCGCGCTGCGCGGGTCGCCCTCGAGCAGCATCCGCGCGATGGCCTCGGTGTCCTTTGCGGTCAACACCCGGTAGCGGAGCTCGACCAGCTCGCCGTGGAAGCGGTAGAGGGGCAGGTAACCCACCTGAAAGTGGATGTCGGAGGCGCCCTTCTCGATACCCAACCGCAGTAGGCGGAAGAGCTTCTCGCGTTCCATGGCTGTGGCTCCCCCTCCGCGACGCGCGGAATGCGGCGGACGAATCCTCGGGACTGCGTATCGGCGATCGAAGGCAGCGCTTGACCGCCTCCCGCGGCTTCCGGCCCTGCCGCGGCGCGGCTGTGGCGCCCGCGGCTGCGCGGTCGCGGGGGGCTGGGGGTACACTGCGACCCATGATTGCCGCGCGCAGCCCGTGGTGCGGACTCCTGGCGGCGCTCGGCCTCTCGGCATTCTGGCTCGCGCTGCCGGTCGCTGCAGAGGAGGGCGCCGGGGCTGCGGCGAGGCCAGCCCCGCCGGCCGTCGAAGCGAAGCCCGCCTCGGTCCCGCTCGACCAGCTGCTCAAGCTCCCGGACTCGTTTTCCGGACGGGCGCCGCCCGTGCTGCGCGCGGGGGCGACCCAGAAGGAATGGCAGGGCCGCTTCCGCACGGCGCGCGAGAAGATCGAGGACGCTCGCGTCGCGCTCGCTCGTGTCGAGCGGGAGCTCGAAGAGACGGCTTCCGACAGCAGCAGCTACCAGATCGCCATTCCCAATCAGCCCGCGTCGACCGAGGGCTCGACTGTGAGCTTCCGCCTGAGCCAGGAGCTCAAGCGCCGCCGGGAGCAGATCGGCCGTGCCGAGGCCGATCTCCAGGATCTCGAGATCCAGGCGAATCTGGCCGGGGTGCCCGAAGACTGGCGTTAGGCGGAGCGCGCGCCGACGGGAGCCCGGCTGCGAAGTGGGGCGGCTGGCGCGCGCGGATCGCACCGCTATGTTCCGCCCGCCCGGTGCCCGGGCCACGAGGAGAACAGCCAGGTGGCAGACGATCGAGACGAGCCGCGCGGCAAGGTCGACGGCGTGGCGATCCTCTACATCGTGGGCGGGATCCCCGCGCTGGTCGGGTTCCTCGTCCTGCTCTTCATGCTCGCGCGCAACTTCGACATTCCCGCCTGAAGCGCCGCTGCGCGCCCGCTTCCGATTCCCGCGCGCGCAGCTCGCCGCGCATGCCGGCGCCGCGCCACCGCAACCGGGAAGCTCGAAAAAAGTCCATAAAAATCATAACTTTAGGCTAATTCAGCCGAGCGACCGGCCGATAGGCCGGGAGCATGGGCTTTTCGACACAGCTGAAGGGTGTCCGCCACTGGGCCCTGGTGCTCGCGCTGGGACTCGGCCTCGGCTGCGCGGGCGGGCCCACACGGATGGGCCTCGACTACTTCAGCGCGCCGGAGCCCGGCGACCCCTGGAGCCGCAAGATCGAGGGCTGGCAGGCGCGCCAGGTCGCGGCGGACGGGCGCGCCGGGCCGCGCGCGCAGCACAGTCGCGAGTCGTCTGCGGCAGTAAAGCCCGCGGTCGCTTCGGGCAGCGACCTCGGGCGCGAGTACGCGAGCTTCCGCAGCGATCAGCGCCGCGGGCTCGCGCGCAGCGTCGCCGACTGGATCCAGGCGGAGTCGGCGCGCCGTTACCGCGAGGACGGGCCCGTCGACCACTGGGCCACGCTGCAGGAGACCCTGAAGCAGGGCGGGGACGACTGCGACGGCCTCGAGCTGCTGGTGTACAACGCGCTGCTCGATCTCGGCTTCCGCCAGGACGAAGTCTTCCGCGCGGTGGTCTTCCGGCGCAGCGACGGGCAGCATCACATGGTGACCTTCTGGTTCGAGGATGCCGAAGATCCCTGGGTGATCGATCCGACCGGCGCGATGACCTACGGCATGCCGCGCATGTCGGATCTGCCCGAGTGGTCGCCGCTGCGCGTGTTCAGCGAGACCCGCGACTTCGTGGTGCGACCGGTGCACGGAGCGGAACTCGACACTCCATCGTAGTCCGACGACCCTGGTTCGACTCTGCCCCGCTGCGCGGATCGAGATTCCGGTCTGAGGAGCTCCGCGCGCCCTCGGCTCGCTGCGCGGGGCGAGACCGCTCGAGATCCGACCCCGATATACTCGCGCCGCAGCGATGTGGCAACGCGGCGCGCGACTTCTGTGCTTCGGCTTCGCGGCCCTGCTGCTCGCGGGCTGCGGAGAGGCCGAGCCCGGCCCGGCCGGCTTCCGGGTCGCGCTGCTCACGCCGGGTTCGATCAACGACGGCGGCTGGAACGCCGGCGCCTACCAGGGCCTGCAGCGCATCCGAGACGAGCTCGGCGCCGAGGTGCGGCACGTCGAGACGCGCTCCCCGGCCGACTTCGAGGAGGGCTTCCGCGATTTCGCGAACCGCGGCTTCGCGCTGGTCTTTGGCCACGGCTTCGAGTACCAGGAAGCCGCCGCGCGGGTCGGAGCGGAGTTCCCGAACACGATCTTCGTCACGACCTCGGGCAACACGCTGCGGCCGAACGTCGCGCCGATGGTCTTCGAGCTCGAGCAGGCCACGTATCTCTGTGGAGTGCTCGCGGCGCGTCTCAGCCAGACGCGCGTGCTCGGCCTCGTCGGCGGCATCGACCTGCCCTCGATTCGCAGCACCTTCGACGCGTTCCGCGCCGGGGTCGCGAGCGCGCGGCCCGAGGTCGCGGTGCGCGAGGTCTTCCTCGGCAATTTCGATGACGTCCCCGCGGCGCGTGAGGCCGCGCTCGCACTGCTCGACACGGGCGCAGACCTGTTGCTGCACCAGGCGAACGACGCGGGTCGCGGCGTGTTTCGCGCGGTCGAAGAGCGCGCGGCCGCGGGTCAGCGCGTCTATGCGTTCGGCACCAACGCGAACCAGAACGAGATGGCGCCGACGGTCGTGCTCGGCTCTGCGACGCTGGACATTCCCGGCGCGCTGCTGGCGGTGGCGAAGCGGGTGCAGCAGGGCCAGTTCCGCGCCGAGCCGCTGCGGCTCGGCATGCGCGAGGGCGTCGTCGCGCTGGAGCTGAATCCGGCGCTGCGTGACGTGATCCCCGAGGCCCTGCGCGCGGAGCTGGAACAGCTCGAGGCTCGCATCCGCGCGGGTGAGCTCGCGGTTCCGAGGGGCAATTTCTGAGCGCTGCGGAGGCCGCGCGGGCGCTGCGCCTCAGCGGAATCGAGAAGAGCTTCGTCCCAGGCAGCCCCGTGCTCGCGGGTGTCGACCTCGAGCTCTGGCCGGGCGAGATCCACGCGCTGCTCGGGGAGAACGGTGCGGGCAAGAGCACGCTCATGAACGTGCTGCTCGGCAGCCTGCGGCCGGACGCCGGGCAGCTCGAGCTCGGGGGCGTGGCGGTCGATCTCGCGCTCTGGAATCCACGGCGTGCGGCCGAGCGCGGGATCGGCATGGTGCACCAGCACTCCGCGCTGATTCCCGCGCTCTCGGTCGCGGAGAATCTGGCCTTCGGCGCCGTCGAGCGCGGCTTCTGGTTCCGGCCCGGGCGCGAGGCGGCGCGCGTGCGCGAGCTGGCGCAGCGCTTCGCGCTCGAGCTGCCGCAGGCCGCGCGCGTCGCCGATCTCTCGGTCGGCGAGCGCCAGCGCGCCGAGATCCTGCGCGCGCTCGGCCGCGGCGCGCGGATCCTGATCCTCGATGAGCCGACCGCAGTCCTCACGCCCGGCGAGATCGACGCGCTCTTCGCCTCGCTCACGGCGCTGCGCGCGGAGGGCTGCAGCGTCGTCTTGATCACCCACAAGCTCGCCGAAGTCGAGGCCGTTGCGGACCGCATCACGGTGCTGCGCCGCGGCCGCGTGGCGGCGCTGCTGCGCGCGCGCGAAGCCGATGCACGGCAGCTCGGACGCCTGATGCTCGGCAGCGAGGTGCCGCCGCTCGCGAGGCCCCTGGCCCGCACGTCGGGCGAGCTGCTCTTCGAGCTGCGCGGGCTCTGCGCGCCGGGGCTCTCCGAGTCCGGGCGCCTGCGTGGGCTCGAGCTCGCGCTGCATGCGGGCGAGATCGTCGGGATCGCGGGCATCGAGGGCAACGGGCAGCGCGAGCTCGAGGAGCTGCTCGCAGGACTGCGTCGGCCGAGCGCGGGCGAGCTGCGCGTTGCGGGCATCGCGCTGGTTCCGTCGCCGCGTACGCTCCGGCGCGCGGGCGTCGCGCATCTGTCGGGGGATCGCGAGAGCGCGGGCCTGGTACCGGGCATGACAGTGGCCGAGAACTTCGTGCTGAAGGGCAGCTACGACGATCGCGACTGCTTCCGGCGCGGGCTCTTCGATCCGCGCGCCGCGCGCGCGGCCGCTGCAGCGGCGATCGAGCGATTTTCGCTGCGGCCGCCCGATCCCGAGCTCCTGGTGCGGCGGCTCTCGGGCGGCAACGCCCAGAAGCTCGCGGTCGCGCGCGAGCTCGCGAGCGCTCCGCGGGTGCTGATCGCCATCCAGCCGACGCGCGGTCTCGACGTCGGCTCGGCTCGCTTCGTGCACGAACAGCTGCTCGCGCTGCGAGCGGCGGGCGCCGCGGTGCTGCTGATCTCGTCCGAGCTCGATGAAGTCATGGCGCTCTCCGACCGCCTCTTCGCGCTGGTGCGCGGCGAGCTCTGGCCGGTGCCCGCCGGCGCGGACCGCGCCGCGCTCGGCGCGATCCTGCTCGGACGGCGGGCGGCATGAACGCGCTGCTGCGGCCCTTGCTGGCCGTCGCGGCGTCGCTCGCGTTTGCGGCGTTGCTGTTGTGGTTGCTCGGTTTCGCCCCGGGTCCCGCGCTGCACGCGCTGATCGCGGGCTCGGTCGGAAGCGGCGCGGCCTGGACCGCGACGCTGCTGAAGACCGCCCCGCTGCTCTTCACCGGGCTGGCCGTTGCAATCGCATTCCGCTGTGGCAGTTGGAACATCGGGGCCGAGGGTCAGCTCGCGATCGGCGCGCTGTGCGCGACGGCGCTCGCGACGCGCGGCTGGCCAGACGCTCCGGCGCTGCTGCTGGTGCCGGCCGTGATCCTCGCGGGCGCGCTCGGCGGCGCTCTGCTCGGTGGGCTCGCGGGCGCGCTGCGCGCGCGGCGCGGCGTGTCGGAAGTGATCAGCACGATCCTGCTCAACTTCATCGCGCTGGAGCTGGTGTCGCTCGCGGTGCACGGCCCGCTACAGGAGCTCTCTGGCGCGTATCCGAAGAGCGATCCGCTGCCGCAGGCCGCACTGCTGCCGCGCTTCGCGCGCGTCCATCTCGGCGTGCCGGCCGCACTCGTCGCGGCGGGGCTGGTCTGGGGCCTGTTGTTCCGCACGGCGCTCGGCTTCCGCATGCGCGCCGTCGGCTCTTCGCCGCAGGCGGCCCGCTTCGCGGGCATCTCGCCCGAGCAGCACGCCTGGATCGGACTCGCGCTCGGCGGCGCGCTCGCGGGGATCGCGGGGGCCTGCGAAGTCGCGGGCGTCACCTCGCAGCTCTACGAGGGCATCGCGCCCGGCACCGGCTTCACGGCGATCGCCGTCGCGCTGCTCGCGCGTCTGCATCCGCTCGCCGTGATCCCCTCGGCACTCTTCTTCGGCGCGCTCGAGGCCGGTGCGGGCGCGATGCAGCGAGCGGTCGGAGTGCCCTCCGTCGCAACGCAGGTCGTGCAGGGCGCGGTGATCGTGCTCTCCGCTGCGTTCGCCGGAGCGCAGCACCCCGCCACGGGCCGCCGCGCGCGCGCCTGATGGAGCAATTCCTCGAAGCCGCCCTGCGCCTCGCGGCGCCGCTGCTGCTCGCGGCGCTCGGCGAGCTCGTCTGCGAACGCGGAGGCTTGATCCACGTCGGGGTCGAGGGCACGTTGCTGTGCGGGGCCTTCGTCGGCTTCGCGGTCGCGGTTGCGAGCGGCTCCCCGTGGCTCGGCGTGTCCGCCGCGGCGATCGCAGGCGCGGCGATCGGAGCGGGCTTCGCCGCGTTTTCGGTGCTGCGGGGCGTCGATCAGATCGTCGTCGGCACGGCGGTGAATCTGATCTCGCTCGGCGGCACCGCGCTCGCCGCACGCGCGCTGTATCAGGGCCTGCCCCCGCGCGCCCCGGTGCTCGAGCCGTGGCCCGTCCCGCTGCTCGACGAGCTGCCGCTGCTCGGCGCCGTCTTCCGGCAGACGCCCTTCGCGTATCTGAGTCTGGCGCTCGCGCTGGTGCTCGCCGTCTTCCTCGCGCGCACGCGCGCGGGGCTGCGCCTGCGCGCCTGTGGAGAATCCGCGCGCGCGGCGGAGGTCGAGGGCCTGCCGGTGCGGCGGATCCGGATCGCGGCCGCGACCTTCGGCGCCGCACTCGCGGGGATCGCCGGCGCGTCGCTCTCGCTAGGCCACGCCGACAGCTTCAGCGAGGGCATGAGTGCGGGGCGCGGATTCATCGCGCTCGCGATCGTGATCTTCGGGCGTTGGACTGCGGCCGGGGTGACGGCGGCGTCGCTCTTCTTCGGGGCGATCAGCGCGCTGCAATTCCGGCTGCAGGCGCTGGGGGTCGGGCTCCCGTATCCGGTATTCCTGATGCTTCCGTATCTGCTCACGCTCGGGGTGCTGGCGCTCAGCGGGCGCGGCGCGAACGCGCCGGCCGACCTCGGTCGCGCGCCGGACGCAGCAGTCTGACCTAGCGCATTTCGACTTCGAGCTCGAGCTCGCGGCGCTGCTGCGCTGCGCGCGCGCGGGCCTGCTCGCGCTCGCGCAGGATCTCCTCGCGCAGGCGCTCGCGCAGCTGCTCGGCGCGCAGCCGCTCGGCCTCCTGCGCGTCCGCGCGCACGAGGCGCAGGCACTCCTCGAGCAGCTGATTGCGCCGCGCGGCGAGCGCGGCCGGAATCTCCGCAGCCTCCGCGGGCGGGCCACGGCGCACGCGCACGCTGCGCGCCACGCGAGAGCCGTCCTGCGCTACGGCGCGGATGTGGAGCTCCTGCAGGCCCACGGCCTCGATCGGCACGAAGCCTGCCCAGAGGCCGTCGGGCGTCATGCGAAAGATGCGAGCCTCGCCTCCCGCCGCGCCGCTCGAGAGCTCGAGATCCGAGAGCCGCGGCAGCTCGGCGAGTCCGATCGCGAGTGCCAGCTCTCCCGGCTGTCGCACCGGCGTGAAGACGCCGCCGGTGCGCGCGGCGAGCTCGACCGTCACGATCGGGCGGGCGAGCGCCTGGGCTCCGACCGCAAAGGTGTGCACGCGGACGCCGGCGCTGCGCGCGCGCTCGGCCGCCTCGAGCACGACGCGCGTGTTTGCCGCCGGGTGCCCGGGATAGGGCAGCGTGGGCTCGCCGTCCGTGAACAGGAACACGACCTTCTGGCTCGCGGGATCGCTCCGCGAGCGCGTGCCGCGCACGCCCGCGAGCTCGCCGATCGCCTGATCGAGCCCGGCGGCGATGTGGGTGTGGCCGACCGGTGTGCGCTCGAGCAGCAGGTCGAGTGCGCGCTCGACCTGCGGGTAGTCGCGGGTCAGCGGCGCGAGCGTCTCGGCGTGCAGCCGCGCCGCGCCCAGGCTGCCGCGCAGCCCCTCCCAGGCGCTGCCGACGCGGCCGGTCGCGTCGAATCCGGAGAAGGTCACGAGCCCGACGCGCGCGGCGCGCGGGTCGAGGCGGGCGAGCAGTGCGCGCGCTGCGGCGATCTCGGCGGCTGCGACCGAATCGCCCGGATCGGGGCGCTCGGAGCCGCGCAGCGCCGCGAGCGGACCATCGGAGGGCGAACCGATCACGCCGTCGCCGTCGACGTCGGAACCGCTCGCCTCGCGGGTCGAGCTCGAGACGTCGAGCGCGAAGATCACGTCGAAGCGCCGCAGCGCCGCCGGCTCGGCGCGGCCCGCGACGAAGACGCCGCAGCCGGAATCGGCGACCGCGGAGCCGTCCGGCGGGTACTCGAGCGTGAGTGCCAGGCCGCTGTGCTCGGGTTCCTGTCCCAGCACTTCGCGCTCCGCAATCGGCACCGGGAGGAGTACTGCGAACTTCGCGAAGGGCTGGCCGCGGCCGGCGCGCAGCGGCTCGCGCAGCGCCTCGCGCACGCGGCCGAGCGGTGCGGCGACGAGCGTCGTGCCGCTTGCCTGCGCGCGCACCGCCTGAAGCATGCCGATCACTTCGGAGCTGCCCGCGCGCAGCACGGGAGCGCCGCCCCAGCCCTCGAGCTCGGGCGCTCCGGGCAGGCGGATCTCGAGGCGCAGCGGAGTTGCGGCCGCGAGCGTGCCCGCGAGCCGCTGCGCGGGCGCGCTCGCGGCGTTCGCGGGTGGCGGGCCGAGGATCTCGACGGCGAGGCCGGCCGCGAGCGATGCCGTGCGCGCGAGCTCGAGCAGTTCAGCGCCCGCCGGCGCCGCCTCGAGAGCGTAGAGGTGGAAGTCATCGGCGAAGCTGCCGCCGGCCGCGGCGTAGGAACGGCCGGGCACTGCCAGCAACGCGCGTGAAATCGCGGGCGGCGCGGCTCCGCCTAGCTCGAACTCCACGCGCTCTGCGGCCGCCAGCGTCTCGAGCGGAAGACCATGGGCCGTGCCGATGGCCGCGGCGCCCGCCGCGCCTCCCGCACGCACGAAGAAAGCGGTGCCGCCGGCGCTGCGCTCGCCCCCGCGCAGCGCGAACACGCGCGCAGTCGGCCCCGCGCTCGCCGCGTGCGCGAGCAGCGGCGCCGCGAGCCAGACGCCGAGGCGTCGCACGCGAGTGCTGCGTCTGCTCCGCATCGACCCCCTAGACTCGTGGTCCCGGTCCGGGCGTAGCCCGGACCACCCCGCTTCGCTCGGCTGCGCCTCGCTGCGCGCCGAGCCTTGTGGTCCCGGTCCGGGCGCAGCCCGGACCACCCCGCTCTCCGCTCGGCTTCGCCTCGCTGCGCGCCGAAACGGCTTGCGATCTTGCGGGTCCCGGTCCGGAAGCGGCCCGGTCCCACCCGCTCTCCGCTCGGCTGCGCCTCGCTGCGCGCCGAAGCGGCTTGCGATCTTCGTCGGCTTGCATGTCTCGTGGGTCTGAGCCGGAGCCTCGCTAGAGCTGTGATAGTATCGCGCCGCATTCTCCGCCCCCCGTTCCAGCTTCCTCCTGCGCGGAGATGGCGTTTGTTTCGAGTCCCGGGATCCCCGCTGCGCCGCTCGCTCGACGAGCTGCGCGATCAGGGCCGCCGCATTGCGATCGGCGAGCTCGCGCAGTCGCTGCTCGCGCTCGGCTCTCCCGTCGCCCCCGAGCTCGCGCGGCGGCTGGTCGCGGTCGCGCTCGGCCAGACTGCATCGGCGCTGCCGGCCGAGCTCGGGCCCGAGCAGCTGCGTCCCGCCGAGGAGCTCGCGCTCGCGGCGGTTCCGATCGAGCTCGCGGACTTCGTCGTCGTCGACCTCGAGACCACCGGCCTCGGCCCCGGCGCCGCGATCCTCGAGATCGGCGCGGTGCGCATCTCCCGGCAAGAGCTCGGCGATCGCTTCGACAGCCTGGTGCGCCCGCCCGGCGCGATTTCCGAGCGCATCACCCGGCTGACCGGAATCTCGGAGCCCCTGCTCGCCGACGCGCCCGAGCCCGCGCAGGTGCTTCCGGCGTTCCGCAGCTGGCTCGCGGGGATGCCGCGCGCGGTCTTCGTCGCGCACAATGCGCAGTTCGATGTGGGCTTTCTGAGGCGCGGATTCGCGGAGCAGGGACTTCCGCCGCTCGAGGCGCCGATCCTGTGCACGAGGAAGCTCGCGCGGCGCGCGTTGCCTGCGCTCGGGAACTACAGCCTGGATGCGCTCTGCGCCGCATTCGGGATTTCGAACCGCGCCCGCCATCGCGCGCTCGGCGACGCAGTGGCCACCGCGCGCGCGCTGTTGTGGCTGCTCCCGCTCGCGCGCGACGAGCAGGCCGCTCGAAGCCTCGGGGCGCTCTTCGACCTGCAGCGCCGAAAGCTCCCGCGCCGCCGCCGCAAGCGCGCTTCGCGCGCGAGGCGGCCGCCGGGGACTCCAGCCCGAGCGAAGGCGGGGTCAGCGCGCGTCGGGGCTCGGGCGCTCGAGCTTCCAGCAGAGAAAGGTCTCGAGGTCGCAGGCGGCGGATTCCGCCTGGGCGCGCACGTACTCGTGGCGGTCCCAGAGCGCGAGTTCGACCCGGCGTTTCACGCGGTGCACGTCGAGCTGACCGAAGCGCCGCGCGAGCTGGGCGAAGCCCGCCAGCGCGTTGCCGCGGACGAGCGCATTGCGGTGCCGCGAGAGCTGGGCGCAGCAGGACTCGGCCCACTCGCGCTGCGTCGAGCGCAGCGCGAGTTCCAGGATCAGCGCTTCGAGCTCGAGCGGATCGTCCCGCAGCATCGCGTCTTCGACGCGGTGCTGGAGCCGGAGCTCTCCGGAATCCACAGCGGGCATGCGCGCAGCGTAGCTCGCGCGCTAGCGCGTGTTAGCGTACCGGGCCATGTGGAGCCGGCTCCGGAACAGCGCCCTGATTCTGGCCTTGTCGAGCGCGCTCGCGGCGCCTCCTTGCAGCGCCGGATCGGATGCGTCGGGCGAGCGCTTCGACGTCGTCGTGATCGACGCCGGCCACGGAGGCGAGGACGAGGGCGCGATCTCCGCGGCCGGGCAGCGCGAGAAAGACGCCGTGCTCGACGTCGCGCGGCGCCTCGCGCGGCGCCTCGCGCGGCCCGGGTTGCAGGTGCTGCTGACGCGCGAGAGCGACATCTTCGTGCCGCTCGAGGAGCGCACCGCGATTGCGAACGATGCGCGCGGCGATCTATTCCTCTCGATCCATGCGAACGCGTCGCCGGAGACCGAGGCGCGCGGGATCGAGACCTACTTCCTCTCGGCCACGCCGAGCGACGAGGCCGCGGGCCGCGTCGCGTCGCGAGAGAACGAGTCGTTCTCGGAGTCGACGCCGAGCGCGCCTCAGGCCGACGACCCACTGCTCGCGCTGCTGGGCGACCTCGTGCACACCGAGTACGTCGAGGAGTCGAGCGACGTCGCGCGGCAGCTGCAGCAGGAGCTCGCGAAGCTCGACCCGAAGCACTCGCGCGGCGTGCGCCAGGCGCCCTTCGTGGTGCTGCTCTCGGTGCAGATGCCCTCGGCGCTGGTCGAGATCGGTTTCCTGTCGAATCCCGAGGACGCGAAGACCCTCGCCACGGGTCGCCGGCGCGAGCAGCTCGTCGAGGCGCTCGAGCGCGCCGTGCTGGCCTTCGGCCGCAGCTACGACGCCCGCCGAGGCGCGGGATCGGCGGCGCCGCGATGAGGAGCGACGGACGCACGGCGCGGCAGCTGCGCGCCTTCTCGCTGCAGAGCGACTACACCGACAACCCGCTCGCGTCGGTGTTATGCCACAGCGGGCGCACCGTCGTGCTGTGCACCGTGTGCGACGAGCTGGCGGTGCCGCGATTTCGCAAGGGCACCGGCTCCGGCTGGGTGACCGCGGAGTACTCGATGTTGCCGGGCGCCACGGATCGCCGCGGCGAGCGCGAGGCCGCGCGCGGCAAGCAATCCGGGCGCACGCTCGAGATCCAGCGCCTGATCGGCCGCAGCCTGCGCGCAGTCGTAGACCTCGACGCGCTGGGAGAGCGCACGCTCTGGGTCGACTGCGACGTGCTGCAGGCGGACGGCGGCACGCGCTGCGCCGCGGTGACGGGCGCCTGGACGGCGCTTGCGCTCGCACTGCGCCGCCTGGTCGCGCGCGGCGACCTGAAGCGCAACCCGCTGCGCGATTCCGTGGCCGCGGTCTCGGTCGGCATCGTCGCGGGCGAGCAGGTGCTCGACCTCGCCTACGATGAAGACTCGCGCGCCGAGGTCGACATGAACGTCGTCGCGACCGGCAGCGGCCGCTTCGTCGAGGTGCAGGGAACCGCCGAGGGCGCGACCTTCGCACCGCTCGACCTGACGCAGCTCACTTCGCTCGCGTTGGAGGGCATCGGCGAGCTGGCGAAACACCAGCTCGCCGCGCTCGAGTCCGCGCGGCCTTGACGCGCCCCGCGCAGGTCGACGCCCGCCTCCCCAGCGAACTCGTGCTCGCGACCTCGAACGCGGGCAAGCGCCGCGAGTTCGAGCGGCTGCTGCGCGGGCGCGTGGCGCGCCTGCTCGACTTGCGCGAAATCGCGCCGGTTGCGTTTCCGGAGGAGGGCCTCGACTACGCCCAGAACGCGCGCGCGAAGGCGCTCGCGGTGCTGCGCGCGTGTGGCCAGGCGGCGCTGGCCGACGACTCCGGACTCGAGGTCGAGGGCCTGGGCGGCGCGCCGGGCCCGCTCTCGGCCCGCTACGGAGGGCCGGGCCTCGACGACGCCGGGCGCGTCCGCCACCTGCTGGCCGAGCTCGGGGCACGGGCCGGCGCTTCGCGCCGCGCGCGCTTCGTCTGCGTGGCCGCGCTCGCGCTGCCCGGTGGCGGGCTGCGGCTCGCGCGCGGCGAATGCGCCGGTCGCATCCTGGCCGCGCCCCACGGCAGCCGCGGCTTCGGCTACGACCCGATCTTCGCAGCAGACGGCGAGAGCGTCTCGCTGGCCGAGCTCCCAGAGCTGCGCAAAGACGCGCTCTCGCACCGCGGCCGCGCGTTGCGAGAGCTGTGGGAGTCGCCGCTCTCCTAGTACTGCTGTGTCACGCTCGTCGCTGACGCGAGGTCTGCGAAAAACGGCTTACCGCCGGAGCTCACTCATCTTGTGACACAGTAGTAGCCGCTCTTGGCGCGAAGCGCCGAAGCCGTCCGCGACGCGATCTCGTCGTCGATCACGACGTTGCCAGAGCAACTTCGTCGGTCGCTGACATGGGACCAGGGCGCGGAGATGGCTCAGCACGCCCAGCTACGCTTCGACACCGGCCTGGCCATCTACTTCTGCGACCCGCGCAGCCCCTGGAAACGCGGCACGAACGAGAACACCAACGGCCTGCTGCGCCAGTACTTCGCGAAAGGCACCGACCTGACCAAGCACACTCGCGAAGCCATCGAAGCTGTCGCAGGATCCGCACGAAATCCAGTCGGTCGCAGCCGATTACCCGCGCGAATTGGCTCCGCTTCGCGAACAAATGGATGCGGTCGTACGCCAACAGCGCGCACGCGCCGCGGTGCTCGGCAGCGGCGCCACCCAGGAAGCCGATCCGGAGGCCATTCGAGAGTTGGAAGCGCTCGGCTACATCGAGGCCGAAGGCAACTGACCAGCACGCAGTATGTCGCTGCGTGCCTCCATCGAAGCCTTCGGCTGCTCACCCCACGATGATCCGATGCGCCGCATCGACCGCGATCTGCACGTGGTGACAGCACTCCCGGAGGGACGGTCGAGCGTCATTCGACGATCACGTCCCGATACGTCGACCCGGCCGGAATCATCGGATACACGTTCTCCTCTCGATCGACGAGCAGATCCAGCAGATACGGTTCATCGGGATCGCGGAGCAGGCGTTCGAAAGCCGCATCGAGTTCGCAGGATCGGGTGACCCGTGCCGCCTGCACCCGGTAGCCGCTGGCGATCGTCACGAAATCGGGATAGATCGCGTTTTCGCCCGGCCGGGTCACTGCCGTGGGATCCGAAAGGTCCGAATCCGCGCGGTGCCCCCCGTAGATCATGTCCTGCCACTGGCGCACCATGCCGAGCCACTGGTTGTTGATGACCACGACCTTCACGCCGATCCCATAGCGATGGCAGGTCGACAGCTCGTGAATCGTCATGTTCAAGCTGCCATCCCCGTCGATGTCGATCACGGTGCGATCGGGACTGGCGCGCTTCGCTCCGATCGCTGCGGGCAGGCCGTAGCCCATCGTTCCGAAGCCGGAGCTGGAGATGAAGGATCGAGGTCGGGTGACGCGATACTGCTGCATCGCCCACATCTGGTGTTGTCCGACGCCGGTGGTGATGATGGCGTCGCCTCGGGTGAGCTCCGAGAGCCTCGCGATGACGCACGGCCCCTCGAGCCCCTCGGTTGCCTTGGGCACGCTGCTGCGCTGCAGCGGAAAGCGCCGCTTCAGCTCTCGCAGCCGATCCAGCCAGGCTGCTGAATCACAGGGACGCACGACCTCCCCGAGCTGCCGCAGCGCGCTCGCGAGATCGGCACGGATCGCGAGCGTCACCGGCTTGTTCTTGTGGAGCTCCGCCCGATCGATGTCGATGTGGATGATCTTGCCGTGCTCGATGAATTGGAGCGGGTTGCCCGTGACGCGGTCGTCGAAGCGCACTCCCAGCGCCAGCACGACATCGGCCTCGTTGACGGCCACGTTCGCGTATTGCGCTCCGTGCATGCCTAACACATCGAAGTACAGCCGGTGGTCGACGGGAAATCCACCGAGACCCATGATCGTCACCACCACGGGCGCCCGGAGCGCTTCCGCGAGGCCGACCAGCGCCTCGCGTGTGTCCGAGCTGATGATCCCTCCGCCGGCGTAGATGACGGGGCGCCTGGCGCCGGCGAGGAACTCCTGGCAGCGCGAGAGCTCGTCCGCCGACAGCGCCAGCGGGAGGGCCTGGGGAAAGCGATCCGTGGGTCCTTCCGCTTCTGGAATCGGCTTGCTGGAGACGCGCTGCTGCACGTCTTTTGGCACGTCGATGAGCACCGGCCCAGGGCGCCCGCTGCCAGCGAGCGTGAAGGCATGGCGCACGATCTGCGGGATGTCGTCGACTTCCCGGATCTGGAAGCAGCCTTTCGTGATCGGCGCGACGATTGCCGTGATATCCACCTCCTGAAACGCATTCTTGCCCAGCAGGTGCGTGGGGACGTTTCCGGTGATCGCCACGATCGGGATGGAGTCGCTGTTGGCGTCGGCGATTCCCGTCACCAGGTTGGTTGCGCCGGGACCCGAGGTCGCGAGGCAAACGCCGATCCTGCCCGACGCTCGCGCATAGCCCTGGGCGGCGTGCGCGGCTCCCTGCTCGTGTTCGGTGCGAATGCAGCTGATGCCGTTGCGCGCGAGCACGTGGAAGATCTCGAGATTAGCGCCGCCCGGGTAGCCGAAGACCTCCTTCACTCCCTGCGACAGGAGACAACGCACCAGGATCTCCGCGCCACGCAGTCCCGTGTCGCTCTCGGCGAAACTCGTGGCCTGGGCGCTGTCGCCGTACGTGATCTGTTCGCGGGAGCCGAGCCTGCCGTCACGCATGCGGATTCACCTGTCTCCTCGCGCGCTCGTGGGCGACCTCCTGAGGTCCTGAGGCGGTTCTTGGAATCGGAGCGAGACTAGCACCACAGCGTCCATGCCCGCCGCTCCCCGCTGCGAGGCCGGGCATCGCTCCCGGTGTTCATGTCTCGATCGGCGAGCGCTGGCGCAGGGCGGCCGAACCTCGTTTCGACGTCGACAATGGCGAAGTGCGCCCGGCGCTCGTCCAGGTGGAGTCCGGTTTCCCATGTGAAGCCGATGGCGCCGGTGCGTTGGAGCAGGTCGTGCAGCGCTCGGCGGGCGAAGGGGTCATCGCGGGCCGCCGGGCAGCAGCAGCCCGCGCGGGATTCCCGGGTCGCTTTGCCCGCTGCGCAACCTGGCGCCGAGGTCCCGCGTCAGCTGCGCGGAGCTGCCGAGGAGCGAGTCCAGCGCGAGGACCCGGCTGTGGAAGTGGTGGTGGTCGTGCTCGGCGGTGAACCCGATGCCGCCGAAGACCTGCAGTGTCCGCTCGCAGGCGCGCCGTGCGTTCCGGCCGGCGAGGGCCTTCAGGATCTCGTCGAAGCCAGCGGGCGCGGCCCGGTCGAGCGCGACCGCCTGCCAGCCGACGGCGAGCATGGCGGCGCAGTCGGTCTGCGCCCAGGCGAGCAGGTGGCGGACGGCCTGGAACGATCCGATGGGCTTGCCGAACTGCTCGCGGATCCCGGCGTAATCGACCGCGAGCGCCAGAGCCGCCTCGGCCGCGCCGAGCATCTCGAAAGCAAGGGCGATGCGGCCCAGGAAAAAACTTCGGCTCCGGGCGATCTCCGCATCTTTCTCGGCGATCGTGGGCCGCGCGGCGCCCGGGTGGAACTCGACCTCGTGCAGCGCGAGCCGGCCGGGGATCGAGACGGGACGCAGCTCGACATCCTCGACGCAGACGAGCGACGCGCCGGCGCCGGGCCGGTCGACGAGCAGGTGGTCGGACGGGGGGTCGCCGACAACTAGCACGACCGTTCCGCGGCGGACGGAGCGGCGGGTGACGGTGGCCGCCACGCTGCCCGGGGCGAAGCCCAGGGCGGCGAGGTACGGATGGGCCAGCAGAGCTCCGAACGCGGCGGACCCGGCGAGCTCGCGGCCCTGCGCCCGGAACAGGCTGAACACCGCTGCGCGTGCGTCGCGGTCGTCGAGGTCCGGCAAGAGCTCCCACCAACCGAGCGCATCGAGCGCGTCCGATCCCGGGGAGTGCCTGACGGCCTCGCTGGCGGCGGAGAGGAACTCGTCCTCGTCGTCGATGCTTCGATCGGCCGTCACGGGAGCCGCAGGATCTGCTTGGCGATGGTCTCGAGCTGCATCTGCTGCGAGCCGCCGTAGACGGTCACGATGCGCGAGAACAGGTATTCCTGACGCCGCACGGCGGTCTGCGCGTCCTGCACCCCGACGGCGAGATCGGCGTCGCCGGCCAGGACCCAATCCTGCACCGACTGCTCGGCCGCGCCGAGCAGCAGCTTCGTGAACGCGGCCCGGGGTCCGAGCGGGATCCCCGCTGCGTGTGAGCGCAGCCCGTCGTGGCTGGTGGCGGTGACGGCAACCAGATCCAGCAGCGCGCTGCCAAGCCCGTGGTCGCTGCCGTCGGCGCCGAAATCGAGGTGCTCGAGCAGCTGCTGGTAGAGGAAGCAGTGGCGGAACCAGGCGTAGCTGCCGCGCTCGGAGCTGAGGATGTGCATCGCGACGGCCCATCCCGCTTCGGGCTTTCCGACGATGCGATCTGCCGGAACGAACACCTCGTCGAAGCTCACCTCGGCGAGCTCATCGGTGCCGTTCGCCTGATCGATCTCCCTGACTACGACGCCGGGCTCGCGGAGGTCGACGATGAACGCCGTGAGCCCCCGGTGTCGGGATTCGGGGGTGCCGGTGCGGGCCAGGACGAGGCACCACGTGGCATAGCGCGCCCAGCTCGTCCAGATCTTCCGGCCGGTGATCAGATAGCCGCCGCCCGTCGCGACCGCTCGCGTGCGGAGCGAGGCGAGGTCCGAACCTGCTCCCGGTTCGGAGAATCCCTGGGCCCAGCGCTCCCGTCCGGACAGGAAGGCGGGCAGGGCGCGAGCGGTGAACTCGGGTGGGCCCATGGCGACGAGTGTCGGCGCGAGGACCTCGAGGTGCTCGAATAGCCCCATGCCCTGCACGCCGTGGCGCGCCAGCGCTTCCCACATCGCGGCGCGGTGCAGGATGGTTCCCCCCAGGCCGCCCACCCCCTCGGGCCATCCGTACCGCGCCCAGCCCGCCTCGTGCAGCTCCTGCATCAGGCCGGACATCAGCTGGACTCGCTCGGCGAACGACGGGTTCGGCTCGCGGGCGGCGCGCACGCTTGCGGGGAGATCGACCAGCCACGCATCGAAGCGGTCGGCGTAGGTCCTCAGCGATAGCCGCGGGTCCGGCACGCGCTCGATCACAGTTGTTGACATTGACGTCAATATAGAAATATGTCAGAGTCCGTGCAAGCGCAGCAAACGCAACGCCGTGGGGGGAGTGGATGGGCGCGGACGCTTACCAACGGCGAGGCCCGGGGGCTGAGCTGCTCGTCGAGGCGCATGGCCCCGTGCGGCTCGTCACGCTGAACCGCCCCGACGCCCTCAACGCGACGAACGAAGCGCTACACGGCGAGCTCGCCCGGATCTGGCCCGAGCTCGATGCCGATCCCGAGGTAGGCGCCATCGCCCTCACCGGCGCCGGCAAGGCCTCCCTCGAGCTCGCGGCACGGCTCGCCGCGTACCCGTCACAGGCGGTGCGCGAAACCAAGGCGCTGCTGAATCGGGCGCTGCGCGGCGCGGTCGCATCGATGCTGCACGACGCGATGACTGCCGAGTCCGCGTCCTTCGACGAAGCGGCGTTCAAGGCCAACCTGGCCAAGATGTTGCGCCGCAGCGCCTCGTCCTGAGACGATGCCGAGCGGGCCCGATCCGCAGCACCGAGAGCGGGGTGCGTCGAGGCCGCTGCGTCCGACCATGGCCGTCCCCGCGGAGCGGGCCGAGCGTTATCGGGCCGAGGGCCTGTGGGACGACCGCCGGCTGGCCGACGGGATCGAAGCGGCCGCCGCGGCCCGGCCGGACGCGCTAGCCCTGATCGACAACGAGAGCCAGCTCAGCTTCGCCGAGCTCGCGAGACAGCTCGCGCACGCTGTCGCGCGGCTCGCGGCTCGCGGGGTCGGGCCGGGCGCTCTTGTCGTGCTCGTCACCGGCAACACCGGCGCGGGCGTCGTCGCCTATCACGCGCTGCTGCGCAGCGGCGCCTGCACCGCCCTGCTCGACCGTCGCTGCGGCGCCGCCGACCTGCGCTTCGCGCTCGAGGCGCTGGGCGGCAAGGCGACCGTCGTCGTTCCCGCTGCGGAAGCCGATCGGCTGCTCGTCGGGCTCGACGTCGCCTGCCTGCAGTTGGAAGAGCTCGCGAATGCGGCTGCGGGGACGCCAGCAACCGCGCAGGGGCCGGAGCCGAACCGCGACGCCCCCGCCGTACTGCTCTTCACCTCGGGCACGACGCAGCGAGCGAAGGGCGTCATCCACTCGCTCAACACGCTGACCGCGGGCGCCCGGAACATGGCGCGCATCCTGAGCGCCGACGCGCGGACGGCGCTCTTCCTGGTGAGCCCGCTCACGAGCATCGCCGGCGTGATGCAGATGCATCAGTCCGCCGACCTGCACGGGAAGCTCGTGCTCGAGGACCGCTTCGACCCGGAGCGCTCGCTCGACCGCATCAACGAGCACGGCGCCAATACGCTCGGCGGCGCACCCGTGATTGCCGAGCGCCTGCTCCGCGCCGCCGCGGCTCGTGCGGATCGCCGCATCGCGCTGCGCAGCATGGCGCTCGGCGGCGCCATGTTGCCGATGCCGCTGCTCGAGCTCGCGAGCGACGCTTTCGGGATCGAGATCGCGCGCGTCTACGGCTCCTCCGAGGCGCCTAACACAACGGGCAGCCTGCCCGGAGACGACCGCGCGGCGCGCCTCCGCGACGACGGCGCGCTGATGCCCGGCAGCGAGCTTCGGGTGGGCTCGCGCGAGCACCCGCAGGAGGGCCTGCTCCGCGGCCCCGCCATCTGCCTCGGCTACCTCGACCCCGGCGACAACGCGGCGGCCTTCGAGGACGGCTGGTTCCGCACGGGCGATGCGGTCGAGCTGCACCACGGCCGCCTCAGCGTGGTCGGCCGCCTCAAGGACGTCGTCAACCGCAATGGATTGAAGATCTCGCTGAGCGAAATCGACGCCGCCCTGACACGCATCCCGGGTGTCGTCGAGTCCGCAAGCTTCGCTCTACCCGATCCCGAGACGGGTGAGCGGCTCGCTGTCGCCGTCCGCCCGGAGGCCGGCGTGACGCTGTCCCTGGACGACATCATCGCCCACCTGCGCGCTGCCGGAACCGCCAGGCGCAAGCTCCCGGAGCAGCTGGTGGTCTGGGACGGGCCGCTCCCGCGCACCGCGTCCGGTAAGATCGTCCGCTCCCGCCTGGTGCGGGAGGGGTCGGCGAAGCCGTCGGACTTCGCGGCGCGCCTCCGCCCTGAGGCGTGACGCGCGCCAGCATCGAACCCTCGTCGAGGAGAGCCGCATGCTTCCCACACCCGAAGACCACGTGGCCATCAGCAACCTGATGGCCCGCTACTGCCTGACGCTGGATCTCGACGACGTGGAGGGCTGGGTCTCGCTCTTCACGTCCGACGCGAGCTTCCAGGTCTACGGGCGCTCCTGGGACGGACACGAGGGGCTGCGCCGCATGGCGACGGGCGCGCCGGGTGGACTCCATCTCGGCGGCCCTCCGGTGATCGAGATGATCGACTCGAACCGGGCCCGAACCACGCGGAACCTGCTCTTCGTCGAGCGCAAGCAGGGAATTTCGCGAAACGCCGTCTACACCGACGAGCTGAGCCGTCGCGAGGACGGCTGGCGGATCGCGAGCACCCGCTGCCGATTCATCGTCGCCGACGGGCTCAGCGACCGCCCCGCGAGCTGACGCGCTTCGAAGCGCCCGCCCGTTTCGGAGCCGCAGGCTCGTCGGGCAGGCCTAACGCATTGGCCCACAAGAGCGTCAGCTGCTCGAGCGCCTGGTCGAAGTCGTATTCGGCATAGCCCTGCACCAGCCAGAGCTCGGCGAAGCGGGCGACCATCGCCCCAAGGGCAGTGGCGGCGATGGCCGGGTCGATTCTCGGATCGGCCCATCCGCCCTTCTGGAGGCGGCGGATTTCGCGTTCGGAGCGGTCGGAGAAGTGCTTCTGTCGGCTGGCCCGAGCCGCGTTGACGTGGTCGTCGTAGCGCGACACCTGCTCGATGATGCCCATGATCCGCGCTTCGTCTCGGTAGCGCTCGAGGTAGCGCCGGTTGCCCTTGCGGATCCGCTCGCGGGGCGAGTCGTCGCGGCCCGTGGCCCGGTCGGTGGCGAGCGGGGGCATGGTGAGCCGCGCCTCCTGGGCCTCCGCGACCTCGCGGAAGATCTGCTCCTTGGAGTCGAAGTAGTGGTAGAAGGAACCGTGGGAGAGCTTTGCCCGCTCGGTGATGTCCGAGATCCGGACCTCCAGGAACCCGTCCTCCTCGAACACCTGCTTGGCCGCAGCGAGCAGACGCACCCGCGTCCGAGCCCCCTTGCGGGAGCGGGTCTCGTTGGTTTCGGCCGCTTGGTTCGCTGCGGCTCTCGGCACCTCCGCTCCTCTCCTTCCCACCCGGCGTGCGCCCTTCGACGCGTCGAAGGCTGAAAACGAGTTCGACGCTCGGGGATCATCGGACTCACCGGCGTCGGGAAGCGCCTGCGTCCCCGCCTGGATCCTGACCCCATGCTTCGGCCGGGCTCCCCTGCGCGAGATCGGGCTCGACCCCGAACGCGTTCAAGGCCATCGCCAGCAGCGCATACGAGCCCACGGTGAAGACGAGGTCCATGAGCTGACGATCGTCGTAGGCGGAGCGCAGCCCCGCCCACGTGGAGTTGCAGAGGGTCCAGCGGGACAGCAGCTCATCGGTGGCCCGCAGCAGCAGAGCATCCTCGGGCGACCACCCCAGAGCGTCCGGTCCTTCCGCGATGCGCGCGATCGCGCTGTCGTCGAGACCTTCGCGCCTTGCAATGATCTCGTGCTGCACGCGCTCGAACGCAGAACCACAGATCGCCGCGGTGCGCAGCACCAAGAGCTCGCGCGTGCGCGGCGGGAGAGTCGAATCGAAGAGCAGGTGCCGACTGAAGCCCAGGTACGCCCGCGCCAGATCGGGATGACGGGCGAGAGTGTCGAGCGGTGCCGGCACGTCGGCCGCGTCGGGTCGCAACCAGCCTTGCAGCGCGGCGCGCACGTCGTCAGGCAACGTGCCACGGGGGACCGGTCGGATGCGCGGCTCAGCGTAGTCCCGGGTCATGAATCGGAATGCAGTGCGCAGTGCGGCATCAGGCGATCGCTTCCTCACCGACCAGGGTGGTGCGGTGCATGATCCGGTTCGAGGTGGCAGCGTAGGGCAGGGCGCGGTGCATCGTGCCGCGGTTGTCCCAGATCACGAGGTCCCCGACCTCCCACTCGTGGCGAACCACGAATCTCGGCTGGGTCGCCCACTCGAGGAGCCGATCCAGAAAGCTGCGCCCCTCCTCGTCGCTCATGCCGACGACGCGACTGGTGGTCGCTCCCAGCACGAGCGAACGGCGCCCCGAGTGGTGGTGCCACACGAGCGGGTGCACCTTTTCGCCGAGACGGCGCCAGGCGGCGACTTCTGCGTCGGTCGGGTTCGGGTGCATCAGGCGCTGCGAGGCCTCGAAGCTGTGCACGACGCGGTGCTTGCAGTACCGCTCACGCTCCTCGGCGGAAAGCGCTTCGTAGGCCGCGTAGCTCCAAGGGTCCGACCGATGGGCTTGATCTCGAGGGTGGCTCCCATGCGGGCCTCCGTGGCTGAAAATCGCATCAGGAAAGCGAGAACGCCAAGAGCGGCAGATCGGTGCTGTCGATCAGACCGCTTCGAGCCTGGCACACCGCCGCCACCAGATTCACGGGCAGGTGCGCGGTGTAACCGGGCGTCACATCTGCAAGCCGGTCCGGCTCGATCGGGAATGCCAGGTCGACCGTCAACGGCGCGTCGCCGTCGAGCGTGACGCGCCATCCCGTCGGACGCAGCGGCCACGCCGGGGCCAGCGAGTCGGTGCAGTACCAGGTGGCGCGGAACGACAGTCGGGTTTCGCCCCCGCAGACGGCGCTAACGGTGGTGCGCTGGGCGGCAACGGTGCCCGCGTCGATGCGGCCGGCGGCGATCTCGACCGGTTTCGTCGCCACGGCGACCTCGGCATGTACCTCGACGCGATCGACGTGCAGGCCGACGCGCTCGGCCAGGAACTCGAGGGAAGGGCCGAAGCTCCTGCGGAGGTGCTCGGAGCGGCCGCGGGTGGTGTCTCGCGGGGGAGCCCCCATGCCCATCACGCCAAACAGCAACTCGGGCGACGGACGGCGGGAGAGGTCGGCGAATTCGTCGATCGAGAGCCTGCGGAGCTTGCGCTGCACCGAGAGCAGAGCGAGCGGCAACACTTCGGTGATGAAGCCCGGACTACTGCCCGTGCCGTACAGCGACGACCCGCCGGCGCGACACGCCGCCTCCAGTTGCTCCACGACGTCCGCGGGGAGCGTGCGCTTCGGATGGAACAGCTCGCTGCAGGTCGTGATCACGTTCTTGCCCGATGCGAGGAGCCGGCAGAGCTCGGCTGGGTCCCAGGAGCTCGGCATGTAGAGAACGCAGTCGGCGTCGAGCGCGATCAGTGCATCGACGTCGTCGCTGGCTGCGATCCCAACCGGAGCTAAGCCCACCAGCGTCCCTACGTCTCGACCCAGCTTCGAGGCATCGAAGACGCGGACGCCCACGACCTCGAGGCCGGGGTGCGCAAGGGAGGCCGCGAGCGCACGCCTCCCGATCGTGCCCGTCGCCCACTGGATGACTCGATACCGCATCGCGAAACGCGCTGGCTGCCGTCGCTGTCAGCCGCGGAGACCGCGAAGGCAGAACTCCCAGATCTCTTCGGCCGTGACGCGCATCCGGGTGCTCTGGACCAGGTGATTTCCGAACCAGCTGAACATCACGATCTGCTGGAGGATCGCAGCGGCATGCCGCGTGTCGCTCACCTGGATCGCGCCAGCCGCGACCGCGGCGTCGAGCAGCTCGAGCAACATGCGCGAGATCGGCTCCATGGCCGCCCTCACGCGCTCGGGGTGATGGATCGCGAGCTGCAAGGAGAATTCCGAGATCGGGCGGCGGTCGTGTGCGCCACGCTTGCGCGGTGTCTCGGCAGGCTCGCACCACTCGTGGAGACCGGTCGTGAAGGCGCGCAGACGCTCGATCGCTTCGGATTCGGACTCGACGACCTCGCGGAGGTCCTCGGCGGACTCGCGGATGCTCTCTTCGAAGAGCGCGAGGAGCAGCTCGTCCTTGCTGTCGAAGTACTGGTAGAACCCACGCAGCGATTGCTTCGAGCGGTCGACGACCTCCTGGATCGTGAACTCGGTCGAGCCCTTCTTGTCGATCAGCTCGAAGGCCGCATCCAAGAACCGCTGAACGCGCTGCTCGGCGCGCGAGCGGGCGGCGCTCAAGCTGCGCGAGACCGCCCGCTGACGCCAGGCCGGTTGGTTCGCGTCGTCGGCCATCTCAGATGTACCAGCCGCCGTTGACGCCGATCAGCTGCCCCGTGATGTAGCCCGCGTCGTCGGAGCAGAGGAACGCGCAGGCGGCCGCGATGTCCTCCGGAGTCCCGCCCCTGCGCACGGGGGTCCGGGCGACGACGGCGTCGAGGCTCGGCAGGTTTCCCTGCGCCTCGGCCCGATAGCTCATCGGCGTGATGATGAAGCCGGGCGGGATCGTATTCACCGTGATTCCGTGGGGGGCGAGCTCGACCGCCAACGCCTTCGTCAGGCCGACGACGCCGCCTTTCGACGCGACGTAGTGCGCCATGCGGGCTGCACCCGACTGCGCGCTCGAGGACGAGATCGTCACGATCCGGCCCCAGCTGGCCGCGAGCATGTCGGGAACGGCCGCCTGAAGGCAGTGGAAGGTTCCCGTGAGGTTGACCGCGATCATGCGGTCCCAGGCTGCGGCCGTGATCTCGGTGAAGGACTCGAAGGCGTCGAGACCAGCGCTCGTGACCATGATCTCGACCGGCCCGAGCTCGGCGCGGACCTTGCGCAATGCATCGTCGACCGCCTTGCGGTCGCTGACGTCGACCTTGCCGGCCAGCGCTCGCGCACCCGTCGCGCGCAGCTCCTCGGCGGCCTGCTGCGCGGCCTCGCCGTTCAGATCGAGCAACGCGACACGACAGCCGCGCTCCGCGAGGCGCCGGCCCACTGCCAGCCCGATTCCCGATCCGGCACCCGTGACCACGGCCACCCGACTCATGGCTCCTCCTCGCCTGCGCTCCGCGAAGCCAGTATCGGCGATGCGCGAATTATCTGCAAGAAGACTCTCGGAAAATGAGAATACGATTGCCGATCCCGTCGGAAGCGCTTAGGGTCGCTGCTGCGGCCACGGCGCGGAGGGACTGCCAGGGTGCGGATCGGCCTCATGATCGGCCCCGAGAGGGGGCGCTATCGCGAGAAGGTCGCGCGCCTGATCGCGGATGCCGAGGCGGCCGAGCAGGCGGGCTTCCAGTCGATCTGGGTTCCGCAGCTGCCCGGTGACTTCGACGCGCTCACCGCGATCGCGCTGATGGGTCGCGCGACCCGGCGCGTGGAGCTGGGAACGGCGGTGCTGCCGATCCAGAGCCGGCATCCGATCGCGATGGCGCAGCAGGCGCTTTCGACCCAGGCGATCTGCGAGGGTCGCTTGACGCTCGGCCTCGGCGCGTCGCACCACTGGATCGTGGCGGACATGCTCGGCCTTTCCTACGAGCGACCCGCCCACCAGGTCCGGAACTACCTCGAGGTGTTGAACGCGGCCTTTGCCGGCCCGGGTCCGGTCGACGTCGAGAACGACGGGTACCGGGTGCACAATCCCCTCGACATCACGGACATCGCAAACACGCCGATCCTTCTTGCAGCCCTCGCTCCCGTGATGCTCCGCATCGCCGGAGAGCGCGCATCGGGGACGATCCTCTGGATGGCCGACGAGCGCGCCATCGCCGAGCACGTCCTCCCGCGCATCACGAAGGCCGCGGCCACGGCCGGGAGACCCGCTCCGCGGATCGTCGCCGGAGTTCCCGTCGCGCTGTGTCCCCCCAGCGAGGTCGATGCCGCGCGCGCATCGGCAAACCTGATGCTCGGCCACGCGGAGTACTCTCCGAACTATCAGCGACTGCTCGAGCAGGGGGACGCCACCGACGTCGGCGACATCCTTGCGGCGGGGGACGAGTCGGCAGTTGCGGATCGCTTGCGCGGCTTCCGCGACGCGGGGGCCACCGACCTCGCGGTTCGCGTTCTCCCGCTCGGCCGCGACCGCGCCGCGCGCATCGAATCGAAGCAGCGGACCGAGGCATTCCTCGCTTCGCTGTGTCCCGAGCTCTGACCCTCGGCTCTGGCCGGGCCAGAGCCGAGGGGCGCATGCAAGATCCTGTCGGCGACCGCGCTCGCGGCGACCAGCGACAAGTTTCCGAACCACGTGCTGAACGGCCGCTATGCCGCCGGCTTCAGCAACACGCTGATGACGAAGCACGTGCAGCTCTACCTGCGCGCGGTCGAGGAGCAGGGCGGTCCGGCGTCGATCGGCGGGGTCACGGCAAAGCTCTGGGAGCGCTTCGCGGAGACCGAGCCCGGAGCGGATTTCACCCGCATCTTCCGCTGCGTCGAGGGCTCGTGAATCGCAGCTCGCGGCCGGCTTCGAAATGATCTTCTCATCCTCGGAGATCCACGATATCGTGGTCGCGCCCGCAGCCCGCAGGAGCCACCAGATGCTCCCGTGACGTGAGCGCGGAACGACGACTCCGAGGACATCCACGCAGGGCGTTGCGGTGTCGAAAGGATGAGTGCAGACGGTGAAAGACTTCGACGCGATCGACTTCTTCCGGGATGCAGCGCTGCTCGTCGACCCCTACCCGTACTTCGACGCCCTTCGCGCGGAGTGCCCCGTGCGGCGCGAACGCCACCACGGCGTCGTGATGGTGACCGGGTACGACGAGGCGCTCCAGGTCTACAACGACACCGAGACGTTCTCGTCGTGCATCTCGGTGACCGGACCCTTTCCGGGGTTCCCGGTGCCGCTCGAGGGCGACGACGTGTCCAAGCTGATCGAGCAGCACCGTGACGAGCTCCCGTTCAGCGACCAGCTCCCGACGCTCGATCCGCCCGTGCACACGAATCACCGCGCGCTGCTGATGCGCTTGATCACGCCGAAGCGCCTCAAGGAGAACGAGGCCTTCATGTGGCGGCTCGCCGATCGCCAGATCGACGCGTTCCTGGCGCGCGTTGAGGGCGAGTTCATCGGCGAATTCGCAACTCCCTTCACGCGGCTGGTGATCGCCGACCTGCTCGGTGTGCCTGAAGAGGATCACGCGCGTTTCGCCGAGGCGAGCCAGCACCGGCCGCACGGCGACGGCGGCGTCGGGGGGCTCGGCGCGGACACGCTGGCGCACAGCCCGCTGGAGTTCCTGTACCAGCAGTTCACGGCCTACATCGAGGACCGTCGCCGCGATCCACGCGAAGACGTCCTCACAGGCCTGGCCACCGCGACGTTCCCGGACGGCTCGACGCCCGACGTCATCGACGTCGTCCGCGTCGCCGCCAACCTCTTTGCCGCGGGGCAGGAGACCACCGTCCGTCTGCTCAGCTCCGCACTCATGCTGATCGCCGAGCGTCCCGACCTCCAGCAGCGGTTGCGCCGCGAGCGCGAGCTCATCCCCAACTTCATCGAGGAGACGTTGCGGATGGAGAGCCCGGTCAAGGGCGACTTCCGCCTCTCGCGGGTTCCGACGACGCTGGGTGGCGTCGACCTCCCGGCCGGCGCCACCGTGATGGTGTTGAACGCCGCAGCGAACCGCGATCCGCGCCGCTTCGACGACCCCGCGACGTTTCAGGTCGACCGCGCGAACGCCCGCCAGCACCTTTCCTTCGGCCGTGGCATCCACGCCTGCCCGGGGGCGCCCCTCGCCCGTGCCGAAACTCGGGTGAGCATCGAGCGCTTGCTCGACCGCACGACCGACATCAGGATCTCGGAGCGTGCGCACGGCCCCGCCGGTGCCCGCCGCTACACGTACGTTCCGACCTTCATCCTCCGGGGCCTGACCCGGCTGCATCTGGAGTTCACGCTCGGCGAGGGCGCAGCCCGGTGAAGGTGACGGTCGACGAGGACCGCTGCCGAGGGCACGGAGTGTGCTGGAGCCTCTGCCCCGAGGTGTTCACCTTGAGCGACGACGGCTACGCGGTCGTACACGAGCCCGAGGTACCCGCCGATTTCGAGGACAAGGTCCGCGCTGCCGTCGGCCAGTGCCCCGAGCGCGCCATTACGGCGACATGACGCTGCCAGACGTCGACGCGATGCCCGGCGGGCAGGCTTGGCGGGAGGCCCCCGAGGCGGCCGTTCCCGACGGCGAACGCCACCTGTCGACCCTCGAGGGTCACGTCACGCACCTGCCCAATCGCGACCGCCAGCTCCTCGAGCACATCGGCGCAGCGACGCTCGCGGCCGGTTTCGGAAATAGTATTCTCTTTTTCAGAGATTCTCGCTATCAGTCTCGTACCACAGCCAGCAGGAGCACCCCGCATGCCGCACTTCGCGAAACCCGCCGAAGGGAGCTGGACCGAGCACTATCCCGAGCTCGGTACGGCCCCGGTGTCGTACCAGGATTCGATCTCCCCGGAGTTCTACGAGCTCGAGCGCAAGGCGATCTTCGGCCGCACCTGGCTGAACGTCGGCCGGGTCGAGCAGCTGCCGAAGCCCGGGAGCTATTTCACGAGGGAGATCGCCGCCGCCCGCACGTCGATCGTCGTCGTGCGCAATCTGAAGGGCGAGCTGCGCGCCTTCTACAACATCTGTCGGCATCGCGGCAACAAGCTGGTGTGGACGAATTACCCGCGCGAGGAGACCAGCGGGACCTGCCGCCAGTTCGCCTGCAAGTACCACGGCTGGCGCTACAGCCTGGATGGGGAGTTGAGCTTCGTCCAGCAGGAGTCGGAGTTCTTCGACCTCGACAAGGCGAAGTACCCGCTCGCGAAGGTTCAGTGCGAGGTCTGGGAGGGATTCATCTTCGTGAACCTCGATCCCTCGAACCAGACGTCGCTGCGCGAATCCCTCGGCGGAATCGGTGCGAGCATCGAGGGCTACCCGTTCCACGAGCTCACACAGACCTGGAAGTACCGAGCCGAGGTCGGGAGCAACTGGAAGCTCTTCATCGACGCCTTCACCGAGTTCTATCACGCGCCGGTCCTGCACGCGAAGCAAGCCGTGGCCGACGAATCCAGCAAGCTCGTGGGCTACGGCTACGAGGCGCTGCACTACAAGATCGACGGCCCGCACGGGCAGGTGTCGTCCTGGGGCGGCATGTCTCCGCCGAAGGATCTGAAGATGGTGAAGCCGATCGAGCGCGTGCTCCGCAGCGGGCTCTTCGGTCCCTGGGATGCCCCCGACATCGGGCTCGGCGAGCTGCCGCCGGGCCTCAACCCGGCGCGCCACAAGGCGTGGGGTCTCGACACCTTCCTCTTCTTCCCGAACTTCATGCTGCTGATCTGGAAGCCGAACTGGGTCCTGGCCTACCACTTCTGGCCAACCTCCTACAACACGCACATCTTCGAAGGTACATGTTATTTCGCGCCGCCCAGGAATGCGCGCGAACGGCTCGCGCAGGAGCTGGCCGTCGTCACGTTCAAGGAATACGGGCTACAGGACTGCAACACCCTCGAGGCGACGCAGACGATGCTGGAGTCGAACACGCCCGTCTCGACCTTCCCGCTGGGCGACCAGGAGATCTTGTTGCGCCTGCTCCATAAGACGGCCCAGAACTACGTGAAGGCGTACCAACAGCAGCAGCCGCCGGCGCAGGTCCGGGCCTGATCGAGGAGATGCAAACATGCCCCACACGTCCGTAACACTACCGGCCGACTTCGCCGCGCTCGCGCCCTTCACCAGTTGGGTGCTCCCGACCGAGCGCGAGCGTTATGCCAAGCGCATCGCGAGCACGATGGACGAGCTCCAGGCCTTCTACGACGCCGCGTTCCCGTGCATGGAGCCCGTTCTGGAATACCTGGACCGGTTCCCGATCGCTGCGCTGCCGGACGACGCCAAGCACCTGCTGTGGCTCTACTGCTCGCTCGTGACGGTCTCGTTCCCGGTCGAGGTGTGGCGCCAGCCGCGGGTGCCCGACAGCGGCGCGTCCAGCATCGACTCGGTTTTCGAGCCCGCGATCTGAGGCCTTCGATCCGTCGGGTCGACGCCCATCGCACCGCGCGCCCGGTGCTGTGCCGTCCGCGCAGGGCCGCGCTCGCGAGTGCGGAGCTGCGCGCGCGGAGCGCGGGCGCGTAGCGCTCAGGCAGCGCGCGCGTCGTGGCGGTATACCTGCCCGCCCTTCATCACGAAGCGGACCTGCTCGGTCACACCGATGTCGCTGAGCGGATTGCCGGGAACGCCGATCACGTCCGCGAGCAGCCCGGGCTCGAGGCGGCCGCGATCGTCGACGTCGATCAGCTCGGCGGACACCGTCGTCGCCGCGCGAATCGCCTGCAGCGGAGTCATCCCGCGAGCGACGAGCGCGATGAGCTCTTTTGCGTTCTTGCCGTGCGGGATCGCGGGAGCGTCCGTGCCGCACGCGATGCGCGCGCCGCTGCGAATGGCCTTGGAAATCGTTTCCCTCGCGCGCGGGAAGACCTCCGCGGCCTTGGCCTGTAGCTCGGGCGCTGCATGCGAGACGTCCATGCCGTCCGCGAGGTAGGTCGTCGCCACCAGGAAGGTGCCGCGCGCGATCATCAGCTTCAGGGTGTCGTCGCTCATCAGCGAGCCGTGCTCGATGCAGTCGATGCCGGCTTCGATCGCGGCCCGGATGCCGTCGTCGCCGTGCGCGTGGGCCGCGACCTTGAGCCCTGCGCGGTGCGCTTCGTCGACGATCGCTCGCAACTCTTCGTTCGAATACTGCTGTGCGCCGGCCGGGCCGGTGTGCGACATCACGCCGCCCGATGCGCAGACCTTGATCACGCGAGCGCCGTGCTTGATCTGGTAGCGGACGGCCTTGCGCACTTCGTCGATGCCGTTCGCGATGCCCTCTTCGACCGTGAGCGGAAGCACGTGCGGGGCGAAGGCCTGGAACATCGTCGGATCGAGGTGGCCACCGGTCGGCGTGATCGCGTGCCCGGCCGGCACCACGCGCGGGCCCTCGATCCAACCGAAGTCGATCGCCTTCTTGAGGGCTACGTCCAGCAGCAGTCCGCCGGTCTGGATGAAGAGACCGAGATTCCGGACCGTCGTGAAGCCCGCGCGCAGCGTCCGGCGCGCATTCGCAACCGCGCGCAGCGTGCGCAGGGCCGGGTCGTCCTGCACGGCGTTGAGCGGGCTCGCGTGGTCGGGCCCGCCCAGCAGCAGGTTGACCTCCATGTCCATCAGACCCGGCAGCAGCGTCAGATCGCCGAGGTCGATCACGACGGCGTCCTTCGGCACGGATCTCGGCGCGAGCTCGCCGATGCGCTCGCCCTGGATCAGGAGCTCCCCGGGCTCGACGAGCTCCCCCCTGGCGACGTCGAGCAAGCGCGCGCTGCGCAGCAGGACGGGGGGCTGCGGTGTGCGAGGTCGAGCCATGCGGGGCTCCTTCCGGGGTGGGGATGGCAGTGCCATTTGCCTGAAATGGGAATAACGTTTCCGATTGCGGCGCCTACGCTATCACAACTGCTTGCGCGCGTTTTCCAGCAGAGTCCCGGTGTCGCGATCGCTGCCGGTGGGTGTTCGCCTCGCTCGACGCTCTCGGTGTCGATGGCAGCAGCCCGCATCGCGATGCCGACTGCCGCGGCTGTACGAGAACGGTCTTCTCAGACAGAGATATCTCCCGTTTCAAATTCTGGGAGTGAAAGGCGCGCGAGGCGCGTAGAATCGCGGCGGCCCGGCGGCCCGGCGGCAGGCAGCGGCCATGCGACCGCGCTGTGTGCCGGCATCGGGGCGCAGTCGAATCGATCGCAGACAGCCGCGGACCAGGTGGGATGCGCCACGAGGAGCTGTGATCTCATACGATCCGCTGCCTTGGGGGTGGATGCATCGCACGACTCTGTACGGGGCCGAAAGAATCCAAGGGATCGAAAGGGCCAACTGACGCATGGGCCGGGAACTCTCGGGGAAGGTTGCGATCGTCACGGGCGGCGCCAGCGGCATCGGCCGCGCAACGGTCGAGCTCTTCATCGAGGAAGGCGCCGCGGTCGTGATCGCGGACGTCGATGCCGCGCGCGGTGAGGACGTGGCGGCGAAGCTCGGCGCGGCGGCCGCGTTCAAGCGGACCGACGTCGCCAATGCGGAAGAGGTCCAGGAGCTAGTCGATTTCGCCGTGGCGCGCTTCGGCGGGCTGCACGTGATGTTCAACAACGCCGGGATCTCCGACGGGAGCTACGGCCGCTTTCTGGACGACGACCTGAAGAATTTCGGGCGCGTGATGGCCGTGAACCTCTTCGGCGTGATGGTAGGGAGTCAGCGCGCCGCTCGGCACATGGCGAAGAGCGGCGGCGGCTCGATCATCAACACCTCCTCGACCGCCGCGATCAAGGCCGGTCGCGGCGTGATGACCTATCGCGCCTCCAAGGCCGCTGTCATTCAATTCAGCAAGTCGATCGCGATCGACCTGGCAGAGCACGGCATTCGCGTGAACTGCATCGTGCCGGGCCACATCCCCACCGGTATGACGTCCTACGACATGGCTCCGATCATCCGCATGAACCAGCCGCTGCAGCGACAGGGGATGCCGATCGACGTCGCGAATGCCGCCCTGTATCTGGCGAGCGAGCGGTCGGCGCAGGTCACTGGAATCGTGTTGCCGGTCGACGGGGGGACGACCGTCGGCGCGCCGGCCAACCCGACCGTGGCCGCGCGCGCGAATCCGACGGCACAGTGATGCTCGGGCGCTGCTGTACACAGTGAGGGGGACGAACATGGACCCTGCTACCCGCATCTACTCCTGCGACGATCACCTGGATCTGCCCGCGGTGCCGCTCGATGTGTGGCAGGCGCGGCTTCCGCGCGCCCAGGCCGAGCACGGTCCGCGCGTCGTCGCGCGCGACGGCCAGACGGTCTGGGTCTGCGAGGACCGCGTGCTGGGCCGCAGCGGGAGCTCCCTCACGGACCCGGCCCTGAAGAAGCTCAGCGCGATCGGGCGCGCGGGCATCGAGGACGACGGCTACCGCGCCGGAAATCCCAAGCTGCGACTCGAGGACATGGACCGCGACAATCTCTGGGCCTCGGTGATCTACGGACCGCTCGCGCTGGGTCTGCCGATTCGCGACCCCGAGCTGCAGGACGCCTGCTATGCGGCGTGGAACGACTGGGCGATTCAGGAATTCAATGCGGTCGCCCCCGATCGGCTTTGCGCGCTCGCGTTCCTGCCCGGCCACTCGCCCGAGGCCGCCGCGGCCGAGCTCGAGCGCTGCGCGGGGCTCGGCCACCGCGGCGCGATCATCGACGTCTTCGACATCCACCTCGCGGAACCGGCCTGGGACCGGCTGTGGGCCACTGCTGCGCACACGGGCCTGCCCATCAGCTTCCACCTCAAGAACGGCACCTCCTCGGGGCTCAGCTACAAGATCGGCAAGTGGCAGTCGGCGGCCTTCGCCACCGTCTTGCCCATGCAGCTCGACGAGCCGCTGGCGATCATGTTGTTCTCCGGAGCGCTGGAAAGGCACCCCGGCATGAAGCTGGTGCTGGCGGAGTCTGGCATCGGCTGGCTGCCGTACTTCGTGACCCGGGCGGACCTCGAGTGGCGCAACCTGCGGGACAAGCTCGACTACGCGACCCGCACCCCGCCGAGCGAGATCTTCCGGCGCCAGGTGATGGCGACCTTCGAGGAGGAGGAGCTCTGCGCGCAGCTGCTCCCGCTGCTGGGCGCCGACTCGTGCATGTGGGCGTCGGACTATCCGCACACCGACAGCACCTTCCCGCACTCGCTGCGCGCAATCGAGGAGTCGCTCGGCGCGCTGCCCGCAGCGGACCGCCGCAAGATCACGGCCACGAACTGCGCGCAGCTCTACGGCTTCGCGGGCGGGTCCTGAGTGGCGATCGCGAGAAAGCGATCCAAGAGGCCGCCATGATTTCCGGCATCGATGCCCTCGACCTCGTCGATCCCGCGCGCTTCGCGCGCAACGGCTATCCGCACGCGGTATGGACGCGGCTGCGGGCCGAGGCGCCCGTGGCGCATTTCGCGCCGCCCGGGTATCGGCCTTTCTGGGCGATCACGAAGCACGCCGACATCGCGCGGATCTCGTCACAGCCCCTGCGCTTCTCGAACGCGCACGGGCTGATCCTGGGTCCCCCCCTTCCCGTGACGGCGCCGTCGGAGATGATCGTCTCGCTCGATCCCCCGCGGCACGGGCCGATGCGCAGGCTCGCGAGCCTGCGCTTTACAAGAGGCTCGCTGCGCGCGCGGCGCACGGACATCGAGCGCATCACGGTCGAGATTCTCGACGAGGCGGCAACCGCCGGAGAGTCGCGCGAGTGCGACTTCGTGGAGCGCTTTGCCGCGCCGCTCCCGATCGCGGTGATCGCGTGGATCCTCGGTGTACCGCGCTCCGACTGGCAGTTGTTGTTCCGCTGTACCAACGAGGTGATCGGCGCCAACGATCCGGAGTTCCGGCGCCCCGGCGAAACGCCTGGCCAGACGGCCAAACGCGGCCGCATGGAGCTGCACGCCTACTTCGAGCGCCTGATCGAGCGGCGCCGGAGCGACCCCCAGGACGATCTGGTCAGTCATCTGATCAGCGCCCGGATCGACGCAGCGCCGCTCACCGCGCAGCAGCTCCTCGCGTACTGCGAGCTCATGGTCGAGGCGGGCAACGAGACCACGCGCAACGCGATCAGCGGGGGACTGCTCGCCTTCTGCGAGCACCGCGGCGAGTGGGAAAAGCTGCGCGCACGACCCGAGCTCCTGAACGACGCCGTGGAGGAGATCCTGCGCTGGGTCTCGCCGATCACCCACTTCGTCCGCACCGCGACGGAGGACTGCGAGGTGCGCGGGGAAAAGATCCGCGCGGGCGAGGAGCTGGCGCTCTTCTACGCGTCGGCGAACCGCGACGAGGAGGTGTTCGCGGATCCCTGCGCATTCCGCGTCGATCGCCGTCCGAACCGCCACCTCGCATTCGGCATCGGTGAGCACGCCTGCATCGGCGCACACGTCGCGCGCATCGAGCTCGAGGCGATCTTCCGTCATCTGCTCGCGCGCCTGGAGTGGTTCGAGCTATCGGGACCCGTGGACCGCCTGAGCTCGGCGGTCAACGGAGGCATCAAACACCTGCCGCTCCGCTACCGCCTGGCCTGAATCACGAGGCGAAGAGATGCCTGGCCCTTTGGCCCGGTGGCGTGAGGCGATTCGAAGCATGCGAAGCCGAGAGGCGCTCGGCGCGAGAGCTCGCTCGAGCGCTTTCCGACTTTCGATCACGCAGCCGCTAGTTACTCTTCCGCCGAGCGGCAGCGACGCCGCCCGCGACCAGGCTGAGTCCAAGCGTGACCGCGCCGACCAGCGGCAGTGCGGGAACCGTGCCGTCGCGTTTCTCGAAGCCCCGGACCCAGTAGGTCTGATTGCCGATATCCGATGAGAAGTACGAACCGATGAATGGAATCGCGGTGAAACCCGTGCCGTGGAAGGACCAGGTGCCGAGGTCGTAGAACTCCGAATTGAAGCGGGGTTCGGTCGTCTGCTCGTCCATGTTCATCGCAAGCGAGCAGACCACGGCGGGCTCCGAGTTGCACCAATTACTACCGGAAATGCTCCAGCCCGTGACGCTCCCCCAGCGGATGGACGCTGCCGTGCTTCCCGTTCCGGTGAACGAGGGCACGGGCAGCTGGTGGAGCTGGGCGGGTACTCCCGGACCCTCTCGGAAATTGGTGCTCGCGAAGATGCCCACCACGAGACCAGGGACGAGCGTGGTGATCGTGAAATCCACCGCGCGAACGAACTTCCGCAACACCGGATTCGGACCCGCGGCGTTGCTGATCAAGGCCGTGCTGAACTCCCGGTTGTTTATTGGATTGCCGGTTTGGGGATTCGGTGTGACATTGGTCGAGCTGACCTGTCCTCGGAACGTGAGGTCGTACTTTTTGAGCGCCGCGTCCGCCGAGCTTCCGAGCATGAAAATCGCCGAGAGGACGACGAGCACATGAGTCGCGTTCTTCCTGTTCATCGAAGCTCCAATCCCCCAGCTGCGGACGATCGATCTGCTGAGCTCGTTTCTCAGGCTATCACCGATACGTTTTTTGCAAGTCCTGTGCCAATTTCGCCCATGCGGACGAAGTCGAAGTCCTGCCAGAGAGTTTTGCTCTGTCTGCGTTTGCGCCGCGCGCGAGCGTCCGATGCGCGCTGCACCGCGCGCTGGATTTCACGTGCGTTCGCGTCGGCTTGACTCCGGTGGTGCGATTTCGCGCGCCGGGGTAGATTGCATCGCTCTGTCCGGCAAGTTCCTATTCGAATACGCACTCGATGGCGACCTCGATCGGGAGCTCCGACCCGAGCGGGTCGCCCCGAGGCGCCGGTAGGTCGCGCGTCGAGATTCGCCTCCGCAAGGCCATTACGCGTCCGCGTTCGGCGGTCGACGCAGGCATCGAGCACCCGCCGCTTCGCTAGCGCCTGGCGCAGCGAAGTGTCAGGCAAGCCGGGCCGACCAGCCGCCGTCGACGGGAATCGCGACACCGGTCACGAACGATGCGCGGTCCGAGGCGAGAAACGCCGCGACCTCGGCGACCTCCCCGGGCGCTCCGGCGCGCAGGAGCGCGGCCTTCTGGAGCATCTCCGGGAAGTGCTTCGCGCCCCGGGCGCCCATGATCTCGCTCTGGATGAAACCCGGGCAGATCGCGTTGGCGCGAATGCCTTTCGACCCGTACTCGATGGCCGCCGCCTTGGTGACGGCGATGACGCCGGCCTTGGCAGCCGAGTAGACGCTGGTGCCAATCGGCGACGCGTTGAGGCCGCCGACCGACGACCAGTTGAGGATCACGCCCCCACCGGTCTCCAGCATGGCCCGGATGCCGTACTTCATCCCGAGCAGGACGCCGCGAAGGTCCACGTCCAGGGTCTTGTCGTAGTCCTCCATCGTCACGTCGGCGATCAATCCGCCTCTGCCGATGCCGGCCACGTTCAGGACCGCGTCGACGCGTCCGAATGCCGTCACGGCCTTTGCGATCAGCGCGGCGACGTCGGCCTCCTGGGTCACGTCGCAGTGAAAGGGAATCACGGCGTCACCGACTTCGGCCGCGGTGTCCTGCTCCTTTCCGCTGATGTCCGCCGCCACCACGCGAGCCCCTTCGCGCACGAACACCTTCGTCGATGCCTTCGCCATGCCGGATCCAGCACCCGTGATCACCGCCACCTTGCCATCCAATAGTCCCATCGCATCCGCCCTCACGCTGCGAACTGCTCGTGTGTTGCCGAGGATACCATGAGGATCGCGCTGGCTTTGGGCAAGAGTCGAGGCCCTCAGAATCACGCCAAGGGAGAGTGACGGATGACTGAGACCGGCGGAATGGCAGCAGTCGTCAGCGGAGGCGGCAGCGGCATTGGCCGCGCGTTGGCCAAGGCGCTGGCGGAAAAAGGCGCCTCGATCGTGGTTGCGGACATCCTGCAGGAGAACGCGCAATCGGTGGCGCGCGAGATCCGCAGCGCCGGTGGGTCTGCATTGCCCGTTGTCTGCGATGTTTCCGACCGCGCGTCGGTTCGAAACATGAAAGCCGTGGCGAATGCGGCGTTCGGAGCGATCTCACTGCTATTCGCCAACGCCGGTGCGGCCTCGGTAGAGCGCCTGACCGATTTGTCGGATGACGATTTCGACTGGATCACCCAGGTCAATCTGTTTGGCGTGTCCAATTGCCTCCAGGCATTCCTTCCGGACATGCTCGCGCAGCGAGCCGGCCATGTGGTGGCCACCGCCTCCGTGGTGGGGCTGATTCCATCCTTGTTGCCCCATCACGCGCCATACACCGCCGCAAAAGCCGGGGTGATCGCGATGATGCTGAACCTGCGCGCCGAGCTGTCGGAGTTCGGCATCGGCTGCACGGTCCTCTGCCCGGGCGGTGTCGCCACCCGGATCCATGAAACACCTCGCTATCGGCCTGCGCGGTTCGGAGGGCCTCTCGAAAGACCCATGAAGAGACCCGAGGGCTTCGTGCAGACGCAGAAAATCCACTTCCGCCCGCCCGAAGAAGTCGCGGAGATGGTGCTGCTCGCGGTGCGTGAGAACCGTCCGATGGTCGTCACGGATTCGACGCAGCGCGAGCTCTTCTTCCAACACTATGTCGCTGTCGTCTCGTCGGCCTTCGATGCTGCCGAGGCCTTCGACGAGCGGAGATGACGGGGATCCTTCCTCATCGCGCTCGCCCGAGCTCAGCGATTCACCACGGCGCGCTGGAGTTCGCCGACACGCATCACCCACATTTCTCGCAAAGGGAGGATCAGCATGGCTATGTACGTCCTGGTACACGGCGGAGCGCACGGCGGATGGTGTTACCAGCGGGTCGCAAGAATCCTGCGGTCCGCCGGGCACGAGGTGTACACGCCGACGCTGACCGGCGTCGGTGAGCGGGCGCACCTGCTTCGCGCCGACATCGATCTGGACCTGCACATCCGTGACGTCCTCGCGGTACTGCACTGCGAAGACCTGCACCACGTGATCCTGGTCGGGCACAGCTATGGCGGGATGGTCATCACCGGCGTCGCCGATCGCGCGCCGGACCGGATCGGTCACATCGTCTACCTGGACGCCGCCACGCCGGTGAACGGCGAGTCTCTCGCCGAGCTCGCCGCTCCGCTGATGAAGGCCGCACGCAGCCAGGCTCGCGTGATCGACGGCGTCGAGCTCGTGCTCTTCCCGGGGACCGAACCGATGCCTCACTACGGCGTGACCGACCCTGATGACATCGCCTGGATGGAGCAGCGGCTCTCCCCTCATCCCTGGAAGTGCTTCGAGCAACCGCTGCAGCTCACGAACGAGTTGGCGCTCCGGGACATCCCGCAAACCCACATCGTCTGCACCTCGACGCTGCGCACGCGTGACCCGGTGCGCATGGGGCCGGCGCGCGCTGCCGGCCGCGTCTGGGACATCGACACGGGCCACGACCTGATGATCTCCGAGCCCAAGGCGGTGGCCGAGATGCTGCTGCGGGTCGCCTCGGAAACGCCCACGCCGCGATCGGGGCCGCCCTGATAGGATGCACGCGCCCGGCGGCATGGGAGCATCGATGAAGATCGGCGTCTCGCTGTTCATGCAGAACTACAGCGACTGGGATCGCTTCGAGGCGATCGAGCAGGGCGGCGAGATCGTCCCGCCGCGCATCCACGACGCTCAGATCTACGCGGAGGAGCTGGCGCTGGGCAAGCTGATCGAGCCGCTGGGCTTCGACTCGATCTGGAGCGTGGAGCACCACTTCACCCCCTACACGATGGTGACGGACGTGCTGCAGCTGCTCAGCTACTTCGCCGGCTGTACCGAACGGGTCGAGATGGGCACGATGGTGGTCGTGCTGCCCTGGCACGATCCG
>CAYTJA010000100.1:0-19213 GCA_964437835.1 uncultured Spirochaetales bacterium
GGCGATCCTGCGCGCGCTCGCTTCCGAGGTGCGGCAGCACGGGGCAGAGCTGCTGTATCTCGTGATCCCGCTGTTCTGGCCGGATCTCGACCCGCGCGATTTCGTTTCCCCAGGCGTCACGGCTTTCGAAATCGCCGACGACCTCGAGCAGCCGGAGCTGCACTACACAAACGACAGCCACCTGAACCCGCTCGGCCACGCCCTGGTCGCGAAACGGCTCGCTCCGGCGATCGCCGAGCGCATTCGCGCCGCTCGCCCGCGGGCAGCGGCGCCGAGCGCGCCCTGAAGCGCGCGGCGCTGGCTGCGGGCGGCGGGCTAGAAGCCCCGCGTGCGCAGGCCCGCCCGCAGCGTTTCTCCGGCGGGCACAGCGGCGACCGCGCTCGGACGCCGGCCCGCGGGCAGCAGGCGCAGGCCTAGCGGCAGGATCCACACCGTGAACCCGATCGTGAAGGTGACCGACGCGAAGAGGTCGCCGCGGGTGAAGAACACGATGCAGACCAGCCAGAACGGGTAGATCGCGTCGATGATGCGATGCGTCGCGGCGATCCCGAGCCGGCCGGGAGACCAGTAGATCGCGTCCAGCCGCGCGAGGATCAGGCCGAAGATCGCGGCGAGGATCGGCACGCCCGGCAGGCCGAAGTCCACGAGAGCCTCGGCCGGAATCGGCGGCGAGAGGTTCGTGAAATCGAAACCGAGGTCTTCGGTCACCATGCCGCCGGTCGCGACCGGCTTGCTGGGCCAGATCGCGCGCGGCACCCAGCAGAACAGGGCTCCGAGAATCTGCAGGCCCCAGCGGTGTCCGAAGCGATCGATCCACTTCTGGCACAGCGCGGTCATGCCGAGCGAGTCGACGTCGGAGTTCTTGGACAGGTAGTCCAACGGGGACATCAGCTCGAAGTAGTTGCGGAACTCGTTCAGGTCGAGCGTGTTCCGGCTCGCGCTGAGCGCTGGCAGGAAGGCCAGACCTCCGAGGATCGAGGCGACGATCAGCCATCCGGTCTTGAATCGCCGCAGGAAAAAGGGCGCCGAGAAGCCGATCAGGGAGCAGGTGAAGAACATGCGGGAGGCCGCGAAGGGATTGTTGACCGCGAGCGTTCCGACTCCGACCGCCGCGACGAAGGGGAGCAGCGCGAGGCTGCGGCTGCGCGGATCGCGCAGCAGCACGAGCAGCGCCGAGAGCAGCGCGAGCGGTGGCAGCGCGCGCGCGAGGTTGTAGTTGATGATGTAGAAGGTGCCCGTCAGGTTTCCGGCGCCAGCGCCGATCGAGAAATCCGCGATCGCCGCCTCCGCGGCCCCGCGCGTGCCGACTCCGAGCAGTCCTGCCGCCGCGAGGTAGATCAGGCCGAGGAAGCCGAGTCCGGTGATCAGGAACGCCCGCGGCAGCGTGATCGGCCTTGTCAGGAACCGCGCCTTCGGGATCCGGCCGGGGCCCTGCAGCATCAGGCGCCGGAGCTCGTACGCGCTGAGATACCCGACGACCCACAGAGTGGTCGTTGCGACGGCCGGCAGCACCTGCGCGCGAACCGCCGCGATCGGGCCGGCGACGCCAAAGCGCCCGGCGGTGTATTGGAGCAGGGAAGCGGCGCCGAGGAACAGGAACAGCGAGATCAGATGCATCAGGTGCAGCGAGTAGGGTCGGCGACCCAGCTCGCTGCCGAGGCCTATGAGGATCAGCGCGAGGTTGATCCACAACAGCATCAGGACGAGGGCGTTGGGCTTCGGGGGGTCCGGAATCGAGATCGCTCCGATCAGGGTCGCGATTCCGAGTCCGATCGCGATCGCCCACGCGACGATGCGATTCCCGAGGCCCATGGATCCTTCCCCCTCCGCTGCGTTATCGGTGCTCGCGCCCGCGCAGCTGAGGGCGAAACGGGAGCGAAGCGGGCACCAGCCGGCTGCAGGGTATCAGCCCGCTCGGCTGAGCCGCGTCGCGGCTCAGCGCTGCCTGCGGCGTTGCAGTCCCTCGAGGACCTTCGGGAGCACGAGCTCCGCGGCCAGCTGGTTTCCCAGCTCCGTCCAGTGGCCGTCGCAGGGGATGAAGTAGTCGCCGAGGGCGCGGCCGCTCGACTTCGCAGCCGCGAGGAAGCCCGGCAGCAGGTCGAGGTAGCGGATCCCCGTCTCCTGCGCGGCGAAGGCTGCGAGGCGCTTCGGCAGCGCCAGGGAGACGTCGTGCGAGCGCGCGTATTCGAGCTCGGAGAGCCGCGGCAGCGAGAAGATCAGCAGCTCGCGGCCAGCGGCGGCGTCGCGCAGCAGGCGGTAGCTGTGGAAGAGCCGCTCGAGGTCCGACTCGCTGTAGTTCACATAACCCACGTAACCGGATGCGGTGGTCTCTCCCTTTGCGAGTGCGCGCCGAACTGCGAGCTGTCCCCCGAGCCAGGATCCGAAGCGGTAGACGAAGGACGCGTTGTACCAGCGGTTCCACCACAGCTGCGCGCGATCGCGCGCGCGCGCCGCATCGAAGTCGACGCGATATCGGAGCTCGAAGCTCCCGTCCGACGCGCGCTCGAGAAAGGGTCGATAGCGATCCGCGTCCCAACCGCGCTCGGGGTCGTTTTCGAGGAAGTCGTTGTTCGGAAAATGGAACACCAGCACGAGGTCGTGGTCGAAGCGCGCTGCGAGCTCCCGGTACAGCAGCCACTCCTGCACCGAGCTGAAGCCGCCCGCGCTGCCGAAATTCAGCTGCTCCACACCGCTCTGCGCTTCGAGCAGGTCCGTCATGCGCCGGCCGAACGCAGAGCCCACGCCCTCGACGAAGGAGTCGCCGAGCACCACCACGCGCGCTGCCTGCGAGCGGAGCGATCGCTCGCGGTCCCGCGCTCCCCAGGAGTTGCTCTCGTAGACCTCCTCGAAGCAGTCCGCACGAGCGACGAAGCGGGCATCCGGCGGGTGCCACACGCCCCAGAAGCGGTTCGAGTCCTGGTAGAAGGGCTGCCCTTCGGTGAGTCGCTCCTGGGATCGGAACACGCCCGCGAACTGGGCGAAGCGCAGCGCGATTTCGAGCAAACCCGCCGTGAGCAGCACGCTCGCACCGAGCGCCGCGCTGGCTGCGAGCAGCCGTCGCAAGAAGCCTCCGGCTCGTGCCCGCATCGGGGCGGCAGGGTATCCGAGCGCCTTCGCAATCGGCATGCGAGCCGCTGCAGTCGGCGTGCTGCAGCGCCCCTTGGGGCTTCGCTCGGCTCCTGCCCACGCGCTGGGCCGCGAGCGAACGCAGGTCATCCGCAAGGGGCCTTGCCCCGCGCAGTGAGCCGAAGGCGAACGAAGTCAATCCGCAAGGGGCCTTGCCCCGCGCAGTGAGCCGAAGGCGAACGCAGTTCATCGAGCTAGGCTGTGCTGCGGGTCGGCGGGTCGCTTCGGGGGGGGCGCATGCTCGGACTTCGCTTCGCGCGCTGCGCGCGCGCACCAATTCTCGCGGCGCTCGGACTCGCGGCCGCATTGGCGTGGCTGACGCGTGAGGCCTCGGGCCAGGCGACGCCGCTCGACCTCAACGCGCTGATCCTCGAGCAGTGCGGCCCTCCGGGCTACCGCCCGGACTCCGGCTGCAAGGTGGAACTCGGCGCCGGAACCTTCGCGCTGACCGAGACGCTCCGGCTCGGCGGCTGCACGACGGCCACGGTGCGCAACTCGGTCACGCTCGAGGGTCGCAGCGCGGGTCTCGTGGCGACCAGCCCCCGCTTCGCAACCGGCGGCACGACGCTGGAGTGGCAGGGGCCGCAGGGCGGCATCGTCATCGATGCCTGCGGCGCGAGCTTTCTGAGCCTTCGCGACCTCACGCTCGACGCCGAGAACGCCGCCGTCGGCATCCGCATCTCGGCGGACAACAGCAAGTCGGCGCTTTCCCATTTCGTCGAGCTGCGCAACCTCGTGATCGATGGTCCCGAGTTCGGGGTCTACGTGACCGGCAGGAATCGCGGGGATCAGGCCGATTTCGTCGTGCTCGACCGCGTCTCGCTCTCGAACGTCACGATCGGCTATTACCAGGATTCGGGGCAGGCCGTCGCGGGCCGGCTCGAGACGGTGGAGGTCACGGCCCGCGCCAAGGGCTTCGAGATCCGCAACGGCTCGCTCACCTGCGATGGATGTTATGTGGGGAGCCTGGCCCCCGGCATCACGGGAGGCATGAGCTTCATCGCGTTCCATCTGCGCTCTGGCGGCAATCCGGCGAAACGCTGGGAGGCGCATCATCAGGTCCACATCGAGCACAGCCACATGGAGCTGAAGCGCGGGCGCTTCATCGTCGAGGACGCCGGGGCCGACTACCCGATCACGCTGACCTCGAACAGCTACAGCCTCCAGTGCGCGGAGCCGGACTGCGAGATGCTCGTCGTGGACTCGCAGAGCGAAGCGCCGCTGGTGATGATCGGCGACGTGATCCAGGCCGCGAGCAGTCCGCCGGCGCACCCGCGCGCGCGCGTCTGCCACCGCGGGGAGCTGGTGCAGCTCGGCGTGCACAAGAAGGCCGAAGTGGCCGCGCTCGAGTGGAGCTGCGCGCCCTGAGCGCGCTCGCGCGCCGGCCCTGCTGCGACTGAGGAGTCCGTTTCCGCGCGTGCGCATCCTGCAGCTCAGCAGCGACTGGAAGTGGACCGGCCCCTCCGCGCCGCTGCTCGAGCTGGCGCTCGCGCAGCGCGCGCTCGGGCACGAGGTGGAGCTCGCGTGCCCGCGGCTGCCGAGCGGCGAGGACGACGGCCTGTGGCTGCGCGCCGAGCGCGCGGGGCTCCCGCCAGCGCTCGAGCTCGAGCGCGCGCGCGGTGTGATCTGGTGGCGCGATACCGCCGATTCCGTGCGGCTCGCGGCGCGGGTCGAGGCGCGCGGCTACGACGTGCTCCACAGCTGGCACACGCGCGACCACCTGCTCGCGGTGCGCGCGGCCGGCGCGCGGCGCGCGCGCGGCCTCTGCCGCATCGTGCGCAGCTTTCCGGATGCGGCCCCGCTGCCGCGCACGCCGTGGGCGCGCTGGCTGTTCCGCACGGCCACCGACGGGCTCTGGTGCGTGTCTCCCGAGACCGCGCGGCGCAACTCGGAAGTCGGACTTCGAGGCCCCGTGCGCGGCGCCTTCGGTGCGGTCGACCTCGAGCGTTTTCGGCCCGGCCCGCCGCCGCCGCCGGCGCTGCGCGCGGCGCTCGGGCTGCGTGAGGATCACCGCGTGATCGGGATCGCCGCACGCGTGCAGCGCCATCGCCGCTTCGAGCTCCTGATCGGGGCACTCGCGCAGCTCGTGCGGCGCGAGCCGCGCGCGCGCCTCGTGGTGCTCGGGCGCGGCACGCATTTCGAGACTGCGCTGCGCCGCCCGGCCGAGCGCCACGGGGTGCAGGAGCAGGTCGTCTTCGCGGGCTATCGCGGGGAGGACTATCCGGACGTGCTGCGCTGTCTCGACGTCTTCACGCTGCTGGTGCCCGGCTCCGATGGCAGCTGCCGCGCGCTGCTCGAGGCCCAGGCCAGCGGGCTGCCGGCCGTCGTGACGCGCCGCGGCGCACTGCCCGAGATCGTCGATCCGGGCCGCACCGGCCTGGTCGCGGACGAGAGCCCCGAGGCCCTCGCCGAGGCCTTCTTCGCGCTGCTCTCGGATCCGGATCGCCGCCGCGCGATGGGCGCCGCCGCGCGGGCGCGCGCCGAGCAGCTCTTCGATCCGATGCGCCAGGCGCTCGAGGTAGGCGCGCTCTACCGCGAAGCGTTCGCTCGGTTCGGCCGCAAGGGGCCTTGCCCCGCGCAGTGAGCCGCAGGCGAACGAAGTCAACCCGCTAGGTCGAGCCGGCAGCCGCTGCGAGATCGCCGGGCTGCCCCTGCGCAGCATGGGACTGCAGCTCCACGAGCTCCCGATACAGCCCCGGCTGGGCCAGCAGCTCCTCGTGGCTTCCGATCTGGGTCACGCGTCCCCCCTCGAGCACCGCGATCCGGTCGGCGCGGCGAACGCTCGCCAGGCGGTGCGCGATCAGCAGCACGCTGTGGCCGCGCTCGAGCAGCGCATCCATCGCGTGCTGGATGGCGGCTTCGCTCTTCGAGTCGAGCGAGCTGGTGGCTTCGTCGAGGATCAGCAGCGCGGGGTCGCGCAGGATCGCGCGCGCGATCGTGACGCGCTGGCGCTGCCCGCCCGAGAGCTGCGAGCCCATCGCGCCGACGCGCGTGTCGAGGCCGCGAGGCAGCTTTTCCACGAACTCGTCGACGTAGGCCGCGCGCGCGGCCGCGGCGATCTCGGCTTCGCTGGCTCCGGGCCGACCGTAGGCGATATTCGCGCGAATGCTGGCGTCGAAGAGGAAGGGCTCCTGCCCGACGACCGCGAGCTGATCGAGCCACTGGCTGCGCGCGATCTGCCGCAGGTCGACGCCGTCGACCTCGATCTGCCCGTGATCCGGATCCTGGAGCCGCAACAGCAGGTCGGCCACGGTCGTCTTGCCCGCACCGGTGCGCCCGACGAGTGCGACGACCTCGCCGGCGCGGATCGTGAGCGACAGCCGATCGAGCACAGGCTCGCGCCCGTAGCTGAAGCAGAGGTCGACGAGCCGCACCTCGCGCCGGATCCCGCTGATCGGCAGCGCGCCCGCAGGATCGGCGGGGACTTCCTCCGCGTCGAGCACCTCGAAGTAGCGCTCCGCGGCCGGCAGCGCGTCGAGGAAGCGGACCCAGCCGCGGGCGAGGGTGCGGGTCGGGGCGTAGGTCGTGAAGAGCACCGCCGCGAAGGCCGCGAGGTCGCCGGTGGAGAGCTGCAGCCGCCCGTCGAGGAGCACGAACAGGCCCAGGCCCATGACCGCAGCGGCCGCGGCGAAGTTCAGCAGCTCGACCAGGCTGCGCGCGCCGATGCGGTTCGCGGCCACCCGCAGCGTGCGGCGGAACAGGGTCTCGGTCTCCTGCCGGAACGCTTCCGCTTCGAGTGCTTCGGCGCGGAAGGCTCGAATCACCTTGATGCCCTCGAGAATCTCGAGCAGGCGCTGGTTCACGTCGGCGAGCTTTTCCTGGCGCCGGCGCGCGGTGCGGCGGATGCGCTTCGTGAAGGCCGAAATCGTGCCGACCAGGATCGGCGCGATCAGGAATCCGGCGAGTGCCAGCTGCCACGAGATCGCGACCAGGAACGCGGCTCCGACCAGCACGCCGAGCAGCGCCTGGATGAATTCGCCGAACACGAGGTCGAGCGCGCCGTGGGCCACGCCGGCGTCCACGACCGCGCGCGAGAGCACGTCGCCGCGGCGGTGCTCGTGGTGGAAGCGCAACGGCAGCGCGAGCAGCTTCTCGGCGATCGCGCGCTTCAGGTCCACCTGTACGCGTCCCAGCGCATACGCGATCGCGTACTCGTGCGCGAAGAAGATCAGCGGCATCACGACGATCAACGTGCCGATCACCGCGCCGAACTCGCGTGCGCGCGCGAGCAGGTGCTGCGAGTCCGCGCGGCGGTCGCGAAGGGCCTGTGCAGGCGGATCGGAGGCGCGCTGCGGTTCGTGCTCCGCGGCGAAGGGCCCGAGGCCGATCCAGCGCTGGGTCGCGCTGGCGGGCGAGGCGCTCGCGCCGTGCGGCACCAGGACCTCGTCGAGCAGCGGCTTCGCGAGCCAGGCGCGCAAAAAACGGCTGCCGCTGTAGCAGGCCGAGAGGGCCGCGGCGAGCAATACGAGCCCGAGGTAGGGCCGCATCAGGCCCAGCAGGCGCAGCGCCGGTGAGCGCTGCGAGACCGTGCCAGGCGCTGCGGCCGGGTCCGATCGAGCTGCCATCGCGCGCGACGCTACGCCAGATCGGCGGCGATCGCGGAGCCCGCGCGCCAGCCGAGCAGCAGGTCGCCCTCGAAGCCGAGGCAGGCGAGCTCGCCGCGCGCGAGCGTGTAGACGAGCGGCCGACGTGAGCGCCGGATCTCGATCGGCGCGGGCCAGCTCCCCGGGGCGGAGTGCGGAGCCTGCGGCAGCCAATCGTCGCAGTCCCACTGGGGCGGCGCCGCAGACTCGCGCCGGAGGCGTCCTTCGAAGAAGGGCAGCAGCTTCTGGACCTCGGTCCCGATCTCGGTCGCGGCGGCGCGCAGATCGCTGGCATCCGCAGCGGTCACCGAGGCGGCGACGAGGTCGACGCGCTCGCGGTCGCTGCGCCGCTCGAAGTACTGGAGCGTGACGAGATTCGCGCCGCGCGGAGGCCGCGACACATCGCGCAGCAGCGCTACGCGCGGCGCCATGCCCTCGGGCAGCAGGTCGCGCGGGGCGCTCCAGTGCAGCGCGACGCGGCGCTGCCGCGGCGCGCGCGGGTCGAGCAGGCCGGCCTCCGATCCCGGCTCGAGATTGCGCGTGAGCGCGTGCTCGGGCGCATTCAGGATCAGCGCGCGCCCGACGCAGACCTCGCGCCGTTCCGACAGCGCGACTCCGGGCTGGCCCGACACGCGGACCAGCTCGAAGCGACCGCGCAGGGGCCGGATCTCTCCGTAGAGCGCCTGGAGCCGCCTGCGCAACAGCTCGCGGAAGCGCGGCAGGTTGCCCTCGAAGCGCCCCGCGCCGCCCAGCGCGGCGCCGAGCAGGCGCGTGCGCGCCGCTGCCGGAAGCGCGTCGGTGGAGACCGCTTCACAGCCTTGTGCGAGCGCTCCGACGCAGGCCTCGAGCGCGAGCGCGAGTGGCGCGGAAAGTCCCGCCGGCGCTTCGCTGAGCAGCGGCGACGCGGGCGCTGCGCCCGCGACCCGCGCGTGCGCGCGGCTGCCGCCGGCGCGCAGCGCATCGACGACTCCGCGCCAACCCGGCGCGACGATCGGGTGGGACAGCAGCGCATCGCGCGCCGCCGCGCTCGCCGCCGCGATCGCTTCGAGCCGCGGCTGGGTCTGTGCGGAGGGCGCGAGGCCCCAGCCCGCGAGCTCCTCGCTGGTCGCGCCCGTGGTCCCGATGTCGATGCGTGCTTCCGGCAGTACCAGCTGGAACGCGACCGGATGGCTCTGGATGCGGCGCTGGTCGATCAGAGGAATGCCGAGCGTGCGGAGGCAGGCGCCGAGCGGCTCTTCGGCGACGGCCGGGGTCGTGAAGAAGGGCTCGCGCAGTCCGGGGAAGGTCGGAGCGTCGGCCGCTTCCTCGAGTACGAGCACTCTGTGGCCGTGCCGCCCGAGCAGGATCCCGGCGATCAGACCCGGCACGGCGGAACCGAGGATGACGGCGTCCCAGCGGCGCGTGCGCTGCGCATCGCTTCCACGGATCGCGGGCAGGCCGCGCATTTCGGGGCAGATCAACCGGGCTGGCATCCCGGGTCGAGCAGCAGGGGTGCGTCGTCCGGGCTCTTGGCCTCGATTTCGCCTACCACGTAGGCCCGTTCTCCCAGTGCCTGCAGGCGTTCGATCACGTCGCGCGCCTGCTCGCGCCGCACGATCAGCAGCATCCCGATGCCGCAGTTGAAGACGCGCAGCATCTCGGCCTCGGGAATTCCGCCGAGCTCCTGGACCAGTGCGAAGACCGGCGGCCTCGGCCAGGCGAGCGGGTCGATGCGCGCGCGCACGCTCTTCGGCAGCACGCGCGGCACGTTGCCCGGGAAACCACCTCCGGTCACGTGGACCATGCCCTTCAGCGTGAACTCGCGCAGCAGGTGCAGGATCGGCTTGACGTAGATGCGCGTCGGCGCGAGCAGGGCGGCTGCGAGCGAGCCGTTCAGTGCGGGGTGGTCGGCGCGCAGCTCGACGCGGCCCGCGGCGACGGCTGCATCCACGACCGAGCGAACCAGCGAGTAGCCGTTGCTGTGGAAGCCGCTCGACGCGATGCCGAGGATCCAATCGCCCTGCGACACGCCCGAGCCGTCGATCACGAGCTCCCGCTCGACGATCCCGACGCCGAAGCCGACGAGCTCGATCTCGCCCTTCGGATACACGCCCGGCATGCTGGCGCTCTCGCCGCCGAGCAGCGCGCAGCCCGCGCGGCGGCAGCCCTCGGCGATGCCGCGCAGCGCCTGGCGGACCGTCTCGGGATCCAGGCTGTCCATCGCGATGTAGTCGAGGAACACGATCGGCTCGGCGCCCTGGACGATCATGTCGTTCACCACCATCGCGACGCAGTCGATGCCGACGGTGTCGTAGCGCCCGAGCTGCGCGGCGAGCCTGAGCTTGGTGCCGACGCCATCGGTCGAGGCGACGAAGATCGGATTCTTGTAGCGCTCCGGGGCCTTGAAGAGGCCCGCGAAGCCGCCGATCGAAGACAGCACCTCGGGGCGCAGCGTGGAGCGCGTGATCTCGGCGATGTCGGAGACGAGTCCTTCGTCGCTGTCGAGGTCGACGCCGCTCGAGCGGTAGAGCGGCGCGCTGGCCGCGCCGGGAGCGGCGGGATCCGGCTCCGAGGAGCCCGCTGCGCGGTTGCGCGAGGCCGGCTTTCGCGGCGGCGACGGAGGGCTGTCAGCGGGTGTCACGGGACGAGGAATAGGGAGGGGCGCAGGGACTGTCAACGTCGCCCGTTTGGCGGGTGCTATCGTCGGCGGGTGCGCTTGTCGGTGGTGATTCCGGCCCTCGAGGAGGAAGCCGGCATCGGCGCTGCGGTCGCGAGCGCGCACGCCCCCGAGGTGGAGGTTCTGGTCGTGGACGGCGGCAGCCGGGACGCCACGGTGGCGCGAGCGCGTGCGGCGGGTGCGCGCGTGCTGCAGGCCGGCCGCGGGCGCGCGCGACAGCTCGCCGCGGGGCTCGAGGCCAGCAGCGGCGACGCGGTGTTGTTCCTGCACGCGGATACGCGCCTGCCCGCTGGCTACGCAGAGGCCGTGGCCCGTTCGCTCTCGGATCCGCGCGTGTCCGGCGGCGCGTTCCGACTGCGCTTCGACGAGCGCAGCCCCGCGCTGCGGCTGATCGAGTGGGGTGCGCGGCTGCGCGCGGCGCTGCTCGGATTGCCCTACGGCGATCAGGCGCTCTTCGCGCGCAGGAGCGTGCTGCGTGAGGCGGGTGGTGTCCCTCAGGTGCCTGTGATGGAGGACCTCGACCTGGTGAGGGAGATCAGGCGCCGCGGCAGGCTCGCGAGGCTCCCGCTCGAGGCGCGGACCTCCGCGCGGCGGTATCGGGCAGCAGGGGTCTGGCGCACCGCGCTGCGGCATACGCTCGCGGCTGCCGCGTGGCGCCTCGGCATCGATCGCGAGAGGATCGCGGCGTGGCTGCGGCGTTAGGTATTCCCCCGGCCTCAGCAACGCCCGCAGTGCGCGCCGCGCTGCGGCGCCTGTGGAGCTACGCGAGGCACAACCTCCCGCTCTACGGGCTGTGGCTCGTCACTGCGATCGGCTACGCCGGTCTCACGGTCGCGGTGCCGCTCTCGGTCGGTTGGGCGGTCGAGGCCGTAGCACGGGGGCTGCCCGAGGCGGAGCTCCGCAGCCGCGTCTCGCTGCTGGTCGCGGTCTCGCTGCTGCGCGCATTGCTGCGCTTCTACTCGCGGACGCTGATCTTCAACGCCGCGCGCCAGGTCGAGTACGAGCTGCGCAACGACCTGTTCGGAAAGCTCCAGCAGCTCCCGCAGTCCTTCTACGGCAGCTGGCGCACCGGCGATCTGATGAGCCGCTGCGTCAACGACGTGAACGCGGTGCGCACGCTGCTCGGCGTCGGACTGCTGAACGTCGTGCAGACGCCGCTGATCTACATCGGCAGTCTGATCGCGATGTTCCGGATCGACTGGCAGCTCGCGCTGCTCGTGCTGCTCCCGTATCCGCTCTTCATCGTGATCGCGCGCGTCTTCGGCCGGGCCATCCACCACTGGAGCCTGCTGACACAGGAGGGCCTCGGGCAGCTCTCGAATCAGCTGCAGGAGAGCATCGCCGGGATCGCGGTCGTCAAGGCCTACGGCATGGAGCCGGTAGCAGTGCAGCGATTCCAGGCCGTGAACCAGGAGCTGTACCGCCGCCAGCTCGGCAACGTGCGCGCGAACTCCGCGATGCCCGCGGTCACGGCGCTGCTGCCCGGTGCGTCGATGCTCGCGATCCTGGTCGCCGGCGGCGCGGCGCTCGCGGAAGGCCGCCTCGACGTCGCGCGCTTCTTCGCGTTTGCGATGCTGGTCTACGAGATCAGCTGGCCGACCTTCCTGCTCGGCTGGGTCGTCGCGCTGGTGCAGCGCGGAGCCGCGGCGATGCAGCGCATCGAGGAGCTCTTGTGCTTCGTCCCGAGCATCCGGGACGCCGCTGAGACGCACGCAGCCCCGGTCCCGATCCGCGGTGAAATCGAATTTCGCAATCTGCACTTCGCGTATCCCGGCGCGGAGGACCGCCCCGCGCTCCACGGAATTTCGCTGCGCGTTCCGGCCGGCAGCACGCTCGGGGTCGTCGGTCCGATCGGGAGCGGCAAGACGACGCTCGCGAATCTGATTCCGCGCGTGCTCGAAGTGCCGCCGGCCGAGCTATTCATCGACGGCGTCGACGTGAACCAGATCCCGCTCGAGCGGCTGCGCCGCGGCATCGCGATGGTGCCTCAGGACGCATTCCTGTTCTCGCTGACACTCGGCGAGAACATCGCGTTCGGGCAGCCCGACGCGAGCGCCGAAGCCATCGCGCAGGCCCTGCGCCGCGCGCAGCTCGCGGGCGATCTCGCAGAGCTTCCGCAGGGCATCGACACCATCGTCGGCGAGCGCGGCATCATGCTCTCGGGCGGCCAGCGCCAGCGCGCGGCGCTGGCCCGCGCGCTGCTGCTGCAGCCGAGCATCTTGATCCTCGACGACACGCTCTCGGCAGTCGATGCGGGCACCCAGGCCGCGATCCAACGCGAGCTCGACGAGGTATTCCGCGGCCGCACCGTGATCGCGATCTCCCACCACGTCTCCGCGGTCCGCAATGCAGACCAGATCCTGGTGCTCGACCGCGGGCGCATCGTGGAGCGCGGCACGCACGAGGAGCTGCTGCGTGCGCGCGGCCTCTACTCGCGGCTCGCGCGTGAGGAGGAAGAGCAGGACGAGGCGCAGGGGGCCGTGCCGATCGCGCCCGCAGCGGCGGCGGAGGCCGCGCCGTGAGCGCCCAGGCCGCAGCGGTCCGCAGCGGCTCCCAGGCGGCCGTCTTCGAGGAAGAGGCGCTGGGGCGCGCCTACGACCTGCGGCTGCTCTCGCGCCTGTGGCCCTTCATCGCGCCCTACCGGCGCTATGTCGTCCTGAATCTGCTGCTCTTCGTACCGCTCTCGGTCGCGGAGCTCGCGCCGGCGTGGATCGTGAAGCACGGCATCGACGCCGTCTTCGGCGGCACGCAGGCAGCCGCGGGTCCGGGCTGGCTCGCGGCGCTGATGCGCGGGCCAGGGGCCTTCTCGCCGCTCGCCTGGCTCGGGCTGCTGTACCTCGGCATGGTGCTGGCGAGCGCCTGGCTCCAGTACCTCGACAGCTGGGTGATGGGGAAGACCGGCCAGGCGGCGATGCGCGACCTCCGCAGCCGCGTCTTCGACCACATCCAGTCGCTGCACATGGGCTTCTTCGACCACTACCCGGTCGGACGCCTGGTGACCCGCGCGACCAACGACATCGAGAACGTGGCCGAGATGTTCAGCGCCGGATTCGTCGCGCTCGCTCGCGACCTGGCCAAGATGGGACTTTTCGCAGCCCTGCTCTTCGCGCTCGATGCAAAGCTCGCGCTGACGGCCTTCCTGGTGGTGCCGGTGCTCGCGGTCGCGGCGCTGCTGTTCCGCCTCAAGGTCCGCGAGGCGTTCCGGATGGTGCGGGTGCGGATCGCGCGCATCAATGCCTACGTGCAGGAGAACATCACCGGCATGAAGGTGGTGCAGCTCTTCGGGCGCGAGCGCCGCAACTTCGACGACTTCGACGCGATGAATGCCTCCCATCGCGACGCCTGGTTGATGTCGATCCGCTACGACGCCGCGCTCTTCACCTCGGTCGAGCTCGCGCAGTATCTGACGCTCGCGGCCGTGGTCTGGCAGGCGCATGGCATCGCGGTCGCCGGGACGCTGTATGTGTTCTTCGACTGGATGCGCCGCTTCTTCCTGCCGCTCCGGGACCTCTCGCAGAAGTATTCCGTGATGCAGTCGTCGATGGCGAGCTGCGAGCGCATCTTCCAGCTGCTGGATACGCAGCCCGCGATCCGCGACCCGGCCCCCGCAAGAGCGGCCGCTCCCGAGCCCCGCGCGGCGCGCCGGCGCGGCGGCGAGGTCGTCTTCGACGACGTCTGGTTCGCATATCAACCCGGAGAATGGGTGCTGCGCGGGATCTCGTTCCGGGTCGCCCCGGGCGAGAAAGTCGCCCTGGTCGGGCCGACCGGCGCCGGCAAGACCAGCGTGATCAGCCTGCTCGCGCGGCTCTACGATCCGCTGCGCGGCTGCATCCGCATCGACGGCGTCGACCTGCGGGAGCTGCCGCAGGTCGAGCTGCACCGCCGACTCGCGGTGGTGCTCCAGGACGTGTTCCTGTTCTCGGGCAGCGTGGCCGACAACATCGCGCTCGGCCGGCAGGAGCTCGACCGTGCTGCCGTCCTGCGCGCGGCCCGGGCCGTGCACGCCGACCGCTTCATCTGTGCGCTGCCGGAGGGCTTCGACACCCCGGTGCGGGAGCGCGGCAGCAACTTCTCGGCGGGCGAGCGCCAGCTGCTCTCCTTCGCGCGCGCGCTCGCCCACGGCGGGGACATCCTGGTGCTCGACGAGGCGACGAGCTCGATCGACACCGCGACCGAGGCGCTGGTCCAGGACGGCATCCACGTGCTGATGCGGGACGTGACCGCGATCGCGATCGCCCACCGGCTCTCGACGATCGAGGACGTCGACCGGATCTACGTGCTGGATCGCGGCCGCGTCGTCGAGTCGGGGCGCCACGCCGAGTTGATCGCGCGCGAAGGGCTGTACCGGCAGCTCTACCGGCTCCAGAGCGACGCGGAGCGCTCCGGGGTGGCGGCGGCGGGGAGCTGAGCCGCGATCCGCCTTGCGCTTCCATCGCTCCGGCGGTACCTCTCCGCCACCCCCCGGATCGCGTGTGTTCTACTAGCCGCGTGGGCACCCCCCCCAATGGGCTGCTGTCCGCGCTGAAGGCCTCAGTTGCGGCTCAAATCTCTCGATGTCCACGGGTTCAAGTCCTTCGTCGACAAGACGGCCCTGCGTTTCGAGCGCGGAATCACCGGGGTCGTCGGTCCGAACGGCTGCGGCAAGTCCAACGTCGTAGACGCGATCCGCTGGGCGATGGGCGAGCAATCCCCGCGCCGCCTGCGCGGCCGAAACATGGACGACGTGATCTTCGGCGGCTCCGAGGGCATCGCCCCGGTCGGCCTGGCCGAGGTCGTGCTCTGCTTCGACAACTCCGGCGGCGACGGCCCGCCGGCCTTCGCCGCGTACTCTGAACTCCAGGTCACGCGCCGCCTGTATCGCAGCGGGGAGTCCGAGTACCTGCTGAACGGCACGCCCTGCCGCCTGCGCGACGTGCTCGACTTCTTCCGAGACACGGGGATCGGCACCAAGGGCTACACGATCGTCGAGCAGGGGCGGATCGCCGAGATCGTCTCCGCGAAGCCCGAAGAGCGCCGCTCGCTGATCGAGGAAGCCGCCGGGATCGGCAAGTACAAGGCCCGCCGCCGCGAGGCCGAATCGAAGATCAAGTCCACCGAGCAGAACCTGCTGCGCGTCTCGGACGTGCTCGGCGAGATCAAGCGCCAGATCAATTCGATCGAGCGGCAGGCGAAGAAGGCCGCGCGCTACAAGCGCTTGCGCGAGACGCTGCGCGTGCTCGAGCTCGCGATCGCGCGCGAGGAGCGCGATCAGCGCAGTGCGCGCCTGGCTGCGGGGCGCGTGCGCGTGGTCGCCCTGCGCGACGGCGAGACCGCTCTCGACACCCAGGTCGCGGAACGCGAGCTCGAAGTCGCGCGCCAGCAGCTCGAGCGCGCCGAGAGCGAGCGGCTGCTCTCGCAGGGCAGCGAGGGACTGCTGGCGCTGCGCAGCGAGATCAAGGAGGCCGAGGGCCAGATCGGGTACGGGCGCCGCGAGCGCGAGACGCTCGCCGAAACCGCTGCCTCGCGCCGCCACGAGCTCGACCGGCTCGGGATCCAGTGCGCCGAACAGCAGCGCCAGTTCGGAGACGCCGCCGCCGAGCTCGAGGCGATGGACCGCGCGCTGGCCGGGGAGGCGCAGGCGGTGGCAAGCGCCGAGGCCGTGGCCCGCGAGGCGCGCGAAGCGCTGGCGGCGCACGAGCGCGAGCGCGACACCAGCAACGCGGCGCTGGTCGAGGTACTGACGCGCATCGCCCGCAGCGAGGACCGCGCGGCGAGCATCGACGATCGCCGCGCCGAGCTCGATGCGCGGATGCGCAATGCGGACGAGGGCCTGGCACTCGGCCAGAACGAAGCCAGTCGCGCGGGCCTCGAGCAGCGCGATCTCGAGGAGGGCCTGCGCAATCTGCTGGCCGAGCGCGATCGGCTGATGGGCCTGCACCGCCACGCGCTCGAGACGCATCAGGCTGCGGGGCAGCAGCTGCGCGAGCACAGCGAGCGACTTCGCGAGATCCGCGAGCTGCGCGAGACGCGCCGCGCGCGCCTCGCGTCGCTGCGCGAGGTCGTGCTGCGCCGCGAGGATCTCGGAGAGGCGACCCGCCATCTGCTCGAGCTCGGCGCCGAGCAGCAGGCGAGTCACGGCCTGCGCGGCCTGCTGCGCGACGTGCTCGCGGTCGAGCGCGACGCCGAGCGCGCGGTCGAAGCGGTGCTCGCGGATCGCGCGGGGGCGCTCGTCGTGCAGGATACGAGCGGAGGGATCGCAGCACTCGACAGCCTGCGCCGAGCCGGCCGCGGGCGCGGCGTATTCGTCGCGCTGCCGCCGCTCGAAGCCCAGCCGCAGGGCTTCGTGCCGCTCGGCCGGCCGCTGCTCGAGCGTGTGAAGGCCCAACCCGGCTACGAGGGGCTCGCGCGGACGCTCTTCGGCCACGTGATGCTCGTCGATTCGCTCGACGAAGTGGTGCGCGTCTATGGCCGCGGCAGCCTGCCGGCGACCTTCGTGACGCGCGACGGCGACCTGTGGACGCCGGATGGCACGCTGCGCGGCGGCGGCGCTGGCGAAGGCGGCGGGCAGATCGCGCGCGTCGGCGAGATCCGCGAGCTCGAGCGCGAAACCGAAGGGCTCGAGCTGCGCGTCGAGGCCGGGCAGCGCGAGCTCGCGGCCGCCGAGCAGCAGCTCACGCGCGCGACGGACGAGCTCGAGAATCTGCGCAATCGGCATCACACTGCGGCGCTGGCCGTCGCCAACCACGAGAAGGATCTCGAGCGCACGCGCGAGCGCGTGAAGGCACTGGGCGAGGTGCACGAGGGTCGCGTTGCGGAGCGCAGCGAGCTGCTCGCCGAGTTCGATGCCCTGACGGCCGAGCGCGAGCGGCTGACGGGGCTGCTCGAGGTCGCGCGCGGGGAGCGCGCGGCGCGCCAGCGCGCGCAGGACGCGCTCGGGCTCCGCATCGGCTCGGCCGGGCGCGAGGCGCAGCGTCTCGAGACGCTCGCGACCGAGTGCCGCGTCGAGCACGCAGGGCGCGAGCAGCGCCGGGCGAGCCTCGAGCAGGCGCGCGCGCGGCTCGAGGCGTCGCTGGCCGAGACGCGCGATTGGATCGCGCGTCGCGAGCAGGAGATCCAGTCGGCCGAAGAGCGCCGCGAACAGCTCGCGCGCCAGATCGGCGAGGTCGAGCTGCAACTCGCCGAGAAGCTGCGGGAAGAGGAGGCCGCGCGCGCGAGCCACGACGCTCGCCGCGAGGCCTTCGAAACCAGCTCCGCGGCGCTCCAGGCGCTCGAGGAGCGCGTGCGCCTGCTGCGCGGCGAGATCGCGCGCCAGCGCGAGCAGATCGCGGGCGTCGAGCTCTCGCTGCGCGAGCTCGAGCTCGAGCTCGCGCACCTCGACAGCTCGATGCGCGAGAAGTGGGACGTCGAGCTCGCGAGCTGGCAGGCTCCGACCCTCGAGGCGCTCGAGCTGGCGCCGCCGGTCGAAACCACGCTGCCGGCCGAGGCGGGCGCGCTGGCCTTCGCGGGGCAGAGCGCGGCGTCCGCCGCTGCCCCCGGTGACGAAGACGAAGAGTCCGCGCCCGACGCCGCGCGGGAAGCACGCCGGAACGCCGAACTCGCGGCGCTGCCGCTGCCGGAGCGTCGGCGCGAACTCGAGGAGCAGCGCCGGCGCCTGCACGCGCTCGGCGAAGTCAATCTCGGCGCGATCGAGGAGCACGAGGAGCTGCAGGAGCGCTTCCGCTTCCTCTCCGAGCAGAAGGCAGACCTCGACGGCACGCTCGACTCGCTGCGCGAGGCGGTCGCGCGCATCAACCGCACCAGCCGCAAGCGCTTCCGCGAGACCTTCGAGGAGGTCAGCAAACGCTTCTCGGAGAATTTCCCCCGCCTGTTCCGCGGCGGGAAGGCGAGCCTCGCGCTGACCGAAACCGAAGACGTGCTCGAAGCCGGCATCGAGATCATGGCGCAACCCCCGGGCAAGCGGCTGCAGAACGTGAATCTGCTCTCCGGCGGCGAGAAGACCATGACCGCGATCGCGCTGCTGGTGGCCGTGTTCCAGGTCCGGCCGGCGCCCTTCTTCCTGCTCGACGAAGTCGATGCGGCCCTCGACGACGCCAACGTCGGGCGCTTCAACGAAATGGTGCTCGAGCTGGCGAAGGAATCGCAGTTCGTGATGATCACGCACAACAAACGCACGATCGAGATCGCCGACGTGCTCTACGGCGTGACGATGGAGCGCCGCGGCGTCTCCAAGCTGGTCGCGGTGGAGCTCTCGCCGGGACCCGGAAGCTCCCCTGGCGCCACTCATCACCCGGGCAGCGAAGACTGACTGCTGAACTGCGCTCGCCTCCGGTTGACTATGCGGGGCATGGAATGCGATCTCCGTGCGCGGAGTGAGCGCATCGAGCAGCGAGGGGAGAGCGGGGTGAGTCCAGGGCCTCGTAGCCCCCCGCATTACGGCGATCCGGGCAAGGGGTCGCCCGCAGCGCGCGCCGGTCAGCCAGGCGCTCAGCGGCTGCAGCATCAATGCGTTAGGTTTTTTACACCCGGGGAATCGATGAACTCTCGAGATCTTCTCGCGGCGGCAGCGCTCTGCCTCATCGCAGTTCCTACGTCGGCAAACCTTCAAGGAGCGCCGAGCTCCGGAAACGGAACCTTCGTCGTGGTTGACGCCAATAACCACGAGATCGGCTTGGTAGTAGAAAATCCTCTCAGCGATGCACCGTCCGTGATCCGAGATGTACCAGGCGCACCGCTGATCGCTCTATTTCTGGATCACAACCTCCTGCGCGCACCTGATGAAGCGCGGGATGCACTCTATTTCACGACGAACGACTGCACCGGCGATCCCTTGATGCTCGCTGCGTCCCCGTATCTATATTCGAGGACCTTC
>CAYTJA010000101.1:0-10196 GCA_964437835.1 uncultured Spirochaetales bacterium
CGGTGGTCTGCTGGGGCTTCAACTATAACGGGCAGGCGACGCCGCCTGATGCCGTGAACGGAAGCCTCGGCACCGCCTCGGCGATCGCAGCGGGTGGCTCCCACACGATCGCGCTGCCCGAGCCGGGGTCCGCCCTCATGCTGGTAACCGGAATCACGATGCTCGTCGCTCTGAACCCGCGGAAGAAGAGGCAGCTGCGGCATTAGGCGCCGCTCGGACCGCTCGGACGAGACCAGCTCAATTTCATGCGTTTCCCTCCGTGGCGACGCCGCCGGCTCGGTCGGTCCGGCAAGAATTCACTCCCGCTCTACAGCGCGCAGAGATCCCCCACCGCGCCCTTGAAGCGTCACTCTATGCGGCGAGCCTGAGATCCGGCTCCCGTACCGGAGCATTGCGCCCCCCCCGCTACCACTCGATGCAAGAGCCGGTTTGCCTCACGGGGTCGACCGGCTCTTGCGTTTCCAGGCGACTTGCTTGCGAGCAGGGTCGCAGGGCTTCAGGACGGCTCGCCCTGCGCGAGGCCTTCGCTCGGCGCGGTGACGCGCGCCGGGTGGCGCTGCGGGGCGGGCACCCGGCCTCCTCCGAGCCAGCGCGGGGCCCACCAGTGCCAGTCGCCTAGCAGGCGCATCGTGGCCGGCACCAGCAGCGCGCGCACCAGGGTCACGTCGAGCGCGATCGCGGCCGCCATGCCGACGCCGATCTCCTTGACGAAGATCAGCGTGCCGGCCGCAAACGCGCCGATCACGACCAGCAGGATCAGCGCGGCGCTCGAGATGATGCGGCCGGTGTGCGCGAGGCCCGCCGTGATGCTGCGGCGGTTGTCGCCGTGCTCGAGATACTCCTCCTGGATCCGCGAGAGCAGGAAGATCTCGTAGTCCATCGAAAGGCCGAACACGACCGCCGCGAGGATCAGCGGGATCGTCGGCTCGAGGCCGCCGGGGGGATCGAAGCCCAGCAGCTGCGAGAGATGGCCGTCCTGGAACACCAGCACCAGCACGCCGTAGCTCGCGCCGAGCGAGAGCAGGTTCATGATCGCGGCCTTGATCGGCACCAGCAGCGAGCGAAACGCGATGAAGAGCAGGATCAGGTTCCAGCTGACCACCAGCAGCGCCACCCATACCGCATAGCGCGCGAGCGTGTTCTTCTCGTCGACCATGATCGCCGTCGGCCCGCCGACGAGCACCTCGAAGCCCGGGTGGGGCTGCGCCCGGATCTCCATCACGGTGGCGGCGGCCTCGGGCGAGCGCCACGGGTGCGAGCCGAGCACGTGGATCAGCGCGACGTTCTCGTGCACGGTGCGCGCCAGCTGCAGCTCGAGCTCCGGCTCGGAGGCGGCGCGCGCGAGCTCGAGATCGCTGCGGACATCGGGATCCAGCGAGCCCAGCGGCGTGCGCAGCTCGCGCACGCCGTCGATTCCGCGCAGCGACTCGAGGTAGTCCTGGATCGCGCGCAGGTTGCGGGGGTCGGTCACGAGCCCCTCGGCGCGTACCGCGATCTGGATCGTCGAGGCCCCGCTCGGGTCGAAGTCGAGCGGATTCGCGAGGCGTTCCTCGACGCGCCGCACTTCGGTATCGCCTGGAAAGGTGCGAGCGTCTGGCATCACGGCCTGCATGCGCAGCGCGGGAACCGCGAGGGTCAGGAGCAGCAGCGAGCAGGCCGTCGCGGTCAGCACCGGGTGGCGCATCGAGAGCCGGGCCACCCTGGCCCAGAACGCGCTCGGCCCGGCGAGCGCTTGCTCGCGCCCGATCCGCCAGTGGTTCACGCGCGGGCCGAGCCAGGCGAGCAGCGCGGGCAGCGCCCCGAGCGCGCCCAGCAGCGCACTCGCAACCGCGAGGATTCCGCCGAGCCCGATGCTGCGCATCAGCGGCACGGGAACCACGAAGAGCACCGCGAGGCTCAGGATCACGGTCACGCCGGAGACGAGCACCGCGTGCCCGGCGGTGTCGAGCGTCGCGGCCACGGCTGCAGCGGTGTCCCCGCGCGCGGCGAGCTCCTCGCGGAAGCGCTGCACGATCAGCAGCGCGTAGTCGATCGAGAGCCCGAGACCCAGGAACGCGCCGACGTTCATCGCGAAGATCGACACGTCCATGAACTGGGACGCGAAGCGCGTGCCGGCGGCGGTGCCCGCGAGCGCGAATCCCCCGATCACGATCGGCAGCAGCGCGGCGACCGCGGAACGGAAGAAGAACAGCGTCAGCAATCCGGCGATCGGCAGCGCGAAGAGCTCCGCAGCCACGACGTCCTGCCCCGCGATCTGCTGCGCGAGCGCCGAAGCGGGCGTCGGCCCGCCGATCTCGACCCCCGGGTACAGCTCGCGCAGCAGCTCTGTCACGTGCGGCAGCGCGGCGATCTGCTCGCCCGAGGGGCCCTCGAGGTCGACGAGCAGCAGCGTGCGGTGTCCATCGCGCGAGACGAGCGAGGCCTGGCCGGTGTCGTAGTGGCTGATGGCGCCCGTGACGGCGGCGTCCTGGTAGAGGCGGTCGAGGCCGTCGAGCACGAAGGTCGCGAACGCCGGATCGCGCACGTCGCCGTCCGGGCGCTGCAGGATCGCGATCAGATCCGGGGTGCCGATTCCGAGCCGGTCCTCGAGCAGCCGCGCGGCGTCCTCGGATTCGCTGCCCGGCACGTCGATGCCACCGGCCTGCAGCTTGTCCGCGACCGAGGCTCCGTAGAAAGCGGCGGCGCCGAGCAGCGCGGCGAACGCGATCGCGATGCCACGCGCTCGCCGGGCGATCCAAGCGCCGATCCGCGCGAGCGCTCCCGGGGCGGGTGCTTCCGGTGCCGGGTCGACGCTCACGTTCTCGACTCCGATGAGATCGCGCGCTCGGCATCGGCGGCCGCGGGCGGCGTCGCAGCTCCGCGGGCGGGCGCGGGCGCCCGCCCGCCGCCGAGCCAGCGCGGGGCCCACCAGTTCCAGTCGCCGAGCAGGCGCATCGTGGCCGGCACCAGCAGCGCGCGCACGAGGGTCACGTCGAGCGCGATCGCGGCCGCCATGCCGATGCCGATCTCCTTGACGAAGATCAGCTCGCCGGCCGCGAAGGCGCCGATCACGACCAGCAGGATCAGCGCGGCGCTCGAGATGATGCGGCCCGTGAACGAGAGGCCCGCGGTGATGCTGCGCCGGTTGTCGCCGTGCTCGAGGTATTCCTCCTGGATCCGCGAGAGCAGGAAGATCTCGTAGTCCATCGAGAGGCCGAACACGACCGCCGCCAGGATCAGCGGGATCACCGGCTCGATCCCGCCCGGCGACTCGAACTGCAGGAACTCGGACAGGTGCCCATCCTGGAACACCCAGACCAGCACGCCGTAGCTCGCGCCGAGCGAGAGCAGGTTCATGATCGCCGCCTTGATCGGCACCAGCAGCGAGCGGAACGCCGCGAACAGCACGATCAGATTCCAGCCGACCACGAGCAGCCCCACCAGCGGCGCATAGCCCGAGAGCGTGCTCCGGATGTCGACCAGCATCGCGGTCGGGCCGCCGACTTCGACTTCGAGCCCCGGGTGTGGCAGCGCGCGGATCGCGCTCACGGTCTCGGCCGCGGCATCTGTGCGCCATGGATGGCGCCCGAGCGCGGTCACGAGCGCGAGATTCTCGTGCACGGTGCGCGAGAGCTGGATCTCGGTGGCGGTCTCGGTGGCGGCCTTCGCGATCTCCTGCTCCGAGCGGAAGCGCGGATCCAGCGAGGCGAGCGGGGTGCGCACCTCGCGCACGCCCGGCACGCCGCGCACGCGCTCGAGATAGGGCTGGATCCGGCGCAGCGAATCCATCTCCAGCGCGGCTTCCGGCGTGCGGATCACGACCTGGATCGCCGACGCGCCGCTCGGGTCGAACTCGCTCGCATTCGCGAGGCGCTCCTCGACGCGCCGCACTTCCGAGGCGGGGAAGCTGCGCGCGTCCGGCATCACCGCCCGCATGCGCTGCGCGGGCACGGCCAGCGAAACCAGCAGCAGCGTGCAGCTGCCGGCCGTGAGCACCGGATGCCGCATCGCAAACTCGGCGATGCGCGCCCAGAAGGGGCTCGCGCCCGCGAGGGCGTGCTCTCGCGCCCCGATCCGCCAGCGGTTCAGATTCGGCCCGAGCCACGCGAGCAGCGCCGGCAGCAGCACCAGCGCGCCGAGCATCGCGCTCGCGACCGCCAGGATTCCGCCGAACGCGATGCTGCGCATCAGCGGCACCGGAACCACGAAGAGCACCGCGAGGCTGATCATCACCGTGAGCCCGGAGACCCAGACCGCGCGGCCCGCGGTTTCGAGCGTCGCGACCAGCGCGTCCGCGCTCGTCGCTCCGCGCGGCAGCTCCTCGCGGAAGCGCTGCACGATCAGCAGCGCGTAGTCGATCGAGAGGCCGAGGCTGAGGAACGCGTTGACGTTGAGCGCAAAGATGGAGATCTCGCCGAACTGCGCCGCGAAGCGCGTGAGCGCGGCCGAGATCGCGAGCGCGAAAGCGCCGATCGCGATCGGCAGCAGCGCGGCGACGGCGCTGCGGAAGAAGAGCAGCGTCAGCAGCGCCGCGAAGGGCAGCGCGAAGATCTCGGCCGAGGCGATGTCGTGGCTCGCAATCTGCTGCGCGAGCGCGGAAGCCGGGGTCGGCCCACCGATCTCCACCCCCGGGTAGATCTCCCGCAGCAGGGAAGTGACGCGCGGCAGCGCGGCGACCTGCTCGGCCGGGCTGCCCTCCAGGTCGACGAGCAGCAGCGTGCGCTGCCCGTCCAGCGAGACGAGCGACTCCAGGCCGGTGTCGTAGTGGCTCGTCGCGCCGCGGATGGAGGGCTCCTCGTAGAGCCGCTCGAGGCCATCCAGGACGAAAGTCGCGTAGACGGGGTTGCGCACGTCGCCGTCTTCGCTCTGCAGGATCGCGATCAGGTCGGGCGCTCCGACGCCCAGATGCTCGGTCATGAGATGGGACGCGCGGTCGTACTCCGCGCCGGGCACGTCGAGGCCGCCGGCCTGGAGCAGCGACGAGACGCTCGCCCCATACAAACCCGATGCGGCGAGCAGCGCCAGAAAGAACGCACTCACCTGGCGCGGGCGCGCCGCGACCCAGCGGGCGATGCGCGTGAACGCGCTGGACGAGCCGGGCGCCGGGCCGGCACTTCTCATCGGGACTCCACGGGGTCTCAATTCCTCAGCAGCTCGGGCTGGATCGCACGCGGTTCGGGGGCCGGCTCGGACCGGGGGCGCGTGAGTGGTACGGGATGGGCCGGAGCCAGTCAACCAGAGGCTGGACCCGGTGGCGTCGAGAGTCCGCTGCTCACTGAGAGCAGCGAGCCATGGACCTGCTCGGCCTCTCGCGCAAGAAGGGCTCTCGACACTTGGATAACGCTGTCTCCAGAATTCAAGAAAAATGCCCCTCGGGGGGAAAGCATGCCTGAGGGAAAACTCTTTCACTCCAACGGTAAGGAGTTTCCTTCCTCCCCTGCACAGGCGAGGGCGTAACCCCTTGATCTTCCGTTGCTGAGGAGTCGGCACGGCGATTGCAAGACAGTTGGCCACTTGCTTGGGAGGGGAAATCCATGCGGAAGTTTGCCCTGATTCTAGGGCTCGTAGCGGGCGTAGTGGCGTCTGCTCCGAATGTCCAGGCAGCCACTATTTCTGTTTCGTACAATGTGGTCGGCTCGATCTACTCGACCGGCCTCGGAGGCGCCCTTGCGGGCTCCTTCACAGGTCTTCAGGACATCCTGTACGACGGTTCGGGTCTTAGTACGCTGAGTCACGGGCCGATCGTGCTGGTGAACGGTAGTCAGTCCATCTTCACGAACATTCTCTTGCCTGGGGCCTTCAACCTGACCGGCGCGAACACGAGCAATGCAAGCGGTCCCGGCAACCTGTTCTCCAACGGGGTCGTCACGATGATGACCACGAAGGTCAACACGGGTGGGTTCGTTCACTGCTATGACCTCACGCCCTCGGGCTGCGCGATCTTCGTGATGTTCCCGGCGTCCCTGATGCTCCCGCAGACGGGCGGCATCTCGAACCAGGCTCTTGCCGGCAACCTCGGCTTGGGTCAGCCCCCGGCGACCTTCGCCGTCGCGGGTCCGAATTTCGGTGGCAACGCGACGACCTCGTCGTGGACCTTCTCCGAGATCCCGGGCAGCCGCTACATCGTTCCGGAGCCGGCGACGGGCACCCTCGTGGGGCTCGGCATGCTGGGTCTCGCGATGGCCGGTGGCAGCCTGAAGCGACGCCGCAACTAGGGCGGAGCTGAGACTTCTGGGAGGGTCTTCTCTCCCGGCCTCTCCGAGACGGGGAGCTGCGCAGTGCGCAGCTCCCCGTTCTTGCTTTTCTGCTCGCGGTCTCGCAGATCGAAGGTGCGGCTGGGTTAAGCTTCGCCCCCATGCAACGCCGCTCGACGCTTCGTGTTCTGCTGCCGATCCTGCTGCTCTCGTGGTGCTGGCTCGCGTGCAGCTCCCCGGAGGAGCGCGCCGAACGGGAGCGCGCGACTGCGCGCGACGCAATCGCCAAGGGTCAGCGCGCGGAGGCACTCGCCGCGATCGAGCGCCTGCGTGAGGCCCAGCCGGACGATCCGAGCTCCTTTGGGAGCTATGCCCAGCTGCTGATACAAGCCGGTGAAGCCCCGCGGGCCGCCTGGGAGGTCGAGCAGGAGCTGCGGCGCGCTCCGGAGCGCAACGAGCTGCGGATCATGCTCGCGAACATCCTGCTGCTCGTGAACGACCCGCACCGCGCACTGGAGATCGTCTCGAAGATCCCGGAGAGCGCGCCACAGCATGCCCAGGGGATGTTGATCTCGGGCCGGGCCGAGCACCAGCTCGGCAACGCCGAAGTGGGGAATCACTGGTTCGACGAGGTCGAGCGCCGCTACCCCGATTACTTCGTCGCACGGCTCGCGCGCCTCAACTCGCTGATCGAGGAGAACCGCAGCGAAGAGGCCAGCGCGTTGCTCGCACAGCTGAAGGCTGCGGTGGCCGGCAAGCCTCCGGAGGACAGCGATTGGATCCAGGTCCACCTCGCGGAGCTCGGCCTGTACGACTTCCAGGTTCGCAGCGGCTTTGCGGCCGCCGCGCAGCCGGGCATCGAGCGCTTGCTCGCCGAGGATTCCGAAGACGCTACCGCCTGGACGCTGCTCGCGCGCGCCTACGAGATGCAGCAGCGCCCCCTCGAGGGCCTCGAGCGCGTGCGCAAGGCGCTCGCCGAAGATCCGGATCGCCTGTGGCTGTATCCGATCCTGATCGAGGGCTACGCGAAGCTCGGCGATGCGGCGCAGCAGTCGGAGCTGTTGCAGCAGTATGCGGAGCGCTCGGGCCGCGCCGACGCGCTGATCATGCTGGCCCAGCGGCATGCACTGGACGGAGAGCGCGAAGCCGCGCTGACGACCTTCGAACGGGCGATCGAGCAGCACCCCGCCGACCCCCTGATCCACTTCGCGCTCGGAGAGACACGCCTGAACTTCGACCGCATCCCAGAGGCCGAGGCGAGCCTCGCGCGCTTTCGCGAGCTCGCGCCGGACGATCCGCGCGGGGAGTACCTGAAGGGGCGCATCCAGCTCGCGAAGGGCGAACTCGCAGCGGGCCGCGACACCCTGACCGCGATCGTGCCCGAGTTCGATACCGCGGTCAGCCAGTACTGGGTGGGTGCGGCCCTCGAAGCGCTCGGCGATTTCGCTGGCGCCGAGCGGCGTTTTCGAGCCGCCTTGAGCCGCGATCCGCGCCTCGTCGAAGCGCACCAGGCGCTGATCCGCCGCGCCGAAGCGCGCGGCGACTGGAACATGTTGCTCACGCGCGGTCGCAGCTTCCGCGCCGAGCATCCGCGTCAGTTCGACGCCTGGGCCGCGATCGTCACCGGCAGCATCCAGCTCGGGCAGCCGCAGCAGGCGCTCGAGGCCGCGCGCGCGCTGACCCAGCTGTCGCCTACCTCGGATTCTGCCCACGTGCTGCTCGCGCGTGCGCAGGCGGCCGCGGGACAGCTCGAGGAGGCACAGCGCAGCCTCGACACCGCGGCGCTGCACAGCGAGCAGAAAGCCGATGTCGAGGGCGAGCGCGCGCTCGTGCTCGGGCGTCTGGGGCGCGTCGAGCAGGGCCTCGTGGTAGTCGAGGCCGCGCGCGCTGCCGATCCCGACAGCGCCAAGCTCGAATACGCACGCGCGCTGCTGCTGTTTCAGCTCGGCCGTGGGACCGAGGGTGCGCAGGCGATCGACCGGACGCTCGCGCTCGCGCCCGCGGACCCTTTGCCACTGCGCGCGCGCGCCGAGTTTCGCGCCTCGACGGGCGATTTCTCCGGCGCGCGCGCAGACATCGAGCGCTATCTCGAGCAGCGCTCGGACGATCCGAAGGCGCACTTCGTGCTCGGCGCCGCACTCGCGGGGGATGGCAAGAGCCAGGAAGCAATCCAGGCCTACCGCCGCGCGGGGGAGCTCGATCCCCAGGATTTCGCGTCGCGCAACAACCTCGCAGAGCTGCTCGCGGGCAGCGGCGACCTCGATGCAGCGCTAGCGGTGGCGCAGGAGGCCTATCGCCTCGCGTCGGCCAACCCCTTCGTGCTCGATACGCTGGGCGGCCTGTATCTGCGCAAGGGCCTCACCGACCGCGCGATCTCGGTACTCGAAGATGCGCGTAAGGCCGCGCCCGAGCTGGCGGAGGCGCGCCTCCACCTCGCGCAGGCCTACCACGCCGCCGGGCGCACGAGCGATGCGCGCGCGCTGCTCGAGGAGCTGCGGGCTGCGCAGGGTGTGGCTCCGGCGCTGCGCGCCGAGGCCGAGACGACCCTGGCTGGACTGCGATGATTCCGCTCCAGGCCGGCGGCGTCCGCCGCCGCTTCGCAGGGGTGTTCTCTCTCTGCGCGCTCGCGAGCTCGATCAGCTGCGAGCGCCCCGTGCCGCGCGCGGAGCTCGCCGCGCGGCTCGCAAAGCTCGAGCGGCCGCACGTGGTGCTGATCGTCGTCGACACGCTGCGCGCGGATTGGACCACGCCCTATGGCTATGCCGAGGACACCAGCCCCGAGCTCGCGCGCTGGGCCGCGCAGGGCCTGCTCTTCGAGCACGCGCTCGCGCAGTCCTCGTGGACGAAGATCTCGATGGCCTCGCTGCTGGGATCGCTCTGGCCCGGCACCCACGGCCTGTCGAAGTTCAAAGACGGCCTGGGTGAGGGCGCGGTGATCCTGCCCGAGGTGTTCCAGCAGGCCGGCTACCGCAGCTATGGCGTGCAGACGAACGGCTGGCTGCACTCCTCGTTCGGCTTCGAGCAGGGCTTCGATCGCTATGTGTTTCCCTCCGGGCGCCTCGGTGGCGCGTCGACGCTGCCGGAAGCGACGCTGTGGCCGCATGCCGACCGCGTCTTCGAGGAGACGACCCGAATCCTCGACGCACATCCCGCCGAGCAGCCGATGTTCCTCTACATCCACCTGATGGATGTGCACGAGTACGGCGCGCCGCCCGAGTACCGCACGTTCGGCGGCGACGACCGCGGGCACTACAAGGCCTCGATCCGCTGGGTCGATCGCCTGCTGGAGCGCGTGCGCGAGAGCCTCGACGAGCGCGGCCTGCTCGACCACACGCTGCTCGTGCTCGCGAGCGACCACGGCGAGTCCTTCGGCGAGAACGGCGGGATTGGCCACGCACGCCACGTGTTCACACCGATCTTGCGGGTGCCGCTGGTGATCCGCCTCCCCTTCCCGATCGAGCCGATCCGGGTGCCGCAGCAGGTCCGGAACCTGGATCTGGCTCCGACGCTGCTCGAGCTCGCGGGCATCGCGATCCCGCCGAGCTTCGAGGGCACTTCGCTACTGCCGCTCGTGACCGGCGCTGGCGCCGGCGAGGGGGATCGCCTCAACCGGGCCGCCACCGGGCCGCCGCTGTATCCGGGCGCGATGGTGCAGAAGTCCGTGACCGACGGAAGCTGGAGCTATGCGCGCAACAGCGGTCCCGGTGATGATCGCCGCGAGTTCCTTTTCGACCGCCGCGTCGACCCGGGCGAAGACGTGAACCTGGCGCTGCGCGAGCCCGAAGTCGCCGCGCGCATGCGCGCGCTGCTCGACGCGGACGCCGCCGCAACGCCGCCGGCGGACGTGCGCCGCCCCGAGGTGCGCATCGAGCCCTCGATCGCCGAGCGCCTGCGCCAAATGGGCTACATCGAGCAGCCGGAATAGCAAGCAAGGGCCACTTCCCCGCGCTGCGATCCACCGGCGAACGAAGTAAATCCGCAAGGGGCCTTGCCCCGCGCAGCGAGCCGCAGGCGAGCGAAGTA
>CAYTJA010000102.1:0-2180 GCA_964437835.1 uncultured Spirochaetales bacterium
CGAAGGGCAGCTTGGAGTAGGCGTAGACGTTGAGCGGCCGCTCGCAGGTCGGATCCACGCGGAACTCGCGGCTGCCGCCGTAGACCGCGGCCGAGGACGCATAGATGAACGGGATGCTGCGCTCGGCGCAGAAGCCGAACAGCCCACCGGTCAGTTTCCCCGCGGGAGTTTACAGTTTGCGCTTTATCGGCCGTCGATCACCCCGCTATTCGTCCTAGGCGCGGCGCAGGCGCCTGCTCATGGCGCTGCGCACGCATGCGCTGGCGAGTCTGGCTCTGAGGCCGTGGCCGGTGGAAGAGATCTCCCGGAAATCTTCCCCGGCGCCTCGTCTCCACCAGGAAAGCGCTCTCCTGGTCCTCCCATCCAGACGGCCCCGCCGCTTCCCACGTGCCATCAAGATCAGGTTGCGCAGCTACCCGCGGAGCCGGTGACATTCTGCACTCGACTGCAAACTACCTGGCATTGCACCTGGCCCTGCGGGTCCCGGGCCGGGAAGAGCCCGCCCGCACTTCGCTCGGCGTCGTTTCTCTGCGCGCCAAAGCGGCTCGCGCGGTCCTCTGCAGCGCGGCGGCAGCTCAGAGCTTTTCGAGGATCTTCTCCGCGCTGCTGACTTCGAACTTCATCGGTTGCTCGACGGCGAGGTGTTTGACCACGCCGTCCTGCGCGATCAGCGCGAAGCGCTGCGCTCGCGTGCCGAAGCCGATGCCGGCGCCGTCGAAGTCGAGGCCGAGCGCCTTCGCGAATTCCGCGTTGCCGTCCGCGATCATGCGGACCTTGCCCGCGGTGCCCTGGGCCTTGCCCCAGGCATCCATCACGAAGGCGTCGTTGACGGACATACACACGACCTCGTCGACGCCCTTGCTGCGGATCGCTGCGGCGTTCTGGACGAAGCCGGGGAGGTGCTGCTTCGAGCAGGTGGGCGTGAATGCTCCCGGCACCGAGAACAGCACGACCTTCTTGCCGGCGAAGAGCTCGCCGGTCGAGACGTCCTTCATGCCGCTGTCGGCCATCTCCTTGACCTTCACGTTGGGGATCTTCTCTCCGACCTTGATGGGCATCTGATTTCTCCTTGTGGCTGAATTCGAACCCGCTGCGCCGGTTTCCCGGCTGGAACCTGACCAGCGAGGCGGCCTGCGATGAGCCGCGAAAGCTAGCTCGACCGACGCAGCGCGCGGTAGCGGCGCATCAGCGCGGCCGTCGAGGAGTCGTGCGGCGGGGCTTCGGGGCGATCGGCTCCGCTCGCGATCTCCTCGGCGATCCGGGTCGCGAGCACCTTCCCGAGCTCGACCCCCCACTGATCGAAGGAATTGAGATTCCAGATCGCGCCCTGGACGAAGACCTTGTGCTCGTAGAGCGCGATCAAGCTGCCGAGCGCCGCGGGCGAGAGCTCCGGCGCGAGCAGCACACTCGTCGGGCGGTTCCCCGAAAAACTCCGGTGCGGTCGCATTTCGGCCGGAATCCCGGCCGCCGCGAGCTCTGCGGGCTCGCGCCCGAAGGCCAGCGCCTCGGCCTGCGCGAGGGCGTTCGCGACCAGCAGATCGTGTTGCGTTCCCAGCGGTGCCGCGCTGCGCCCGAAGATCAGCAGGTCGCTCGGAGTCAGCAGCGTGCCCTGGTGCAAGAGCTGATGGAACGCGTGCTGGCCGTTCGTGCCGGGCTGGCCCCAGACGACGGGGCCGGAGCCGCAGGAGAGCGCGCGCCCTGCGAGATCGACGGACTTGCCGTTGCTCTCCATGTCGAGCTGCTGGAGATAGCTGGGCAGCAGCTCGAGGGCCTGTGCGTAGGGGAGCACTGCGTGGGTCTGCGCGCCGAGAAAATTCCGGTACCAGACGCCGAGCAGTGCGAGCAGCACCGGCAGGTTCTGCTCGAAGGGCGCGTCACGGAAGTGCTCGTCCATCGCGCGCGCGCCGTCGAGAAACGCGCGGAACGACTCGGGCCCGATTGCGAGCATCAGCGACAGCCCGACCGCGGACCACAGCGAATAGCGCCCGCCGACCCAATCCCAGAAACCGAAGGCATTCCGGGGGTCGATCCCGAATCGCGAAACTTCGGCGAGGTTCGTCGAGACCGCGACGAAGTGGCGCGCGATCGCGGCTTCGTCCTTCAGCGCTGCGAGGCACCAGTCGCGCGCGGCGCGCGCATTCGTGAGGGTCTCGACGGTCGTGAAGGTCTTGGAGCAGACG
>CAYTJA010000103.1:0-20915 GCA_964437835.1 uncultured Spirochaetales bacterium
TGGATTCCTCTCGCGACGCCCAGAACATCTCCGACGCGGAGCTCGACGCCGAGCGCGAGCGCCGTCAGGAGTCCCTCGACCGCGGCGAGCGCTACCGCGAGACCGCCTCCAAGAACCCCGTGCGCATGGCGCTGCTCGACCACGAGCTGCGCTACCCGCTCGAGCGCATGCACGAGATCGAGCAGCAGACGCTCGAGACGCGCAGCCGCGCGGGCGACAGCAACGCGCCGCACGAGCGCTATGTGCTGCAGGCCGCGATCTTCGGCGACGAGCAGGCCGCCGCGAACGCGCTGACGAGCCTGATCGACGCCGGCTTCGACGGCTCGCTGGTGACGACCGTCGTGAACGGCACCGCGCTCTACGAAGTGCGCGTCGGCCCCTACGACGACATGCCCTCGGCCGAGCGCGCCGCGGAGGTGCTGCGCAGCGCGCACGATCTCTCGCCGCGCGTCGTGATCGAAGCGGCAGAGCCGAGCCCCGACAGCGGCGACGCACCCGACGCCAGCCGAGGGCCGAGCAGCGAATGAGCCCCGCGGCCGAAGCCCACGACCTGGGCCAGATCCTGGTGCGCAAGGGCAGCCTCACGCCCGACGCGCTCGCGGCCGCGCGCAAGGCCCAGCTCGAGAGCGGCGGCCGCCTCGCGGACCTGCTGATCGCGGAGGGGCAGATCAACGCCGACCAGGTGCTCGACGCGCTCTCCGAGCAGCTGGCGCTGCCGATCCGCCCGCGCATCGACGCGCGCGAGATCGACGTCGCGCTGATCGAAAAGGTGCCGATCGGCTTCGCGAAGAGCCACGTGCTGCTGCCGCTGCGCCGCGACGAGACGGGTGGCATCTGCATCGCAGTCGCGGACCCGCTCGACATCGAGCCGATCGACGACCTGCGCGTGCTCTTCGGCGGCGCCGAGATCCAGCTCGAGCTCGCGACGCAGCGCACCATCCTCGGCGCGATCAACGAGGTCTACGACCGCGGCCCGAGCTCCGCCGACGCGCTCGCCGAGGAGGCCTCGCTCGACCTCGACGCGCTCGCCGACGAGATCAGCCACGAGCCGCAAGACCTGCTCGAGGCCTCGGACGAATCGCCGATCATCAAGCTCGTGAACTCGCTCTTGCAGCACGCCGTCAAGGAGCGCGCCAGCGACATCCACATCGAGCCCTTCGAGCGCGACATCCGCTGCCGCTTCCGCATCGACGACGTGCTCTACGAGCCGATGAAGGCGCTGCCGAAGGCGCTGCAAGCGCCGATCGTCTCGCGCATCAAGATCATGGGCGGCCTGAACATCGCCGAGAAACGCCTGCCCCAGGACGGCCGCATCCGGCTCAAAATTGCCGGCCGCGACTACGACGTGCGCCTCTCGACCGTCCCGGTCACGCACGGCGAGCGCGTCGTGATGCGCCTGCTGCCGCGCACGCAGGAGCTGCTCGACCTCGAGAAGATCGGCTTCAACGAGCGCCAGCTCACGGTGCTGGCGCGCCTGATCACGCGACCGAACGGGATCATCCTGGTGACGGGGCCCACCGGCAGCGGCAAGACCACGACGCTCTCCGCCGCGCTGTCGCAGATCAACGCGACCGACAAGAACATCATCACGATCTAGGACCCGGTCGAGATCAAGCTCGGCTGCGTGGGCCAGATCGAAGTGCAGCCGAAGATCGGACTCACCTTCGCGGGAGGGCTGCGCTCGGTGCTGCGCCAGGATCCGAACGTGATCCTGGTCGGCGAGATCCGCGACCTCGAAACCGCCGAGATCGCGATCCAGGCCTCGCTGACGGGCCACCTGGTGTTCTCGACGCTGCACACCAACGACGCCGCCAGCGCGATCACGCGCCTGGTCGACATGGGCGTCGAGCCCTTCCTGGTGGCCTCCTCGCTCGTCGCCGTACTCGCGCAGCGCCTGGTGCGCGTGCTCTGTATCGCCTGCAAGGAGGGCTACGAGGCCACGCGCGAAGAGCTGATCGAGATCGGCGTGCGGCCGCCCGAGCGCCCGGTGCAGGTGTTCCGCGCCAAGGGCTGCGCGCAGTGCAACTTCACCGGTTACCACGGCCGCCTCGGCATCTTCGAGCTGATGCTCGTCGACGACGACATCCGCGCGCACGTCTCGCAGAACGTGGACTCGAAGACGATCAAGCAGCAGGCCGTGCGCAAGGGCATGCACACGCTGCGCTCGGATGGCGCGCGCAAGGCCCTGCGCGGCATCACCTCCGTCGCCGAGGTGCTGCGCGCGACGGAAGAAGAAGGCGCAGTCGCGCAGATCTGATGCCCGTCTTTGCCTACAAAGGCGTGAGCCAGGACGGCCGCTCGACCCGCGGCCACCTCGACGCCGACAACCTGCGCACCGCGCGGGGCAAGCTCCGTCGCGAGGGCATCTTCCTGACCGAAATCGTCGAGTCCGCGGAGCAGGCCGCCCCGCGCGCCTCCGGCGACTTCAGCAGCCGACTGCGCGGCCTCCGGCGCATTCCGCCGCTAGAGCTCGCGCTCGCGACGCGCCAGCTCTCGACCCTGGTCGGGGCCGGCGTCCCGTTGGTCTCGGGCCTGGGCGCACTCTCGGAGCAGGTCGAGAGTCCGCGCCTCAAGTCGGTCTTCTCGCAGGTGCGGGACCGCGTGAACCAGGGCTCCTCGCTCGCGGACGCGCTCGCGCAGGCACAGGTGTTTCCGGACCTCTTCATCGGCATGGTGCGCGCCGGTGAAGCCGGTGGCGCGCTCGAACAGGTGCTCGAGCGACTGGCCGAATACCTCGAGGGCCAGGTGCGCCTGCGCAACAAGGTCTCCTCGATCCTGATCTACCCGCTGGTGATGTTCGGCTTCGCCTGCATCGTCGTCGGCGTGCTGGTCACGGTCGTGCTGCCGCAGATCACGCAGCTCCTGGTCAGCCTGAACCAGAAGCTGCCCTGGTACACGCAGGCGATCATCGACGTCTCGGCCTTCCTGCGCAGCTGGTGGTGGGCACTCGGCCTGGTCGGAATTGCGGCCGGCATCGGGCTGCGCGCGGCGATCCGCACCGAGTCGGGTCGGGACGTCTACGACCGCCTGCTGCTGCGCCTGCCCGTGGTCGGGCGCGTGGTGCGCATGCTCGCGATCTCGCGCTTCACGCGCACGCTCGCGACGCTGCTGGCCGGCGGCCTGCCGATCGTGCGCGCGCTCGACACCGCGAAGCACGTGGCCGACAACACCGTGCTCGGCCGCGCGATCGACGCCGCGCGCGTCAGCATCACCGAGGGCGCGAGCGTCGCGCGGCCGCTGCGCGCGAGCGGCGAGTTTCCGCCGCTGGTGACGCACATGATCGAGGTCGGCGAGCAGAGCGGCGAGCTCGAGGCGATGCTGTCCAAGGTCGCCGAGACCTACGAGGAGCAGGTCGAGACCACGGTCTCCCGGCTGACGGCCTTGCTCGAGCCCTTCCTGATTCTCATCATGGTGGGGATCGTGATGGTGATCATCCTCGCGACGCTGGTCCCGCTGATGCAGATCACGACCTCGTTGCGCTAGGCAGGGCCCGATTCAACCCCCACGGGGAGGACGACATGAACGCAAGGCACGGCAACTGCGAGATCTGCCAGCGGCGCCGCAACGCCGGCTTCACGCTGATCGAGATCATGGCCGTGGTGCTGATCATCGGCTTCCTGACCGGCATGGTCGGCATCGCGGTCTTCAACCAGGTCGACAAGGCGCGGGTTCAGGCGGCCCAGACGCAGCTCTCGAACTTCGAGAGCCTGCTCGAGCTGTACCGCATGGACAACGCGCGTTTCCCGAACACCGATCAGGGCCTGGACGCGCTGATCCATGCCTCGACGGTCGCGCCGCAGCCGCGCAACTTCCCGCCGGGGGGCTACCTGAACAAGCAGCTCTTGCCACCGGACCCTTGGGGCAACGACTACCAGTACGCGTCGCCCGGCGAGTGCAATCCCCAGTCCTACGACCTCTGGTCCTGGGGCGCCGACGGCAAGCAGGGCGGCGAAGACCTCGACACCGACATCGGCAATTGCGTCGACGCCGAGACGCTGGCCGCGCGGGCGGGGGCTTGAACCGAGGCGCCGCAGCGCACTCCCCGCGCGCGCGGCGGGGCTTCACGCTGATCGAGCTGATGGCGGTGATCGCGATCTTCGGGCTCTTCCTGGCCTTCGTCGCCCCGAACCTGAGCACGCTCTCCGGGCGCTACCTCGCGCAGCAGGCCTCGCGCATGCAGGGCGCGCTCGAGTACGCGCGCGAGGCCGCGGTCGTGAGCGCGCGCCCGCACCGCTTCGTGCTGGATCTCGATCTCGGCAGCTACCAGATCGTGAGCGAAGAGCTGCCGCCCGAGCTCGCGGACCCCGCGCCCGCCTCGGGGGCGCCTGCTGCCGACGCCGCCTCACAGGCGGGCGCGCCCGAGGACGACGCGCAGGGACCGCTCTCGCTCGCGCCGCCGGTGGAACCCGAGGTTTCGCTGCTGCCGGTGAGTGGCCCCCTCGGCTCCCAGACCCTGCTGCTGGACGAGGTCTTCTTCGCCGGCGTCCAGACCGAAGAGGGCTGGACCGAGACCGGCTCCGTCGAGGTCGAGTTCGGCGCGGACGGCGTAGCTGCGCCGATCCTGATCGTGCTCGAGCACGACAGCGGCTTGCGCGCGGGGCTCGAGGTGCTGCCGCTGCTCGAGAGCGTGCGCATCCTCGGCGACGACGAGCTCGCGCTGCGATGAGCGTGCAGCGCCGCCAAGGCTTCACACTGCTCGAGGTGCTCGCCTCGGTCGCGATCCTCGGGATCGTCTACACGATGCTGTCGGGCGTCGCGGCGCGCTGGCTCGGCGCCGAGGGCGAGGCGCGGCGGCGCATGGTCGCCACCTTGCACGCAGACCGCGCACTCGCGGAGATCGAGGCGCAGGTCGCCGCCGGCACGCTGCCGCCTCCGGGAGAGAACGAGACGCAGGACGAGAACGAGATCTATCGCGTCCTGACGAGGGTGCAGGATTTCCCGATCCCGGTCGAGATCTGCGCGAGCCTCGACGAGAAGCGCCCCGCAAAGACCCCGACGCTGTGCGGGGCAGCGCCTGGCGGCTCGTCCTATCTGCGCCGGATCGACGTCGTGGTCGGCTGGGAGGAGTCCGGTCAGCCGCTCGAGGTGCAGCGCTCGACGCTCGCCTTCGACTATCTCGCGGCGGCCCCGGTGCTCGCGGCGATCCCGCGCTCCGACGGACAGGGGGGCGCTCAGGCAGAGGCCCCGGATGCCGACGCGGAAGATGCGACGCCCGCGGGCGAGGCGAAGCGCCAGGCGGGCCAGCGATCGGGCCAGAAGAAACCCAGCTTCGGCGGATCCGAGCCGCCCACGCCGGTCACCCAGGGGCGCCGCGGGGAGCAGCCATCGAACGCTCCCGAGCAGCAGGAATGACGCCCCGGCGCCACGGCGGTTTCGTGCTGATCGTCGTGCTCTTCTTCGTGCTGCTGCTGACGGTCGGCATCGCGACCTTCCAGAAGCGCGCGGTGATGGACGCGATGATCGCGCGCAACCGCGAAAATTCCGCGCGTGCGGACGCGCTCGCGCGCGGGGGGATCCAGGTCGCGATCGCGCTGCTGCTCGAGGACCGCCTGCGCTCGCTGAACGGCGAGCCCGAGATCGACGGACCGAATGACCTCTGGGCCCTCGCCTGCGCGACCCCGGTTGCGATCGACGAGCTCTCGCAGCTGTCGGTCTGCGCCAGCGATCTCGGCTCCCTGCTGAACCTGAACGCGGTGCTGAACGCGAGCGGCAACCAGGGCGAGGGCGAAGGCGACGGGCGGGACGCCGGGGAGGATCAGGACAAGGCGCGCGCGTTCCTGATCGCGCTGCTCGAGAAGGCGATCGAGGATCTGACCGATGCGCAACAGATCGCGCCCGGCGAGATCGATTACGACGCGAACGAGTTGGCCGACAACCTGTTGGACTTCGCCGACGCGGATTCGGTGCGCCAGACCGGCGGTGAGGAAGACGCCTGGTACCAGGAGCAGGAGCCTCCCTATCGCGCCCTGAACCACCCGCTCGTGAGCATCGACGAGCTGCGCCTGGTGGAGGGTTTCGATGCGCGGCTCGCGGGGCAGCTGAAGCGCTACCTCACGGTCCACCCCTTCGCCGGCAAGCACGGGATCAACGTGAACACGGCCCCGGCGCACGTGCTGGCGTTGCTCTTTCGCCTCGACGGCAGCGACTACCGTCTGGTGGGCGAAGACACCGTGAAGCAGATCCTCGACCAGCGGGCGAAGGGCGTCCTGATCTGTGGCGGGGGAGAATCCAAGGACGGCTCCTGCGTGGCGCTGTCCTCGATTCCGGGCCTCCAGAACGAGCCCTTCCCCGCGCCGACCTTCACGACCCATTACTTCGAGGTGAAGACGCGAGCGCGCGTGGGCGATGTCACCCGAGAGGTCGTGGCGATCATCGATCGCAGCGATCCGATTCTGCCCACCTTGCTATCTTTTGCCTCCCGATGAAGGGCCCACGCGGATGCCGTTTCTCTCCAACGTGCTCGGCCTCGATCTGGGCTCCCATTCGCTGAAGGCCGTCGAGCTCTCGCAGAGCCTGCGCAGCTTCCAGGTCGTGCAGCAGCGGCAGCTCGAGCGCAACGACGCCGAGTTCTCGCTCGCCGAGCTCGTCAGGCGATTCTCGAAGCTCTACCGCTTCCAGACCGAGCACGTCGTTGCGGCGCTCGCGGGCGACAAGCTCTCCGCGCGGCGCCTCTCGTTCCCGTTCCGCGATCGCAAGAGGCTGGCCCAGTCGGTGCCCCACACCGTCGCGGACGATCTGCCCTTCGAGCTCGAAGACGTCATCATCGACTGGCAGCTCGCGAGCGAAGACCGCGCCAAGGCCGAAGTGCTGGCGACGGTCGCGCCGCGCACCGAGGTGGCCGCACTGCTCGAAATCCTGCGCAGCGCGGGCTGCGATCCGCGCACGCTCGAGGCCGAGGGCCCCGTGCTCGCAAATCTGACCCAGGTCTTCGACCTGCCCGGCGTGCGCATGCTGATCGATCTCGGGCACCGCAAGACGAGCTTCTGCGTGGTTTCCGATGGGCACCCGCTCGCATTTCGCACCATCCCGATCGCCGGCGCCGCGCTGACCCGCGCGCTCGGCGAGGATCGCCAGCTCAGCCAGGAGCAGGCCGAAGAGGCAAAGCTCGAGCGCGGCATCTTCGGCCCGGGCTTCTCGACGCCCGGCCCGCGCACACGCGCGGTGCTCGACAGCCTGATCCGCGAGGCGCTGCGCACCCTCGGCTCGCTCGAATCGGCGCTCGCGGGCAGCCCCGTGCAGGCGCTGACGCTCTTCGGCGGCAGCGCTCGCCTCGACGGCATCGACGCCTGGTTCGCCGAGCGCAGCGGCCTGCCGGCCACGCGCCTCGGGCTGCCGAAGCAGGGAGCTGCCGCGGGTCTCGCGGCCGGCGGCGATCCCCTGCTCTACGCCCCGGCGATCGCGCTCGCGCTGCGCGGCACCTCCCAGGCGCGCACGCGCATGAACTTCCGCCAGGACGAGTTCGCGGTGCGCCTGGATCTAGGGCGCTACCGCAGCGAGATCCGCAGGGTCGGCATCGCGGCCGCGGTCACGGCCCTGCTCGGCCTGCTGAACGCCGGCGTCTCCGCCTACGCAGACTCGCAGCGCGCGAACGCCGCTGAGGCCGAGAGCGCGCGGCTCTACAGCGAAGCGCTCCCGGGCCAGGCGCTGCCTGCGAACGCGGTCGCGGGCATGCGCGAGCAGGTCGGCCGCGAGCGTGAGCTCGCGGAGTTCCTGGGCGTCTACCGCGGCAATCTCTCGGCACTGGACGTGCTGACGCTGATCTCGAAACAGCTGCCCGCCGATCTCGACATCGCGCTCGACGAGCTCAGCATCGATCGCCAGACGGTCCGCATGCGGGTCTTCGCGCCGAGCTTCGAAGCCTCGGACCGGCTCAAGCTCGAGCTCGCCAAGCTGCAGAACTTCTCCGAGGTCACGATCGGCGCGATCGAGAACGACGAGAAGCGCGGCGGCAAGCGCTTCAACGTGACGATCAGCCTCGCCGCAGCGGAGGAACAGGGATGAAGCCCCGGGAGATCCTGGACCGCGCGACTGCGTACTTCGGGAATCTGTCGACGCGCGAGCGCTGGCTCGTCGGGGTCGTGGGCGGCTCCGTCGCGCTCGCAATCCTCTACGCCGGCATCGCGCTGCCGCTGCTCTCGGCGCGCAGCGCCGTGCGCGAGCGAGCGGCGACAGCGGAGAAGCAGCTCGAGGCCATGCAGCGCCTGCGTCGCGAGTTCGACCAGATGCACCAGCGCCTGTCCCACATCGAGGCCCGCATCCAGGGCGGCCAGCGCGGCAACTTGCGCACCACGCTCGAGAATCTCGCGCGCAAGACCGGCGTCGCGATCCAGTCGATGGAGCCCCAGGCCTCGCCGCAGAACGCGCGTTACCGCGAGACGAAGGTCGAGCTCGGCCTCGAGGGAGTGAGCCTCGAGCAGGCCGCGCAGTACCTGCACGAGATCGAGACGCAGTCGGGTCAGGCGCTCTCGGTCAAGAGCCTGCGCCTGCGCAAGCGCGCCGACCGCGGCGAGCTGCTCGACGTCACCTTCGCGATCTCGGCCTTCGAGCCCGTGTAGCTGCTGGCCAGGCGAGGCTTCGGCGGGAGCTTGCACGCGAGAGCACCGCAGGCGCCTCGACCTCTGCTGGCGCGGCGCAGCGCCGCACGCGGCGCGCTGCGCCTGACGCTCGGCTTTGCGATCGCGCTCGCCGCGCTGGCCGCGCTCGCGACCCTCCTCTGGCTAGGCGTGCCTGGAGACGAGCTCGCGCGGAGACTCGCGAGCGAGCTCAGCGCGCGCGCGGGCCGTGAGATTCGCATCGCGCGCGCCGAGCCCGCGCTGGCGGGCGGCGCGCCGGCGCTGCGCGCGTTCGACCTCGAGATCGAGCTCCCGGGCGGACCGCTGCGCTTCGCTCGCTTCGAGCTGCGCCCCTTGTTTCGCCTCTCGTGGCTCGGCGGCATCGCGAGCCTGCGAGCCCTGGCCGAGGGCGACAGCGGCCACGCCGATCTCGCACTGCGCCTCGGCCCGCAGCTCGGACTGCGCGGCGTGCTCGCCGACCTCGACCTGCGCGCCAGCGCGCTGATCGCGCCCGAGCTCGACCTCCGCGGGCGCGGCACGGCGCACGTCGAGTTGGAGAACCTGGCAGGGCTGCCGCGGGGACAGCTCGAGCTCGACGCGACCCAGGGCTCGCTGTCTCTGCCCGGACTGGAGGTCGCGATTCCCTTCGACCGGCTCGCGCTCAGCGCCGAGCTCGGCAGCGAGAGTGGCCTCTTGCGGCTGCTCCAGTGTGAGCTCGCGGGCCCCGCGCTGAGCGCCGAGGTCGAAGGCGGAATCGGCCCCGGCAGCGCCTTCGACAGCGCCCCGCTCGAGCTCCGGATCGCGCTCCGGGTCGAGCCCGCGCTGCGGCAGGCGCTGCAGGCCAGTGGCCTCCCGCTCGACGCGCAGGGGCGCGCCCGGCTGCGCATCGGCGGCAGCGCCGCGCGGCCCGAGCTGCGTTAGGCCATGCCGCAGGTAGCCGCGACGCGACGAGTCTGGTTCGCAGCCGCCGGCTGCGCCGCGCTCGTGACGCTGGTCGCAGCGCTCTACGCGCCCGTGCTGAGCTTCGACTTCGTCGGCCTCGACGACCCCTTCCACGTGACCGGCAACCCCGCGGTGCGAAGCGGCCTCTCCGAGGCGGGCCTGCGCGCCGCGTTTCGCGAGCAAGCCGGCTACTGGATCCCGCTGACCTGGCTCTCGCACATGCTCGACGTCGAGCTCTTCGGCCTCGACGCCGGGGCACACCACGGCACCAATCTGCTGCTGCACGCGCTGAATGCGCTGCTGCTCTTCGCGTGGCTCTCCCGCGCGACGGGCCAGCAGGCGCCGGCGCTCGTCTGCGCGGCGTTCTTCGCGGCGCATCCGCTGCGCGTCGAGTCCGTCGCCTGGATCGCCGAGCGCAAGGACCTGCTCTCGGGCGCCTGCTTCTGGCTCGCGCTGCTCGCCTGGGACCGCTACCGGCGCAGCGCCCGGCGCGGCGATCTCGCGGCCGCGATCGCGGCCTGGCTCCTGAGCCTGGCGGCGAAGCCGATCACTGTGACGCTGCCGCTGCTGCTGCTGGTGCTCGACTTCTGGCCCTACCGCCGGCTCTCGACGCCTGCCTCGCTGCGCCTCGCGCTGCGCGAGAAGCTGCCGCTTCTCGCGATCGCCGCGGGCTTCTCCGCGCTGACCCTCGCGACCCAGGGGCGCGCAGGGGCGCTCGGCGAGCTCGGCGGCCTCGAGCTCTCGCTCTCGCTGTCCGAGCGCGCCGCGAACGCGCTGTGGTCCCTCGCGCGCTACGTGACCGACAGCGTCTGGCCCGCGCAGCTGGCACCGCTCTACCCACACCCGTATCTGCCCGGAGGCGTGCCGCCTGGCGCTCGCGAGTTCGCGGCGTCTGCGGCGCTGCTCGGGTCGATCTCGCTGGCGGCGGTTGCACTGCGGCGGCGCGCGCCCGCGCTGCTCGCGGGCTGGCTCTGGTTCGGCATCGCGCTGCTCCCGGTGCTAGGTCTGATCCAGGCCGGCGTCCAGGGCCGCGCGGACCGCTTCAGCTATCTGCCGCAGCTGGGGCTCTTTGCGGCGCTCGCGTTCCCGCTCGCGAGCTGGGCCGGAACGCGGCGGCACCGCTGCGCGCTGCTCGCCACGGCTGCGGCAGCAGTGACGCTCGCGCTGGCCGCAGTGACCCGGGAGCAGCTCCCGCATTGGCGAGACGCCGAGGCGCTGTACCGACACGCCCTGCGCGCGGCGCCCGCGAGCGGGCTGCTGCACACCTACTACGGGCTCTGGCTCGCGCAGCAGGGCCGCGAGCCGGAGGCGCTGGTCCAATACGAGCAGGCGGCCGGGATTCCGGCCTATGCGATCGCTGCGCAGGTGAACCGCGGCGCGCTGCTCGAAAGCGCGGGGCTCGCGGTCGACGCGCTCGCGGCCTTCGAGCGCGCGGTCGAGCTCGGGCCCGATTCGCAGCCCGCGCGCCATGCGCTCGCACAGGCGCTGCTGCGCCGCGGGCGGCGCGCGGAGGCCATGGCTGAGCTCGCGCACGCGCGCGCACTCGAGCGCCGCGCGGCCGGGAATGCGGGCGCTGGCGAGATGCGGGACCATCGCGCGCCATGAGCGCCGACGCGCTGCAGCGCGCCTTCAAGACCTTTCTCGACCCGACCCGCGTGCGCATCCTGGCGCTGCTCGCGCGCGAAGAGCTCGCGGTGCAGGAGATCATGGAGGTGCTGTGCCTGGGCCAGTCGCGCGTCTCGCGCCATCTCGCGATTCTGCGCGAGGCGGGGCTGCTCGCGGATCGGCGCGAGGGCACCTACGTGTTCTACCGCTTCGAGACCCCCGCCGAGCCCGTCTGGCACGACGCCTGGTCGCTGGTCGAGCGACAGCTCGCGGGCGACCCCCGCAGCGCGCGCGACCGCGCGGCGCTCGAACGCGTGCTCGCCGCGCGCGCGGAGCGCACGCTGCGCTTCTTCGATTCCGTGGGTTCCGAGTGGGACGCCCTGCGCGTGGTCATGAACGACGACGCGCTGCGCGCGCGCGCGATGGCGCGGCTGTTGCCGCGCGAGCTGCGCGTCGCGGAAATCGGCACCGGCACCGGCATCCTCGCACTCGAGCTCGCGCGCGAGGGCCTGCGCGTGGTCGCGATCGACCACTCGCCGCGCATGCTCGAGGCCGCGCGCGAGAAGATCGAGCGCAGCGGGATCGCGGGCATCGAGCTGCGCCTCGGGGAGGCCAGCGCGCTCCCGCTCGCGAACGCCGAGGTCGATGCCGTGCTCGCACACATGGTGCTGCACTACCTGCCGAAGCCCGCCGAGGCGATCCGCGAGATGGCGCGCGTCGTGCGTCCGGGCGGCGTGGTCGTGATCGCCGACTTCGTCCGACACGATCACGAGTGGATGCGCGACGAGCTCGGCGTGGTGTGGCTCGGCTTCGCGCCGCAGGAGATCGAGGCCTGGTTCGCGGAGGCGGGGCTCGCGGAGCTGCGCCTCGAGCAGCACGCCGGCGCGCCCGCCGCGCGCGAGCTCCCCGCCACCTTTCTCGCCTCGGGCCGCGTTTCGGAATGAGCGCGGCGCCGCCGCGCCCGCCGCTGCGCGCGGTGCTCTTCGACGCCGCCGGAACGCTCTTCGAGCTGCGCGAGCCGGTCGGCGAGCTCTACGCGCGCGCGGCCGCGCGCCGCGGCTGCGCGATCGGAGCCTGGCGCCTCGGCGACGCCTTCGCGCGCGTGCAGCGCGCGCTTCCGCCGATGCGCTTCCCGGGCGAGCCCGCCGCACGCATCGCGCAGCTCGAACGCGAGTGGTGGCGAGAGCTCGTGCGCCAATGCTTCCGCGCCGCCGACTCGAGCCAGATGCCCGCCGATTTCGACGCGCTCTTCGACGAGCTCTTCGAGCTCTTCGCGACGCCACAGGCCTGGCGCGCGCGGCCGGGCGCACGCGAGACGCTCGCGGAGCTGCGCGAGGCGGGCCTCGCGACCGCCGTCGTCTCGAACTTCGATCATCGGCTGCCTCGCCTGCTGGACGCGCTGCAGTTGCTGCCGCTCTTCGACTGCGTGCTGCGCGCGGCCGACTGCGGCGCCGCGAAGCCCGAGCCCGAGATCTTCCGGATCGCGCTCGGGCGCCTCGGCGTCGGCGCCGCGGAGGCCGCCTTCGTCGGGGACGACCCCGCTGCGGATCTCGCGGGCGCGCGCGCGATGGGCCTGCTCGCGATCGACGTGCGCGAGCTTGCTACGCTGGCGGAGCTCCCCGCGCGCCTGGGTCTACCCCGGAGCAGGAGCCCCGGAGCCGGCCGCGGTCCGCGCTGAACCCACACCGACGGGAGCCGAAGCGATGCAACCGAAGCCGCAGCTCGCGAGCACCGCTGCCCCGGACGCGATCGATTTTTTTCGCGATCGCTTCGGGATCGACGAGCGAAGTCTGAGCTCTGTGCTCGGCACGACGCTCGAGCGCCAGATCGATGCCGCCGACCTCTTCTTCGAGTACAGCTGCCAGGATTCGGTCAGCCTCGAGGAGGGCATCGCGAAGACCGGCAGCCGCAGCCTCGAGCAGGGCTTCGGCGTGCGCGCGATCTCGGGCCAGCGCCAGGGCTACGCCCACTCGGACGACCTCAGCCACGAGAGTCTGCGCCTCGCGGCGGCCACTGCGCGCGCGATTGCCGAGAGCGGCGGGAAGCCGCACGCGCTGCGCGCGCCCTGCGCCGCGAAGCCTATCCACGACTTGTATCCCGTCTCGGAGTCGCCGACCGAGGTGCCGGTGCGGCGCAAGGTCGAAGTGCTGGCCGAGATCGACGTCTACGCGCGCGGCCTCGATCCGCGCGTTCAACAAGTGATGGCGAGTGTCGTCTCGGAGCAGCGCATCGTGCTGATCTGCGACAGCGAGGGCCGCCTCGTCGGAGATCTGCGCCCCCTCGTGCGCCTGAACGTCCAGGTGATCGCGGAGGCGCCCGCGGGCGGCCGCCGCGAGCAGGGCTACCAGGGCATGGGCGGCCGCTTCGAGCTCGACCGCGTGCTGGATCCGAGCCAGTGGATGCCACTCGTCGACGAAGCGGTGCGCATCGCGACGCTGAACCTCGGCGCCCTGCCCTGTCCTGCCGGCACCTTCGACGTCGTGCTCGGCCCCGGCTGGCCGGGCATCCTGCTGCACGAGGCGATCGGGCACGGCCTCGAAGGCGACTTCAACCGCAAGGGGACCTCGGCCTTCGCGGGGCGCCTCGGCCAGCGCGTCGCGGCGCCGGGCGTCAGCGTCGTCGACGACGGCACGCTGCCCGCGCGGCGCGGCTCGCTGAACGTGGACGACGAGGGCACCCCGACGCAGCGCACGCTGCTGATCGACGACGGGATCCTGTGCGGCTACCTGCAGGATCGCCTGAACGCCCGCCTGATGGGCATGGCGCCGACCGGCAACGGCCGCCGCGAGAGCTACGCGCACCTGCCGATGCCGCGCATGACGAACACCTTCATGCTCGCCGGCCAGGACGACCCCGAGGAGATCCTGCGCGGGGTGCAGAACGGCATCTACGCGGTCTCCTTCGGCGGTGGCCAGGTCGACATCACGAGCGGGAAGTTCGTGTTCAGCGCGAACGAGGCCTATCGGATCGAGAACGGGCGCCTCGGCGCGCCGCTGGTAGGCGCGACGCTGATCGGCAACGGCCCGGACGTGCTGACGCGCGTGAGCCGCATCGGCCACGACCTGGCGCTCGACTGGGGCGTCGGCACCTGCGGCAAGGACGGCCAGAGCGTGCCCGTCGGCGTCGGGCTGCCGACGCTGCGGGTCGACCAGCTGACGGTAGGCGGAACCGAGGGATGAGCTTCGTTCCGCTGTCGGTCCAGACACCCGAGGAGGTCGTCGCAAACGCGATGGCCGCGCTGCGCCGCGCGGACCCGAATGCGGCCGGCGATTGCCTGCTCGTCGTCGGCGACAGCCTGGAGGCGCGAGTGCGCGGCGACGAGATCGACTTCGTCACCCAGGCACGCAGCTCGACGCTCGGGATCCGCGCGCTGCTGCGCTCGCCGGGCGGCACCCGCAGCGCGGTCACCTCGACCAGCGATCTCGCGCCCGAGGCCGTGCTGCGCATGGCCTTCGAGAGCGTCGCCCTCGCGCGCGAAACCGCCCCGGACCCGATGGCCGGCCTGCCCGAGGGCGGCTTCGCGGCCGAGCTGCCCGAGCTCGAGCTCTGCGACCCGCGCGACCGCGAGGTGCCGATCGAAGCGCGCATCGCGGCCGCGCGCGAAGCCGAGTGCGCCGCCCGCGCGCTCGACCCGCGCATCTCGAACTCCGAGGGCTCCGGAGTCGCCAGCCACTTCACGCAGATCTGCTATGCGAACAGCGAGGGATTCGCAGGCAGCTATGCGAGCGCCTCCCACTCGCTCTACTCCGAGCCGCTGGCCGAGGCCGCGGGCAGCAAGCAGCGCGATTCGTGGTTCACGGCCGGCCGCCACCTCTGCGAGCTCGAGGCCCCGGCGCAGGTCGGGCGCCGCGCGGCCGAGCGCGCGCTGCGCCGCCTCGGCGCGCGGCGCGTGCGCACCTGCCAGGTGCCGGTGATCTTCGACGCCATCACCGCCCCGAGCCTCGTCGCACAGCTCGCCGGCTGCGCGAGCGGGCCGGCGCTGTACCGACGCGCGAGCTACCTCGCGGGCCGCCTCGGAGAGCTCGTCGCGAGCCCCCAGGTGACGATCATCGACGACGCCCGACTCCCGCGCCGGCTCGGCTCGCATCCCTTCGACGCCGAAGGCCTGGCGACGCGCCGCACGCGGCTGGTGCAGCAGGGCCGCCTCGAGAGCTATCTGCTCGACAGCTACTCCGCGCGCAAGCTCGCGTTGCAGTCGACCGGCAGCGCGGTGCGCGCAGCCGGCGGCAGCCCCACGGCCGGCAGCTCGAACCTCTGGCTCGAGCCCGGCGACGCCAGCCTCGAAGAGCTGATCGCCGACACGCCGCGCGGGCTGCTGGTGACCGAGCTGATCGGAATGGGCTTCAACCCCGTGACCGGCGACTACTCGCGCGGCGCCGCGGGATTCTGGATCGAGGGCGGCAAGCTCGCGTATCCGGTCGAGGAGATCACGATCGCCGGACATTTTTCCGAGATGCTGGCCGCGGTCGACGGCGTCGGGCGCGAGCTCGAGTGGCGCGGCCGCACGGCCTCGCCGCCGCTGCGCATCCGCTCGATGACGGTCGCGGGCGAATGAGCGCAGCAGCGCCGCAGGCCGCCTCCGCTGCCACGATGATCGGGCTCTCGCTGCCCGATCACGCGCGCTGGTCCGAGCGCGTGCACGTCGTGCTCGGCCAGAATCCCGGCCTCTTCACCGGCCCCGGCACGAACACCTACCTGATCGGGCGCGGGCCGCGCCGTCTGCTGCTCGACACCGGCGACGGCCGTGCGGCCTATCTGCCGGTGCTCGAGCGCGCGCTCACTGAAACCGGCTGCGAGATCGCCGAGGTCGTGCTGACCCACGGCCACCCCGATCACCTCGGCGGCCTCCGCTCGCTGCGCGAGCGCTTCGGGCGCCTGCGCGCGCGCAAGCTCGGCTGGCCCTCGAACGACGAGCGCTACGCCTCGGATCTCGAGCCCCTCGCCGACGGCGAGCGCGTCGCCTGCGAGGGCGCGACGCTGCGCGCGGTGCACGCCCCCGGGCATGCGCCGGATCACCTGTGCTTCCTGCTCGAAGAGGAGCACAACCTGTTTTCCGGAGACAACGTGCTGGGCGTCGGCACTACCGTGATCCCCGCACACGAGGGTTCGCTGCGGCAATACCTCGCCTCGCTCGAGCGCCTGCGCGCACTCGCGCCGCGCGCGATCTACCCCGCGCACGGCCCCCGCATCGCGGACGGCACCGCCAAGCTGACGGAGTACCTCGAGCACCGCGCGCTGCGCGAGCAGCAGGTACTCGCGGGTCTCGCAGGCGGGCCGCGCAAGGTCGCGGAGCTGGTGGCGGAGATCTACGCGGCCTATCCGCCGGCGCTCCACCCGGCCGCAGCCCAATCGCTGAACTCCCATCTGGTCAAGCTCGAGGAAGACGGGCGCGTGCGGCACTGCGAAGCCATGGCTCCCGCCGCGGGCGAGAGCGCCGCGACGCTGCGCTGGGAGCTCGTCCGCTGAGTCACCCGCTGCTCCAGCGTCTGGCCAGCGCGGACGCGCGCGAGCGCAGCGCAGCCTGCCTCGCAGCGCCCGCGGATCCCTCCGCGGTGCTGCTGCTCGATGCGCTGGGCGCGGCCCTCGGCGACCCCGAGCGCAGCGTCGGCGAGGCGGCTTCGCGCGCGATCGCCCAGATCGCCACTGCGGGCACGGACGTCTCGGGAGTGCTGCGCGAGGCGCTGCGCAGCCGCGATCCGCAGCGGCGCTTCCGCGCGGCGGTCGCGAGCGCGCGCAGCGACCTGCCGGATCGCAAGCTGCTGCCGGCCCTCGTCGCTGCGCTCGATTTCGAGACGAGCGCGGAGCGCTGGACCGCTGCGCGCGTGATCGTCGAGATCGGGCGGACGAACGATGAGGTGCGCAAGCTGCTGCTGGGCCTGCTGCGCACGGATCCGCGCCCGCGCCTGCGCGCGATGGCGCTGCACGCGCTGCATCAGCTCGCTCCAGAGGATCCCGAGGCGCAGCAGCTCTGCCGCGAGGCGAGCCGCAGCGCGGACCCGGAAGTGCGCCGCGCGGCGGAGATTGCGCTGCGTGCGCGCGAGCCTCAACCCGCTCCGAACAGCACTGCGTCGAGCGAGTAGTGCCCGGGGCCCAGCAGCGCGAGGACCGCGCAGATCGCCGCTAGGTTGATCGTGTACTCGGCGCCGGGCGGGTTGTTCGTGATCAGGTAGCCCGCACCGCGGTGCCCGATGCGGCCCGCGACGAGCATCGTCCCGAACAGCAACAGGCAGGCGGGCCGCGTCAGCAGGCCGAGCGCGAGCAAGCTGCCGCCCGAGATCTCCGAGCCCATCGCGATGCGCGCCTGGATGTGTGCCATCGGCACGCCGAGCTCGCGCAGCCAGGCGACGAAGCCCTGCATGTTCCCGCTGCCGACGATGCCGAGCTTGCCGAGCCCGTGGATCACGAAGCAGATGCCGATGAAGAGGCGCCCGACGAGCAGCGCGAGGTCCGCGAGCTCCGGCGTGCTTCCGACGAGCCACGAACCGACCAGATCCATCGCGAATCCCTCCCCGCGCCCGAACCAGCGCAGCGATTTGCGGCCAACGAGCTGCGCGTTTGTACCACCGCAGAGCGCGTGCTGACCAGCCGGATCCCGCCCCGGCGCGGGATCCTCGGCGATTGACCCGCCTGCGTGGCTCGGTCAACATTCGCTGGTCCCGTTGCGCAGCCCGATCGACGGCCGCGAGTCGTCCGATCGAGGCCGCCCTTCACGAGCAACCACGAAAGGAGTCATCCATGGCCGAACTCAAGGGGAGCAAGACCCACGAGCACCTGAAGGACGCCTTCGCGGGCGAGTCCCAGGCGAACCGCCGCTACCTGTACTTCGCACGCCAAGCCGACATCGAGGGCTATCCGGACGTCGGCGGGCTGTTCCGCGACACCGCGGAGGCCGAGACGGGCCACGCGCACGGACACCTCGACTATTTGAAGGCGGTCGGCGACCCGGCGACGGGCAAGCCGATCGGCTCCACCAAGAAGAATCTCGCCGCCGCCGTCGCCGGCGAAACCCACGAGTACACCGAGATGTACCCGGGGATGGCGAAGACTGCGCGCAGCGAGAAGCACGACGACGTCGCCGAGTGGTTCGAGACGCTCGCGAAGGCCGAGAAGTCCCACGCGGGGCGCTTCCAGACCGCGCTCGACAAGCTGCCGGAGCTGTAGGTCGGTCCGGGGGGTGCCGCGCGACGCCGCGGCGCTCCCCGATTCGACTCGCTGCCCGCAACACCGCCGCCGATGAAGGTCCCCCCTCCCGAACGCCCGTCGAGCGATTGGCGCTACGACGATCCTGACTACGGTGACTGGGAGCAGCTCGAGCGCGAGCTGCGCCGCGTCGGCGAGATCTGCCACCAGTGCCGGCGCTGCCTGCCCCTCTGCCCCTCCTTCCCGAAGCTCTTCGATCTGGTCGACGCGACCCCGCGCGAGATCGAGGGCGTGGCGATGGCCGGCTTCGAGGCCGTGAACGAGCTCTGCTACCACTGCAAGCTCTGCTACAACCACTGCCCCTACACCGCGCCGCACGAGTGGGACGTCGACTTCCCGGCGCTGATGCGCCGGCACCAGCTCGCGCGGGCCAGGCGCGACGGAATTCCGCTCGCGCGCAAGCTCACGACGCGCACGGATCTGATCGGCCGCGTGGCCTCGCTCGCGCCCGCGGCGATGAATTTCGCCAACCGGAACGCGCCCTCGCGCGTGCTGATGGAAAAGACGCTCGGGATCCACCGCGACTGGGTGCAGCCCTCCTACTACCACGAGACCGTCGAGCGCTGGTTCCGCCGGCGCGGCGCGCGCGGATCGGGCGAGAACGGACGCGTCGTGCTCTTCACGACCTGCTCGGTGAACTACAGCGATCCGGCCGTCGGGCGCGCCGCGGTGGAGGTCTTCGAGCACAGTCGCGTGCGCGTCGACGTCTGCTACGAGCGCTGCTGCGGCATGCCCTTCACCGACACCGGCGATCTCGACTCCGCGCGGCGCAACGCAGAGCGCAACATCGCCGACCTGCTGCCCTTCGTGGATGCCGGCGCAAAGATCGTCGTGCCCGGCCCCTCCTGCTCGCTGCTGCTCAAGTCCGAGTACCCGAAGCTCGTGCCCGGGCAGGCAGCAGAGCGCGTCGCGGCAGCGACGCAGGACCTGATGGAATCGCTCTACCACGTCGCGCGCGCGGGTCAGCTCTCGCGCGAGTTCCGCCAGCCGCTCGGGCGCGTCGCCTATCAGGCGCCCTGCCATCTGCGCGCGCAGAACATCGGCTACCGCGCGCGGGATCTGCTCGAGCTCGCGGGCGCCGAAGTCACGCTGGTCGAGTCCTGCTCCGGCGTCGACGGCACCTGGGGCATGCAGGCGCGCTTCCACAGCGAGTCGCTGCAGATCGCCGAGAAGCTCTTCGCGAAGCTGCGCAGCTCGGAATTCGACCACATCGCGACCGACTGCCCACTCTCTGCGCTGCGCATCGAAGAAGGGATGGGGCGCAAGGCCGTGCATCCGATCCTGCTGTTCCGCCACGCCTACGGGGAGCTCGGGGCGTGAGGCCCATCGCGGCCGCCGAGATCCTGCCGCTGCGGGCCTACGCCGAGCTGCGCGAGGCATACCGCGCGGAGGTCATCGGCTACAAGCGCCACCGCCGCATGGACCTCGGCGAGCAGATCACGCTCGTCTTCGAAGACCGCGAGACCGTGCGCTTCCAGATCCAGGAGATGCTCTGGGTCGAGCGGATCGAGGCGCCCGCCGCCGTCGCGGCCGAGGTCGCGGTCTACAACGAGCTGGTCCCCGGCGAGGCCGAGCTCTCTGCGACGCTGCTGATCGAGATCACGGAGTCCGAGCGCATCCGGGCCGAGCTCGAGCGGCTGGTCGGCATCGACGAGCAGGTCTTCCTGGTGCTCGGCGAGGGCGACGGCGAGCGCCGCGTGCGCGCGGCCTTCGATCCGCGCCAGCTCGACGAGGATCGTGTCTCCGCGGTCCACTACCTCCGCTTCGCGGTCGGCGCGGACGAGCGCAGCGCGCTGGCGGATCCCGAATGCCGCGCGCGACTGCGCATCGCACATCCCCATTACCGCCGCGAGGACGAAATCCCGCCGCAGCTGCGCGCGCGGCTGCTGGCCGACCTCACGCGCGAGCCGGCAGCGCTGTTGGTTCGCGACGAGCGCTCGTCCGAGCCCGCGCGCGACACGCTCGCCTTCGAGCTCGGCGCAGCGCGCGCGCTGCGCCCCGCGCGCCCGGGCTTTCCGGGCCATCTCGTGGTCGAGCTCAGCGCGGGGAGTCGGGAGCTGCTCGACGCCGACGCCTCCGAGATCGCAGCACTTTGGCCCGCGCTGCAACGCGCCGCACGGGAGGTCGCCCGCGAACACGGCAGCGCGCTGATCGCGGCCGAGGCGGCGCCCGGGGCCGCGTTGCGCTTCCACGTCTACGCCGCGCGCCGCGCAGACGCCTAGCAGGCGCGCGTGGCCCGCGGCGACCTCGAGATCCGACCGGGACTCTCGCTGCCCGAGGCCGAGCTCGAGGAGACTGCGAGCCGCGCGAGCGGCCCGGGCGGCCAGAACGTGAACAAGGTCAGCACGCGCGTCACGCTGCGCTTCGACCTGAAGCAGAGCCGCGCCTTTTCCGAGGCCGAGAGGGAGCGCCTGCTGCAACGCCTCTCGGCGCGGCTGACGGTCTCGGGGGAGATCGTGATCCACGCCGCTGCGACCCGCAGCCAGGCCCAGAACCGCGCGCAGGCGCGCCTGCGCCTCGCCGCGCTGCTGCGCGCGGCGCTGCTGCGGCCTCGCGCGCGGGTCCCCACCCGGCCGGGCCGCGCCGCGCGCGCGCGGCGCCGCAGCGCGAAGCAGC
>CAYTJA010000104.1:0-14504 GCA_964437835.1 uncultured Spirochaetales bacterium
CGAAGGACGCCGAGTTTGCCCACCTTGAGGTGTCGCCGCGCGAGATCGCCTTCGACAAGGCGGAGCAGACGCGCCAGCTCAAGGTGATTGCGCACTGGGCCGACGGCGCCGAGGAGGACGTGACGCCCTTGTGCCGATTCCGCTCCAACGATGAATCGATCGCCACGGTCGATGATGCGGGCGTGGTGACCAGCGTCGGCAGGGGCGGCACCGACGTCGTCGCCTTCTACGACAACGGCGTCGTTCCCGTACAGGTGCTCCTGCCCGTTTTGCCACACCCACGCTAACATTATGTGTTACAATAGTTTACGCAGCAGTGGCGGTGTGGCGAAATGCCCCAGGTCGTGGCCGTTCGCCACGCGCCCATCACTCCTCCCCGGTGCCCTCCATTCCGTATCGTGCGAGCTTCCGGTAGAGGGTCTTGCGATCGAAGCCGAGAGTTCGGGCGGCGAGCGTCTTGTTCCCGCCCACGGCCTCCATCACGCGAGCCACGTAGCGCTTCTCGACCTGCTCGAGCGGCACGAGTTCGGTCGGATCTTCGGCAGCGACGAGCACGTCGCGCCGCCCGTAGTCCCGGATCCTCTCGGGCAGGTCCTCGGGCAGGAGCTGGTCGTGGCCCGTGAGCGCGACCGCGCGCTCGATGCAGTTCTCGAGCTCGCGGACGTTCCCGGGCCAGTGGTAGTGGAGCAGCTTCTCCGCGGCCGCTCGCGAGAGACCGGTCACAGGCTTGCGACTGCGTTCGGCGCAACGCCGCAGGAAGCTCTGGGCGAGCAGCAGGACGTCGCTGCCGCGCGCGCGCAGCGGCGGAACCTGCACGCGCAGCACGTCGAGGCGGAAGAACAGATCCTCGCGGAACGAGCCTTCCTCGACCGCGGCCTCGAGGTCGCGGTTGGTCGCGGCGATCACGCGCGCGTCGAAGGGCTGTTCGCGGCTCGCGCCCAGCGGGCGTACGCGGTGCTCCTGCAGCGCGCGCAGGAGCTTCGGCTGGAGCGAGAGCGGCAGCTCGCCGATTTCGTCGAGCAGCAGCGTGCCGCCGTTCGCCTCCGCGAGCAGTCCGGTGCGCGCCGCGCGCGCGTCGGTGAAGGCCCCCTTCTCGTGGCCGAAGAGTTCGCTCTCGATCAGATGTTCGGGCATCGCGGCGCAATTCAGCGCGACGAAAGGCCCGGCGCTGTGCGGACCCAAGCGGTGGATCGCACGCGCGACGCGCTCCTTTCCGGATCCCGTCTCGCCGAGCACGAGCACCGGCGCATCCGAGATCGCGACGCGTACGAGGAGCTCGCGCAATCGCAGCAGCTCGGGACTCTCGCCGATCAGATCGGAGACCGGCTCGGGATTCAGCTTCCGCAGGCGCACGACCTCGTCTGCGAGACGCCGGTGCAGGGTCGCGCGCTCGAGACGGAAGATCAGCTCCTCGAGCTCGAAGGGCTTGGTCAGGAAATCCCAGGCGCCTGCGCGAATCGCTCCGACCGCCGTGTCGAGATCGCCGAATGCGGTGATCACGAGCACCGGCAGGCCCGGGCGACTCGCCGTGACGCGCTCGCACAGCTCGAGCCCGCTCATGCCGCGCATGCGCACGTCGGTCACGACCGCATCGAAGTCCTCGCTCGCGAGGCGGGCCAGCGCGCTCGCAGGCGAGGTCTCGACATCGACCGCGTACTCGCGCCGCGCGAGGCGGTCGCGCAGCAGCGCGACCATTTCGGCATCGTCGTCGACGATCAGGATTCGAGGCAAGAGTCCGACTCCTGGGGCAACCAGATCCGGAAGCAGCTGCCGTGGCCGAGCGTGCTCTCGGCTTCGATCCAGCCGCCGTGTTCCTGGAGGATGCCGTACGCGACGGAAAGCCCGAGCCCGGTTCCCTCGCCGACGGGCTTCGTCGTGAAGAAGGGGTCGAAGATCGCAGCCATCGATTCCTCGGGGATGCCCTCACCGCGGTCGACGACCTCGAGTATTGCATAGCGGCCCGCGAGCCGGCCGGACGCCGCGTCTCCCGCGAGCTGCTGCTCGCGGAGCCGGATCGAAACGCTCGCTCCGGAGGGGCTCGCATGGACCGCGTTGACGACGATGTTCGCGAGCACCTGTTGCAGCTGGCCCGGATCCGCGAAGAGCAGCACGCCCGGCGCCTCCACTTCGATCGCGAGCTCGACCCCGCGCCGTCTCGCGAGCGGCTCCAGCATCTCGACACTCCCGCGCGCCAGACTCGCGAGCTCGACCCTGCGCTTCTCGGGAGTTTGGCGGCGCGCGAAGTCGAGCAGCTTGCGGACGATGCGCGTCATGCGCTCCACCTGCTCGCCGATGATGCGCGCGCTGTCCTGGATCTCGCCCGGCTCCTCGAGCTCGCGGTTCGCGATCATCGCCGCGCGGCCCGAGACCACGTTGAGAGGCGTGCCGAGCTCGTGCGCGAGCCCCGACGCAAGCTTACCGACCGTGGTCAGTCGATCGGCGTGGCGCAGCTGCTCGAGCGCCGCGATGCGCGCGGCCGACTCCGCCGCGAACTCGCGCGCGGCGGCGTCGAGGCTCGCGGCGACGCCGTTCAGCTCCTCGGCGAGCAGCGAGATCTCGTGCCGCCCGCGCAGGCGCAGCGGAGACGAGAAGTCTCCCGCGCCGATCCGGCGCGCCTTCGCGACCAGCGCCTGGATCGGCCGACCGACGACTCGCAGGCCGACGATCCACGCGACCAGGCCGCATGCGACGACCTCAGCAGCGGCCGTCAGCAGGGTGCCGCGCACGCGCCGGGCCATGTAGGCGCGCTCGTGCGCGATCGGCTCGGAGATTTCCAGCGTGACCGGACGCGCACTCTGCACGTCGAGGGGCATCAGCGTCCGGTACCGCGGCTCCCCTTCGCGCTGATCGCGGCGCTGGAGGATCCTGCCCTGCGGCGTATCGGGCTCGGCCAGGACGAGCCGAACGCGGGTCCCGGTCTCGCGTTTCGCCAGCGCCTGCACGAGTTCCTGCGCGCTCGCCTCCCCGCCTGTCCGCCAGGCACTCTCGAGCGACGGGCGCAGGGCCTCGCCGATCGCAATCTGGTCCTGGCGCAGGTCCGCTTCGAAGAGCTCGAGGTGCGATTCGATCGACAGCGCGGTGTCGACCGCGAGCACCGCCGCGATCGCAAGCAGCAGGTAGATCGTGAGCTGGCGGACGAGTCTCAAGGGGGCGGTCGCTTCAGCACCGAGAAGTAGCTGCTGCGGTCGCGCCGCACCAGCAGCAGCGCGCGTTCCTCGGCAGCAGCGAGGCGCTCCGCGGCCTCGCTCGCGCCGGCGATACGCTGGCGATCGACCTCGAGGATCACGTCCCCCGGCCGCATGCCGGCTCGATCGGCGGCACCGCCCGGTGTCACGCTCGCGACGAGCGCGCCGTTTTCGTCGCGCTCGAGCCCGAGCTGATTGCGCTCCTGGGTACCGACGTCGCGCAACGCGAGGCCGAAGCTGCCGGGTTCGGTGCTGCCGCCGCGGGAGGCGATCGGCGTCGCCTCGTCGAGCTGCTCGATCGTCGCGTGGAGCGTCTCGTGGCTGTCTCCTCGGATCACCTCGATCTCGAGCGAATCTCCGACCGCCGTCGTCGCGACTGCGCGCGAGAGATCGCGCGGGTCGCCGATCACCTTGTTTCCGAAGCGAACCACGACGTCGCCGCGCTCGATCCCGGCGCTCGCGGCCGGGCTCTTCGGCACGACCTCCGCGACCAGCGCGCCGCTGCGCGAGGCCAACGCCATCGCGTCGGCGAGCTCGGCCGTGATCGGCTGGAGTGCGACTCCGAGCCAGCCGCGCGTGACGACGCCGTGGCTGCGCAGCTGCGGCAGGATCTCCTTCGCGAGATCGATCGGGACTGCAAAGCCGATCGTATTGGCCTGCATGTTGATCGCGGTGTTGATGCCGATCACGCGGCCGCGCGCGTCGAGCAAGGGCCCACCGAGTTGCCCGGATTGATCGCGGCGTCGGTCTGGATGAAGTCGTCGTAGGGGCCCTGTCCGATCTCGCGGCCCTTGGCACTCACGATCCCGACCGTGACGGTGTGATCGAGGCCGAAGGGATTGCCGATCGCGACGACCCAATCACCCGGCAGGATCGCGTCGGAGTCACCGAGCGGCAGCGCCTGATAGCTGCGCTTCGCGGTCGCCCGGATCAGTGCGAGATCCGTCTTCGGGTCGCGACCCACGACCTCGGCCGGGGATTCACTGCCGTCCGCGAAGCTGACCGTGATCTTGTCGACGCCCTCGACGACGTGGTTATTGGTCACGATCTCGCCGTCCTCGGAGATCACGAAGCCGCTGCCGAGCGCGGGAACCTCGAGCTCGCGCCCGCCCGGATTGCCTTGCGGCAGCGGCATGCGGCGGCCGAAGAATTCGCGGAACAGCTCCGGGAGCGGAAGTCCACCTGGGCCCGTCGCGCGCAGCGTGCGCGACGTGTGCACGTTTACGACACCGGGCGAGGCCTGCTGCGCGAGCAGCGCGAACTCGGAGTGCTCGCCGCCGACGGCGACCGGGGCGGCACTGGGAGCCGCGAGCGGTGCAGGCGCCGCCGCCGCGGGAGCGCGCTCGAAGCGTGCGCCGTACTTCATTCCCAGAGCACCAACCGCGAGGCCCACGGCGAGGACCGGAAGCGATCGCAATAGACGCTGCATGTTCATATCCTTCAGAAGCTTCCAAGGCGCAGGCTCCCACGGCACACCTGCACCGCGGAGTCGCGCACAGCATACGAAACGCTCTATGCGGAGCGGTGGGGTCCGACCTGCTGTCGGCTGCTCCGGACGCTCGCGAGCGCAGACAACTCGCCGAATGCGGCCTCGAGCATCGCGCCGAACAGCGACGGATCCGGCACGAGCTCCGGGTCGGCGTTCAAGCCCCAGCAGAGCAGGCCGTCGTAGGAGAAGACCGCAACGCCGAGACCGCTGCGCGGCAGGCAGGGGACCAGCGGATGGATCCCGAGCAGCTTCGAGCCGAGCTGGTAGAGCGGAAACTGCGGACCCGGCACGTTGGTCACGATCATGTTGACCGGACCCGCGGCCGCGCGAGCCCCGAGCGCCACCACCGGCTCGGGAAGCAACTGCGAGAGCCCGAGCAACGTGTCGATGCCGAGCGCCGCGCGACTCTCCTTGAGGTCGAAGGTGCACTTGCAGATCGCCTCGAGACGCGCGGCGACGTCCCGCTCGCCGACCGGCAGCGGCACGATCCAGGACGAGACGAAGTTCCCGAGCTGCCCGCGTTCCGCCTCGCTGCGCATGTTCACCGGCGTCGAGACCCGGAAATCGATCTGGCTCGGGTCGATCTGGCGGCGGATCAGATATTTCCGCACGGCGCCCGCGACGATTGCGAGCACGAGATCGTTCACGCTGCAGCAGAGCGCCCGCTTCACATCGCGCAGTTCCTCGAGCGGCATGCTGAGCCAGTCGACGCTCCGGTGCGGACCCTGCCGCCCATTCAGGGGCGTCGCAGAGCTTCGGTGCAGCGCATCGCCTGCGAGCTCGCGCAGCGCACTGATGCGTTCGCGCGCGTCACTGCGCATCGCGCCAACCCTCTTCACGCCGCGCAAGGGCGCCGCGATGCGGTCGCTCCACACGTCTCGCAGCAGCTCGATCGAAGAAGGCGCCGGCTTCGGGTGATGGTTTTTCCGCCGAGGCAGGCTGGCCTCTGGATCGGGCGAAGCCAGGATCGTCGCGAGCTCGGCTCCCGCGGCGCCGTCGAGCATGCAGTGATGGAACTTGCTCAGCACGGCGAAGCGCTCGCCGCCGTCGAGTCCCTCGATCAGCCACATCTCCCAGAGCGGCCGGTTGCGATCGAGCAGCAGCTCCACGATCCGCGAGGCTTCGCGGCGCAGCTGCTCCTTGTTGCCCGGGCGCGGCAGGCACACGTGGCGCAAGTGATAGTCGAGATCGAAATCGGCGTCGTCGATCCAGACCGGACGCCCGCCGAAGCGGGGGTCCTTGAGCTTCTGGCGACAGCGCGGGATGCGCTGCAGGCTGGCATCGACCGCCTGCGCGTAGCGGGCGATGTCGACCCCGCCTTCGGGGGTTCGCAGACTTCCCACCTCGAGGATCTGGAGCGCGGCCACGTGCATCGGGTTCGTGCGCTCTTCAGCGACCAGGAACAGATTGTCGCGAGCGGAGAGTCGCTCGTAGTTTTGACGCGGCATCGGAATCTCCTGTGCGCCGGAACCGCTGGAGTGGAGTGCTCGTGCGATCCGGTGCTGCTCGTCGATCTCTGCAAGCCCTGTGCCACGGAATCGGTGACCTGCAGCGCGCTGCGCGCCAGCGCGGCGCGTGGCGTTTCGCAACGGCGCCGCGTTTCGCCACGGGGCTCGCTGTCGCGCGCGCTCGCGGAGCCGGAGGCAGTGGGCCGTCCTAGCTCCGCCGGGTGCTCGAGCCGCCGCTCCACTCGTAGATGCGGCTCTTGAGCAGCTCGGCCGAGCCCGCATACAGCGCCGTGATCGCGACCAGGGCCGCGAGCAGCGGGGCGGGCAGCGGCTCGAAGCCGAGCGAGCGCGCGTAGGGCAGGTACGGAATCGCGAGCGCGACCGCGGCCACGGCGACGGAGGACCACAGCAAGAGCGCGCCCGGCCGGCTCCGGTAGCAGCGCCGCCGCGTGCGCACCACGAGCGCGACCGCGAGCTCCGACAGCAGCGACTCGACGAACCAGCCGGTGCGGAAGAGTTCCGGGCCCGCGGCGAAGACCGCGAGCAGCGTGCCGAAGGTCAGGAAGTCGAACACGGAGCTCAGCATCCCGAAGCCGAGCATGAAGCGCGCGACGAGTCGCATGTCCCAACGGCGCGGCCGATCGACGAGCTCCGGATCGACGCGGTCGTCCGCGAGCCCGACTGCCGGGACGTCCGAGAGCAGGTTGTTGAGCAGGATCTGCCCCGCGAGCAGCGGCAGGAAGGGCAGGAACAGCGAGGCGGCCGCCATGCTGAGCATGTTTCCGAGATTCGCGCTGATCGTCGTGAGAATGTACTTGAGCGTGTTCGCGAAGGTGCGCCGCCCTTCCTCGATTCCGCGCCGGATCACGTCGAGGTGTCGGTCGAGCAGCACGAAGTCGGCGGCCTCGCGCGCGACGTCGACGGCCTGCTCGACGGAGAGGCTGGTGTCGGCGGCGTGCATCGCGGGCGCGTCGTTGACGCCGTCGCCGAGGAAGCCGACGACGTGGCCCATCTTCTTGAGCGACAGGATGATGCGCTCCTTCTGATTCGGGTCGACCTCGGCAAACAGATCCGTGTCCTCGGCCGCGCGCCACAGCGCCTCGTCGTGGAGCTCGTCGAGCTGCCGGCCGGTCAACACGCGATCCGCGCGCATGCCGACCGCCGCGGCAACGCTGCGCGCGACGAGCAGCGCATCCCCGCTGATCAGCTTGAGCGAGACCCCGAGCGCCTCGAGCTCGGCGATCGCCTCGGCGACGCCTTGCTTCGGGCGGTCGAGGAAGCAGAGGAAGCCCTCGAAGGCGAGGTCCTGTTCGTCCTCGCGCCCGTAACCGGGCTGCTCCTCGAGGTCGCGCGTCGCCACGCCGAGCACGCGCGTGCCCGCGCGGCTCCAATCCTCGAAGCGCTGCTCGAGCGCCGCGCGCCGGAGCGCGTCGAGCGGCGCTCCGTCCGCGAGCCGACTGCAGGCCTCGAGCAGCTGCGCGAAGGCGCCCTTCGTGACGAGCCGCAGCCCCTTCGCGTCGCGGATCACGACGCTGAGTCGCTTGCGCACGAAGTCGTAGGGAATTTCCGCGATCTTCTCGACGCCCGCGAGGTCGGGCGGCGCTGCCGCGAGGATCGCCTCGTCGAGCGGATTCTGGATGCCGGTCTGCAGCGCCGCGTTCCAGATGGCGAGCTGCTGGACCTGCGCGCTCGCTTCGCCGCCGGCGTCGTAGGCGCCGGAGAGGCGCACGACGCCCTCGGTCAGCGTGCCCGTCTTGTCGGTGCACAACACGTCCATGCTGCCGAGATTCTCGATCGCAGATAGGCGCCTCACGAGAACGCCGTGGCTCGCCATCATCTGTGCGCCGCGAGCGAGGTTCACGCTGAGGATCGCCGGCAGCAGCTCGGGGCTGAGGCCGACCGCGAGCGCGATCGAGAACAGCAGCGTCTCCACCGGATCTCGCTCGAGCAGCATGTTGCCCGCGAACACGAGGATCACCATCACGAACATCGCGCTGGTGAGCAGGTAGCCGAAGTGGCGCAGGCCGCGATCGAACTCGCTCTCCGGCGGGCGCAGCGAGAGGCGCTGCGCGATCGCGCCGAATGCGGTCGCGGATCCGGTCTGCACCACGAGGCAGCGCGCCGTTCCGCTCCGGACGTTCGTGCCGTGGAACACGCAGTTCGAGCGCTGCGCGAGCGCCGCGCCAGCGGCGACGACGCCCGGTGCCTTCTCGACGGGGAAGCTCTCGCCCGTGAGCACGGATTCGTTCACGAAGCAGTCCGTCGCCTCGAGCACGACCGCGTCCGCCGGAACGAGGCTCCCGGCCGAGAGCCACACGACGTCACCCGGCACGAGCTCGTGGGTCGGAACCCGCAGCCGCCCGCCGTCCCGCAGCACGACAGCCTGGACCCGCACGCGCGTCTTCAGCGCTGCGGCGGCGCTCTGGGCGCGAGACTCCCGCGAATAACCGATGCCGACGCTCGCGACGAGGATCGTGAGCACGATCATCGCGTCCAGCCACTCTCCGCTCAGCGCGGACGCGCCGGCCGCGAAGACGAGCAGGAACAGCAGCGGATTCCGGATCTGGTTCCACAGCACGCGCAGGCGCGAGAACTCCCGCTCGTCGCGCAGCTCGTTCGGGCCGAAGCGCTCGAAGCGTCGCCGCGCCTCTGCGCTAGTGAGCCCGAGAGGAGTGGTCTCGAGACGGGCCCACAATTCCGTGACTGGAAGCGACCACCAGGAGTCGAGGTGCGACAGCTTTGTCTCCCGATCCATGGGGAGTCTACAGGTAGCCGCCTTCGCCCGGCTTGGTCGGCGGAACCGCGTGGCGCGTGCGGCCGGACAGAGCCTCTTGATGAGTGCCGCCGCCAAACATCTGTTTCAGACGCTCAGACCACTGCGCGGCGGTCGAAGCGACGACGTCCATCGTAAAGCGAAGTTCCTCGTCGCTGAACTGCTCGCCGAGCAGAGTCTCGTCGAACCAGATCGACTGGTGCTCGGCGGCGAGCGCGAAGCGCCCGAACATCAGGCCGAAGTTCAGGCGCGCGAGGAAGAGCCCGAGCTCGGGCGTCACGTTCATGCCGACGTTCGTGACCGCGAATACGCGCACCACGACCGGCCCCTGCTGCGCGACCCGCGGCGCGACGATCGTGCGAACTCCGTGAAGCGGAACCACGTAGTCGCCGTCCGCGTCCTGCTCGGGCGCGTGTCCGAGGACTCCGGTTACGACTGCTTCGACGCGAGTGCGCACGAGCGCGAGCTTCCGGCGCGCTTCGTGCTCCGCCCGGTGGCTGCCGTGCGCGATGTCGAGCGGGGCGTCGGACTTCGCCTCGAAGACCTCCCGCAGCACCTGTTGCGCGAGATCTACGGCCGCGGCTGCATCGGGCACGTCTCGAATCCAGGGCTCGATCGGGTTTGCGGCATCCGGCGACGCGAAGCCGCGGTCGCGCAGCGCGCCGCGTACCGGCACCGGCAGCGCATCGAGCAACGGCGGCCGACCCGGAATGATCACGTCGAATTTCTGATCCTCGCGCCGCGCGATCTCCACGACCTGCAGCGGAGCGCCGGCGGGCCGCAGGGCGACGAAGCCGAAGGGATCGAGTCCCTCGACTTCCTGCAGCAGGAACGCGCGCGCGGCTTCGGGCTTCGTCACGCGGCTCCGCTGTGCAAGCGCTGTGCCCCTCGGCGGGGATGGGTACAGCGAGTTGAGTCCGCGCTGTCCCGAAGTGGCCGGACTGGGCCGGGACTGTGGCAGTGTGGGTCAGGGATCCCGATGCGGTCGTTGGCGATCGCGAGGCCTCGCAAGGTCCTGCGCGAGCGTGCATTCACCTCGGTGGCGTATGCCCGCTGGTGCCCGTGAGCTTCGAATACCAGACCCTTCGAGCGCTGGCAGCCGGCGAGCGTCGCTGTGCAGGAGTCAGCTGCGCGCCTGCGATTCGGCGGTTCCCGGCGCGACGACGATGAAGGGGTCGGTCGTGACAGTCGTGAATTCCGAGCAGCGGATCGGCGCGCCGCGTCGACGCGGCCGCTCACATCCGACGCTCACGTGTTGCAGGACGCGCAGAATCGTTGGGTCTTCCTCCACCCAATGGGTGGGGAATTCGATCTCGATCGAAGAGCCCGGCCGGATCAGGCGGTAGTCGTCGAGCGTGTGCAGACCTTGGATCCCCACATCGACGCACGCAAGGCGCATGAGCGGGTCCGGTGTCCAGCGTCCGGGTCGCCGGATCTGGAACCGGAGCGCGAAGTTCGTGCACCCGGGCCGCCCAACGGCCATGTACTGCTGCGTCGGGTTGAAGATCCGGAGCTTTCCGACCTCGCCAATCTCGTAGATGCCCTTGTCGACCTTTGCGACGGCGCAGGAGAGGGACAGCAGCGAGAGCAGCAAAGTCGCAGTGAGAACCACGTGTCGAGTCCGCTTTCGAAGCATGAGTTCGATTCTCGCGAGGTGATCCAGCCAGGAAGTCTAGCGGTCGAGCGCGGCCTCGAGTCGGCGGAATAGGTCGTCGGCGATGGAAGGCGCGATCTCAGTCGGACTCCAGGCTCCGCTTGCGCAGCTCCGGGTCGCGCAGGAAGATTGCGAGTGCGAGGCCTCCGAGTGCGACCGCATACCAGAGCGTCGCCGCGCGGATCAGCAGCGTCGAGGCGAGCGCGATCGCGGCGTCGACGCCGGGCACCAGGCGCGTGGCGAGCAGCGCCAGCGAGCCCTCGGTAGCGCCGAGGCCGCCGGGCAGGAACGAGAGCGCGCCGATCAGCGTGGTCGAGGACCACAGGAACGCGGACTGCGCGAGCGCCGGCTCGGTGCCCGCGAATCCGCGCAGCACGCACCAGTAGCCCCCGCACTCGAGGCCCCAGCCCAGCAGTGAGAGCGCGCTCAGCGTGCCTAGCGCACGCAGGCGCAGCAGTGCGGAGCTGCTCGCGACCAGCGCCTCCGCGCGCGAGGCGACGCTGGACAGGCCCGCGCGCCCGACCAGGCCGAACATGCGGTGGAGCAGCGAGGGAGAGCCTAACGCCGCGACCGCGCAAAACACGATCGCGAGCGTTCCGAGCAGCAGCGGCCAGAGCTCGGCGTGCGTGGTGATGCCGAGCAGCGATAGGATCACGAGCGCGATCAGATCGGTGAGGCGGTCGGCGACCACGATCGGCGCGGTGCGTGAGCCCGAGACCCCGTCGCTGGCCTTCAGCAGGATGCTGCGCAACACCTCGCCGAGCTTGCCCGGCGTGACCGACATCGAGAGGCCCGAGACGTAGATCAGCGCCGAGCGCGCGCGAGTCAGCGTGGGGGCGTTGCCGGGGCCCGGCTCGCGCACGCCGAGCCAGCCGAGGCAGAGCTCCCACTTGGCGAAGCGCAGCGCGTAGTTTGCGGTCGAGAGCAGCAGTGCGTAGGCGAGCTGCGCGCCCGCGAAGCTTCGCAGCGCCTCGTGCAGGCGGCCGGCGTCGCCGATCAGCACGGCTGCGGCGTACACCGCGACTCCGAGCCCGAGGCCGAGCAGCGCGCGCCGCAGCATCCGATTCACGGGCGCAAGGTATAGCCCGCGCGCGCGCGGCAGAGCGGCCTCGGGGCCCGCATTGCGAAGAGAGTTGACCCGCAGCGCGGCGGCTGGTAACAGGCCGGGCGTGCAGCAGCACGTGCTCCTCACGGGCGCTACCGGGTTCCTGGGCAAGGTCGTGCTGGAGACCCTGCTGCGGCGCCGGGCCGAGCTCGGCATCGAGCGGATCTGGCTGCTGATCCGCGCGCCGAGCGCGGCGATCGCGCGCGCGCGGCTCGAGGCGCACGTCATCGCCTCGCCCTGCTTCTCGCGCCTCGAGCCGGGCTGGCAGAAGTGCGTCGAGGCGCTTGCGGGCGATCTGCTGCAGCCGGGTCTCGGGCTCGAGGCGGCGGAGCGCCAGCGCCTGTGTCGCGATCTCACGCACGCGATCCACTGCGCGGCTTCGATCGATTTCGATCTGCCGCTGCCCGAGGCCGCGCGCGTGAATGCGCAGGGGGCACTCGAAGTGCTCGAGCTCGCGCGTGCTTGCCCGCGCCTCGAGCGGCTCGCGAGCATCTCGACGGCCTACGTGACGCCGCACCCGCGCGACGGCGGGCTCGCGCGGGTCGACGAAGTGCTGGCGCCGCTGCGCGGCCCGCATGCTTCCGATCCCGAGCGCCTGCTCGAGGAGTGTCTCGCGGACAGCGCCGCCGCGCGCGAAGCTCAGCGCGAGAGCGGACACCCGAACAGCTACACCTTCACGAAGTGCCTCGCCGAGCACCTGCTCGCGGCGCGGCGCGGCGGCGTACCCCTCGTGCTCGTGCGGCCGAGCATCATCTCTGCGAGCCGCACCCATCCCTTTCCCGGGTGGATCGACAGTCACGCCGCGTTCGCGGCGACGGTCGCGCTGATGGGTACGGGCCAGCTGCGCGCGGTGGCCGCGGATCCCGCGGCACAGGTGGACCTGGTGCCGGTCGACGAAGTCTCGGAGCGCGTCGTGGCTGCCAGCTTCGGGCCTCCCGCGTCGTCCGAGAGCGGCGCGCTCGAGATCCTGCACGCGGTCGCGGGCCGCGCCGGCCAGGTGAGCGTCGAGCAGTGCCGCGCGACGATCCTCGACTTCTTCTCGCGGCATCGCGCCGGACGCGGGCCGCAGCTGCGCCACCTCGGGCCCGTGGGCCTCGAGTTCTCGCTGCGCGAGGCTTTGCACCAGGAGCTCCCGGTGCGCGCCGCGGCGCTGCTGCAGGGGCTGCGCGGGCGCCCGCGGCAGCGCGCGGCGCTGCTCGCGGCAGCTGAGCGCATGTCCCAGGTGAATCGCAGCTTCGCGTACTTCACGCACCACAGCTTCGACTTCCACTCGTCGCGGCCGCTCGCGCCGGACTTCGACGGCGGCGCCTATCTGCGCACGATCTGCCGCGGCGTGCACGATCACCTGCTGCGCCTCGACTCGCGCGAGACGCCGCTCCCGGAGCGCGGCTCGCGCGCGGTGCTGGGGCTGGTTCGCGCGGCGCCGCGGTTCAGCTTCGATCTCGATTCATTCGACGCCGCGCGTGCAGCGATCGCGGCCTGCGAGCGCGTCTGGCTGGTGCCGTCGCGCGGCGATCGGCTCGCGCTGCGCGCGCTGCGCGCGCTGCGGATCGCGCGGCCCGAGCTCGGCCTCGGGCGTGCGGAGCTGTGCGCGGCGCCGCTCGGAGTCGAGGCGCTGCGGCGTCTCCAGGCAGCGGGCGGGCGCGCTTGTGTGCTCCCGATCGGGATCGGCTTCGAAGCGGAGCCTGCGCCCGGGCGCGTGCACCTGGTCTGTGGCCGGCCCTGCGCGGTCGAAGCGAAGGCGCAGCTCGAGAGCCTGGTCGGCGAGCTCGCGGCGGAGCTCCGCCGCGCGACCCCCGAGCTGGGCAGTCTGCGCCGCCGCCCGCGAACCGCGATCACGTCGTGAAGGAGCAGCGGATGCCGGAATCCGATTTCGAGGCACGCCTCGAGCGTCTCGAGGCGACCGAGGAGATCCGCCAGCTCGTCGCGAAGTACTGCCTCGCGCTCGACATGCGGGATCTGGACGCGCTCTGCGGCCTGTTTCCGGAAGACGTGCGCGTCGGCGGGGGTCAACAGGGCCGTGCCGCGCTGCGCCGCTGGTTCGACGAGACGCTGCGCGTGCAGTTCACCGGCACCGCGCACGTCACGGGCAACCACATCATCGAGTTCGAGAGCCGCGATCGCGCGCGTGGCGCCGTCTACAGCCGCAACGAGCACGAGACCGGCGGCGAGTGGGTGATCATGACGATGCTCTACTGGGACGCCTACGAGCGCATCGGCGGCCGCTGGAGCTTCCGCCGTCGCCTCCCGCTCTACTGGTACGCGACCGACCTGAACCAGCCGCCGGTCGGAGAGCGCAAGCTGCGCTGGCCCGGCCGCGAGCCCGCCGAGGGCGGCTATCACGAGTTCTGGCCGAGCTACCGCGAGTTCTGGCAGCGCAGCGGTCCGAACGAGTCGGATGACGTCGCCGAGCCCGCGCCGATCGGCGACTTCCTCGCGCGCATGCGCCGCGGCGCAAGCGAGAAGCTATCGCTGCGCGTGCGCTAGGGACGCTCGAGGCGAGATCGCAATCCTGATTGCCCGGGTCGCGATGCTGCGTCCGCGCCGCAGCGCCCGCGCGCAGCGGATCCGCAGCTTTCCTCCAGCCGATCGCAACTCCCACTCATCGCGCCCTCCCCGGTGCTTCGCTCCGCCAAATCACGGTTCACGAGCACGCAACTCTTGTCACGCGTGAGGCTCTGCCTGCCACTACCTGGTGTACAGACTTTCCTCTCACCCGGTCGGGTGGTCCGAGCCGGAACGAGAGTTCTGCAGAGCTGGATGCGAATCCAGGGGGTGTTGACATGAAGAACCTGCTTTCGTTCGGCGCGGGCCTGCTCGCGCTCTCGCTCGCCACTGCGGCGGGCGCGG
>CAYTJA010000105.1:0-3116 GCA_964437835.1 uncultured Spirochaetales bacterium
TGCGCGGATCTGCTGATCGCCGCCGAGTGCAGCCGCGCGGCGAGCTGGGTCGCGGCGCAGGCCGTCGACGCGGAGGACCCAGAGCTGGCGCTGCTCGCCGCGATTGCGAAGGCCCAGCTGTCCGACGCCTATCCGCGCGCGGCGCAGGAGAACGTGCAGATTCACGGGGGCGTGGGCTTCACCTGGGAGTACGACGCCCACCTCTATCTGCGGCGCGCGAAGTCCTGCGAGATCCTGCTCGGCGATGCGGCACTGAGTCGCGAGCGCGCGGTGCAGTGGCTGGCCGCACGCGCGGAGCCGAGCGCGTGAGGCCGCGCGCGGCGCGAGCCGCCGACGCTGCGCGCCAGCCGCGCGCGACGCTTACGCTGCGGCGCCAGCTGCGGCCGCGCCAGCTCGCGCGGCGGGAGCGCGTGCTCGCGGTCGCGACGGCGCTCGCCGCGGAGGGCGGCTACGAGGCCGTTACGATGAAAGACGTCGCGGCGCGCGCGCGGATTTCACTCGGCACGCTGTACCGCGATTTCGCGAGCAAGGACCACCTGCTCGCCTGTGCGCTCGAGCTGTGGGGGAATCAGCTCTCGGATCGGCTGCGCGCATCCCCGCCGCGCGGCGCCGATGCGGCGGAGCGGCTGGCAGTGGTGTTCCGGCGCATGGCTCGTGGCGTCGAGCAGCAACCGCAGCTCGGCGCCGCGCTCACGCGCGCTCAGCTCTCGGGCGATCCGAGCGCGCGCGACAACCGCGCGGGGCTGCTGCGGATGCTGCGCGACTGGATCGAGCTCGCGCTCGGCGAGGAAGCGATCTCCGACCGGGAGGGAGTGATCGAGGTGATTTCACGCGTGTGTTTTTCCTGCATGATCGAGCTGACGCTCGGGCAACGGACGCCGCGCGAGGTCGGTCTCGGGCTCGAGAGAGCCGCGCGGCTGCTGCTGCGCGGGAGCTCGAGCGACGCAGAGCGGAGATGAGGCGCCCCGACACGGCCGAGGAGGCGAGCTTCCGCGGCGAGGCCCGGCGCTGGCTCGAGGCCCACGCCGAGCCGCGCCGCGAATCCGGCAACTGGTCGGACGGTCCGCACCCGCACACGCCCGAGAACGAGCGCGCCTACTTCGAGCGCTGCCGGCGCTGGCAACAGACCCTCTTCGACGGGGGTTATGCGGGCATCACCTGGCCCAGGCCTTACGGCGGCCGCGGGGGAACACCCGCCGAGGCACTGATCTTCGCGGAGGAACAGGCGCGCTTCGATGCGACGTCGGGGTTCCTGCCGGCCTCGATTGCGCTGCTCGGGCCCGCACTGATGCGGCACGGCAGCGAGGCGCAGCGCGAGCGTACCCTGCGCCCGCTGCTGCGCGGCGACGAGACGTGGTGTCAGCTCTTCAGCGAGCCCGACGCGGGCTCCGATCTCGCGGCCTTGCGCACGCGCGCCCAGCTCGAAGGCGATCACTTCGTCGTGAACGGACAGAAGCTCTGGACGACGGGCGCGCAGTACTGCGAGCGCGGCTTCCTGCTCGCGCGCACGAACCCCGAGCTGCCGAAGCATGCGGGCATCAGCTTCTTGTTGATCGACATGCGGGCGCCCGGGATCGAGGTGCGGCCGCTCGTGACGGCCAAGGGCGACCGGCATTTCAACGAGGTCTTCTTCACGGACCTGCGCGTGCCCGCGGAGAACGTCGTCGGCGGGATCGACCGCGGCTGGGAGGTCGCCAAGACGACGCTCGCGAACGAGTCAGTGATGATCGGCAGCGGTCGCGGCCGGCTCGGGTCGGCCGCGGCGCTGCTGCGCGAGGCGCAGGCGGCGGGCCGTTTCTCGGATCCGGTCCTGCGCCAACTGCTCGGCGCGGCGTTGGTCGAGGAGCGCGTGCTGGGTTTCCTGCAGGACCGCATGCAGGAAGCGCTGCTCGACGGGCGCCGGCCGGACCTCGACGGCTCGGTACTGAAGGTGCTGTGGGCCGAGAGCCGCTTCCGCAAGGCGGAGATCGCGGTCGCGCTCCAAGGGGCGGCAGGGCTGCTCGCGGGCGAAGACGCTCCGCAGGCAGGATTCTGGCAGGAGCAGTGGCTGGACCGGCCGATGGGCAGCATCGGCGGTGGCACGCTCGAGGTACACCGCAACGGCATCGGCGAGCGCGCGCTCGGGCTTCCGCGCGAGCCGCGCACGGACCGCGACATCCCGTTCCGCAAGCTCGCGGACGCTGAGTAAGGGGATGGGGGATTCGCTTCCGGGGATGCAGACGCACGAGACGGGCTCGTACAAGATCTCGGATCTGCCGGAGGTCGCCGCACTGGAACAGCGCCGGCTGCTGGCGCTCGGCCGGGCGCGCGACCCGATCAGCATCGCGCTGCTCGAGCGCATCGGCGTCGCGGAGGGCTGGAACTGCCTCGAAGTCGGCGGGGGTGGTGGCAGCCTCGCGCACTGGCTCGCGCAGCGCGTCGGGACGAGCGGCTCCGTGCTGTCGACGGATCTGGATCTGCGCTTTCACGGCGAGCCACTGCCGAACCTCGAGCTGCGGCGCCACGACATCACCCGTGATCCGCTGCCGCCGGCGCACTTCGACCTCGTGCACGCGCGCGCGCTGCTCCAGCACGTGCCGGAGCGCGAGCGGGCCCTGGATCGGATGCTCGATGCGCTGCGCCCGGGCGGCTGGATCCTTCTCGAGGATTCGGACTTCACTCCCTTCGAGCAGCAACCGCGCCCCGCGGCCTTTGCGGCCGTCTCGGACGCGATGACGCAGGGGTCGCTGCGCTCGCGCGACTGGGACCGCTTCGTCGGCAGGCGCCTGCTCGCGTGGCTGCGCGCGCGCGGACTGCGCGAGGTGCAAGCCGAGGGCCACGTGTGGACGATGCGGGGCGGCCAGGACAGTGCGGAGTGGTACGTGCTCGCGATGGAGTACGCCGGCGCGAATCTCGTCCGCGCGGGCGCGCTTGCGGCCGCGACCGTCGCGCAGGCGTTGCGCGAGGCGCGCGATCCGGACTTCGCGCTGCTCTCGCCGCTCGCGCTCGCATGCTGGGGGCGCAAAGCGAGCTAGGAGCTTGCGCGGTAGAGGGCGCAGAGCGCCAGGAATCGGCTACTGTTAGGCATGCCGCGCGAATTTCGCCCGTATGACCCGGATCAAGCGCTTCTGCTGCCG
>CAYTJA010000106.1:0-7333 GCA_964437835.1 uncultured Spirochaetales bacterium
CAGCGCTCACGCCGGGCTAGCTTCGCTCCGACTACCGTCCGGAGGCTCCGATAGGCCGATGGGAACCAAGCAGGAGCGCTTGCCCGAGGATCCGGCCCAGGATCCCGGAGTGCTGCTCGAGCGATTGAAGCTGGCCGAGACGCACCGCGGCGGGCTGATCGAACACGCGCGCAACCTCGAACAGCTCGCGACCGGGTCGACGAAGCACGCCGAGAATCTGCAGCTGCTCCTCGCCCAGCACGAGCAGGCGCAGCGCGAGCTGATGAAACACATCGCGAATCTCGAGCAAGAGCTCCGCGAAAAAACCAGCGACCTCCGCCAGAGCAAGGAGCTCCTCGGCGCGCTGGAAGCGAGGGTCTACCGCTTCGAGCAGGTCTTTGCGGAGCTCGGCTACGACCTCTCCAAGACTCCTCGATGAGCCTCGATGAATCCAGCGCCTATGCGCGCTCGATTTCCCGAGAGGATGAACTCTGGGGTATCCCTCCGCGCCAGGATAGGCTCTCCTGGTTCGATTCCCCCACGCTCTGCCGTCAGATCAACCTCCAGGTGAGTGGCCGCCCGGACCGGGACTGGATCGACCACGTCTACGCTCGTCATCTCCTGCGGCCCGTCGAGCTCGGGCTGAGCGTGGGCTGCGGGCACGGCGAGCTCGAGCGGCACTTGCTCCGGCGTGGAGTCGCACAGCGCATGCACGCGTTCGACATCAGTCCGGGCGCGATCGAAGGGGCACGCAAGGCGGCTGAGGACGCGGGATTTGGAGATCGAGTCGAGTACATCGTGGCCGACGCCGGCGAGCTCGGCACTGCGAAGCTGCGGCGGGACTACCCGTTGGTGATCGCGAGCATGTCGCTCCACCACGTGGCGCAGCTGGAGTCGTGCCTGGATGGCCTGCGCGATCGGATGCAAAGCGGTGGCCTGTTGGTCGTCAACGAGTTCATCGGCCCCGAGCGTTTCCAATGGACCGATGCGCAACTCGACGCAGCGAATCGCTGCTTGGCCTGCATCCCGCGCGAGCTGAGACGGGACCGGCGCCAACCTGGACTGTACAAGGATCGTATCGAGCGCCCGGGTCGCCGCTACATGGAAGAGCAATTCGCCTTCGAGGCGATCTGCTCCGACCGGATCGCGGGCGCGATCCGCGAGCGCTTCGAGATCGTCGAGTACCTCCCGTATGGCGGAACCCTCCTGCACCTCCTCTTCGAGGCGATCATGGGAAATTTCGACGAGGAAGGAACGCGCGAGCACGCGGTGATCGTCCGCCTTGCCGCCGAGTACGAGCGCGCACTGATCGCGAGTGGGTCCCTGGCGCACGATCACGCCCTGCTGATCGCTCGCGCCGCTGCCTGAGACTCCCGCTCCCGCCAGGTTCCTGCGCCGGAGGGCCGGCGCGCAGACCTGCGGCGGCACGCGGTCTCTCGCCCCGCAGCGCGAGTCTTCCCGCGTTTGGCAGCGCGCGACCTCGCAGCGGCCGTGACTCGAATCACAGACCCTCGAGACGCCGCGTCCGATCAGACCCGGTGCTCGGAGCGATCGCCATGAGCTCGGCACCGCGGCCCGAGAGCGCTGCCGGAGGGGGAACCACGCGAGCATGAGCGCAGCAGCCACGGTTCCGCGATTGGCAACGCGCGCGCGACGGGCCGGCCCGCTGCTGCGGCCGTTGGCGCGGCCGCGGGAGGCCGGGCTCTCCGAGCTCTCGCAGCTTCCGCAGCGCTACCGGATCGCCGAGGAAGACGGCGTCCGCGTGCTGCGCTGCCCCGAGGCGCCGACGCTGCGCGTGCGCGCGGATCGAGGCCTCTCGTTCAGCGATTCCGAGGCGCGCGCAGCCGCCCCCGGGTCGATCTTCCTGGATGGCGTCGCGGCGGCGGCGCCTTTCGCGGATCTCGAGCGGCAGGTCTACAACCTCGATCACCACGAGGGCTGCGTGCGCGCGTTTACGCTCGCGTGCTGCGAGCAGGCGCTGGTGCTGCTGCGCAAGGGCTTGGATCTGAAGCGGCGCGAGTGGACGCTGTATGCGAACGACGCGGACCTCGACAGCGTGCTCGCGGTCTGGCTGCTCTTGAATCACCTGCGGCTCGAGGAGGCCGGCGGCATTGCGCGCGCGCGCGTGCTGCCGCTCGTGCGCTTGCAGGGCGCGATCGATGCGCACGGTCTCGAGTTCGAGGACCTCTGCGGCTTCCCGCCCGACCTGCAGCAGCACGCGCGCGCGCAGATGGACCGCCTGCGGGCCGAGGAGCTCGCGCTGCGCGCGGCCGGCGGCTGGGGCGAGGTCGATCTGCTGCAGTACTTCGCCGGACGGCTGCGGCTGCTCGATGCGATCGCCTACTCCCCGGGCCAGCTGCGCGACGTCGGCGAGATCGAGGAGCTCGCGCGCGCCGAGATCGGCCAGGGCAGCATCGCCGTGGTGTGTCGCTCGGAGCTCGGCATCTACGAGGTCGAGCGCCAGCTGCGCCGTTTCCACGGTGCACGGCTCGGCGTGATCGCGCTGCAGCAGGAGCCGCAGCAGGTCACGCTGCGCCAGGTCGACTTCGGACTGCCGGCGACGCTCGAGAAGGTCTATGCGCAGCTCAACTGGGTGGATCCCGCGGCGGGCGGAGCGCGCTCGCGCAATCGCTGGGGCGGATCCGGCGAGATCGGCGGCTCGCCGCGCCAGAGCGGAACCCGCCTCGACGCGCAGCAGATCGCAGAGGTGTGTCGGATCGCCTATCGGCCGCCTCGGCGCGGCTCGCGGATCGCCCGTTTCGCAGCGGCCGGTGCGCTCGCGATCGGGCTGGCGCTCGCGGCGAGCCGCGCGCTGGAGGCGCAGGGCGCGATCGCTGCGTGGATCCCGGGCGAGGCGTGGATCGCCTGGTTCTTGCAGTAGCAGCGCAGAGCGGGTGCCAGGCAATCGACGTCATCCAGGCGCGGCCGGCGTAGAATCCGGCCCCATGAGCCGCAGCACGTTTCGGATCGCACTCGTCGCCCTCCTGTCTCCCTGGATCGCGGCGGCCGCAGACGCCACCGACTGGACCCCGATCGCCGCTGAGGACGTCGTCGAGCTGCTCACGCGCGATCCCGACGGCGAGACGCGCGAGACCCCCGTCTGGATCGCGGTCGTCGACGAGTGCGGCTACGTCTGCACCAACGACACCCGCTGGTACGCGAACCTCCAGCGCGACCCCGAGCTCGAGCTGCGCGCGGGCGATGCGCTGAGCCCGCTGCGGGCCGAGGAGATCTCGGACCCCGCCCTGCGCGAGCGGATCAACGCCGCATTCCGCGCGAAATACCCCTGGGGGCGATGGATGATGGAGCTCTTCGGCGGAGACGGCGGCGACCACTGCCTCGCACTCACGCCGCGCTGAAACACCCCCCGCGCCGGCAACAGCTCCCGCAACACTTCGTTCAGACTCCTGATTTTCTCTCAGCTCCCACGCGACCCGAGAGCCCGCTTGACAGCTCGGCGACAATCGAGCTAAACGAATGTTCGTTCGTCACCGAACAAACGTTCATTCGTCACGTCGAGGGGCGCCCGATGACCGACCCCGCCAGCACCCGGGACCGCATCCTGAACGCCGCCGAGGCCCTCTTCGCCGAGCGCGGCCTCGCGGGCACGGCCGTGCGCGACATCGCAGCCGAGGCCGGGCTGACCGCCGCGAGCCTCTACAACCACTTTCCGAGCAAGGATGCGCTCTACGAGGCCGTGCTCGAGCGCGGCGTCCGGCCGCTGCTCGAGCTCTTGTCCCAACTCGCGCAGGGCGAGCAGATCGAGGGCCGCGTCGACGTGATCGACGCGTTGATGGAGCACCTCGCGCGCACGCCCCAGCTGCCCCGCCTGATCCACCACGAGGCCGTGACCGGCGGCGCGCGCCTCGCGCGGCTCGCGCGGATGTGGATCCGGCCGCTCGTGAACGAAGCGCTCGCGGTGCTGAAGCGGCAAGACGCGATGGGCCGCGCCTGGACGCAAGACGAATATCCGCTCCTGATCGCGGCCTGGCTGCACCTGCTCTTCGGCCACTTCGCGATGGCGCCGCTGCTCACCGAGGTCTTCGACGAAGACGCGCTCTCGCCCCAGAGCCTGGAGCGCCAGACCCGTTTCCTGCGCAAGCTGTCGCTGATGCTGCTAGGCCAAAACGCCGACGAACGAGGAGGTTCTCCCCGATGACGCGCATTTCCGTGGATCTCGCGAGCCCCGATACCTACGCCCGCGCCGTGCCGCACGCGAGCTTTGCGATCCTGAGGCACGAGGACCCCGTCTCGTGGCAGACCAGTCGCGATCCGAAGCTGCCCGGCTTCTGGGCGATCACGAAATACGACGATGTGAAGTTCATCTCGCGCAACCCGGAGATCTTCTCGTCCGCGCGCGGCGGAGTGAACCTCTACTCGCCGGACGAGGCCACCCTTTCGCAGCTGCGCCGCATCATGCTGTACATGGATCCGCCCGAACACCGGCGCTTCCGCAACCTCGTCAACCAGTTCTTCACGCCGCGCCCGGTGGCCAAGCTGGTTCCGCGCGTCGAGAAGCTCGCGCGCGAGATCGTCGACGGCGTGGCCGAGCGCGGCGAGTGCGAGTTCGTGAACGAGGTCTCGGCGCTGATGCCGATGGCCGTGATGTGCGAGCTGATGGGCGTGCCCGAGAGCGACCGCCAGCACATCTTCGAGCTCACGAACCGCATGATCGGCGTCGACGATCCGGAATTCTCGACTTCCGAAGAAGACGCGATGCGCGCGAACGTCGAGATGTTCATGTACGCGCAGCAGCTTGCGGAGCGCGTGCAGAAGCAGCCCGGAGACAACCTCGCGACGCTGCTGCTGCAGGCGGAGGTGGACGGCCAAAAGCTCTCGCCGCTCGACTTCAACTCCTTCTTCCTGCTGCTCGCAGTCGCCGGCAACGAGACGACGCGCACCGTCACGACGCACGGCATGCGGCACCTGATCGACCACCCGGACCAGATGCGCGCACTGCAACAGGACCCGGAGCTGCTCGACTCCGCGATCGAGGAGATGCTGCGCTTCGAGCCGCCGGTGCTGCACTTCCGCCGCACCGCGACGCGCGACGTCGAGCTGCGCGGCCGCAAGCTGCGCGAGGGCGATCCGGTCGTGATGTGGTACCCCTCCGTGAACCGCGACGAGGACGTCTTCGCGAACCCCGATCGCTTCGACATCCGGCGCCACCCGAACCACCACCTCTCCTTCGGCATCGGCGAGCACTTCTGCCTCGGCGCGCACCTCGCGCGCATGGAGCTGCGGATCATCTTCCGGGAGGTTCTCGCGCGCCTCGACGACATGGAGCTGGCCGGCCCGGTGCGCCGGCTGCGCTCGAACTTCATCAACGGCGTCAAGGAGATGCGCGTTCGCTTCACCCCGGAGTCGCGGCGCGCGGCGGCTTGACGAAGGTGGTGCGGGTGGTGTTGCATGCGCGGCATGCAGCGCTACGGCATCACGATTCCGCTCGGCAATGAGCCCCTCCACGCGCAACAGCCGTGGATCCAGGAGCTGGTAGACCTCGGCTATACGGACCTCTGGACCGCCGAGGCCGACGCGCACGACGCCTTCACGCCGCTCGCGCTCGCGTCGATCTGGGCGCCGACGCTGCGCCTCGGCTGCGCGGTGGTCCCGGTGTATACGCGCGGGCCCGCGCTGCTCGCGATGAGCGCGGCCTCGCTCGCGCAGGCGGCCCCCGGACGCTTCGTGCTCGGCATCGGCGCCTCCTCCCCTGCGATCGTGCAGGAATGGAACGGGATCCCCTGGCAGGAGCCCTATCGCCGCACGCGCGACGTGCTGCGCTTCCTGCGCCAGGCCTTTCGCGGCGAGAAGATCGAGGGCGGCTTCGACACGCTCACTGCGCGCGGCTTCCGGCTGCGCGTGCCGGTCGCGGAGCCGCCGCCGATCCTGGTCGCGGCGCTGCGCGAGGGCATGCTGCGCCTCGCCGGGCGCGAGGGTGACGGCGCGATCCTGAACTACCTTTCGGCCGAAGACGTGAAGCGCGTCGCACCGATCGTGAAGCAGTTCGGCGCCGAGAAGGAGATCGTCGCGCGGATCTTCGTCTGCCCGAATCCAGACACCGCAGCCGTGCGCGCGGCTGGCCGCTTCATGCTGACGGGCTACCTCAACACGCCGGTCTACTCCGCCTATCACGAGTGGCTCGGCCGCGGTGAGCTGCTGGGCGAGATGTGGAAGCGCTGGCGCACGGGCGACCGCAAGGGCGCGGTAGCCTCTGTGCCGGATTCCGTGGTCGACGAGCTCGTGATCCACGGCCCACCCGAGAAGTGCCGCGAGGAAATCCAGCGCTACGTCGAGAACGGTGTCGACACGCCGATGCTGATGCTGCTCCCGATCGGCGTCGACCTGCGCGCGTCGATCCGCGCGCTGGCCCCCCGCTAGCCCCGGGAGGCCGGCGCTGCGCCGCGAGCAGCCGATCGAGAACCCGGGGAGGCGCTTTTCACCGCCCGCTCATATAATGCCGCCCCGGTCGCTGGCTGGGACCCGAGCCGGCACTTGCGTCGACCCCCGAAGGAGTGCCCTTGCCCCCGGATCGCGCCGCCGACCTCGCAGCCGCGGTAAACGCCGCCCGCGCCGCCGCGCGCGCGTGCCGTGCCGTGCAGGCGCAGCTGGTCACTCCCGCGACGCTCGAGAAGAAGGACAAGAGTCCCGTGACGGTCGCCGACTTCGCGTCGCAGGCGATCGTCTGCGCGCTGCTCGAACGCGCGTTCCCGGGCGACCCCGTCGTCGGCGAGGAGGACGCGCACGAGCTGCGCGAGGAGGGCCGGGCCCCGCTGCGAGCCGCGATCGTCGCGCGCGTCGGGGCCGAGCTCGGCCAGCCCGTCCGCGAAGAGCAGGTGCTGAACTGGATCGACCGCGGCGGCTCGAACGCGCGCGAGGGCCGCTACTGGACCCTCGATCCGATCGACGGCACCAAGGGCTTCCTGCGCAACGAGCAGTACGCGGTCGCACTCGCGCTGATCGAGCGCGGCGAGGTCGTCCTCGGCGTGCTGGCCTGCCCGAGCCTGCCCGCATACGGCGGGGGGTCCGGAGCGCTCTTCACGTCGCTCCGCGGCGAGGGAGCCAGCGAATTTCCGCTCGGCTCGGACGTCGCTGCGGGCCGCGCGATCGGCGTCTCGCGCGTGAGTTCGGCCGCGGAGGCGCGCTTCTGCGAATCCGTCGAGAGCGCGCACTCGGACCAGGACGAATCCGCGCAGATCGCGAAGCTACTCGGGATCCATACGCCGCCGCATCGGATCGACAGCCAGTGCAAGTACGCGGCCGTCGCGCGCGGAGACGCGTCGATCTACCTGCGCATGCCGACGCGCGCCGACTACCGCGAGAAGATCTGGGACCACGCCGCCGGCAAGCTCGTGGT
>CAYTJA010000107.1:0-10298 GCA_964437835.1 uncultured Spirochaetales bacterium
GCGCGTCGCCCGCGGCGAGGGCGAGACCCGCGGCAGCGAGCAGGATCGACCGTCTCGACATGTAAGCTCTCCCCGCCTCAGCGTGTCTGTGCATTTTCGCGGGTCAGGACTGCGCCGCCATCGAGGGTGCGTACCTCGCGCCCGAGCTCGCGCAGGAGCTCGAGGCTGTAGCTGATCCGCCCGGTCAGCTTCGCATCACAGGCGCAGAGGGCGAGCGCCGCCTCGGCCATCGCCTCGACCGGCTCGACCATCTCGGGTCGGATCCATTTGTCTGCGCCCGTCATGCGCACGGCGGCCGTGATCACGGCGGCGACCGGCGCGAGCGTGTTGACGGCGACGCCGTCGTGGAAGAGCTCGGCGGCGATGCCCACGGTCAAGCGGTCGAGGGCCGCCTTGCTCGCGGCATACAGGTGGGCGCCGCCGCTCACCTGATAGGCATCGAAGGGGGGTCCCTTGGGCAGTCGGGCGGTGGCCGATGAAATGTTCACGATCCAGCCTCGGCCCTGCTCGCGCATCCCGGGCACGACGAGCTGCGAAAGGTGGAACGCGGCCTCGACGTTGACGCCGAAGGTCAGGGCGAAATGGTTCGCCGTGAGCTTCTCGAAGGTCTTGTGGGGGCCGGCCGCGGCGTTATTCACGAGGATATCGATCGGCCCGAGCGACGCCCGGCACTGCTCGACGATCGCCACCCGCGAGTCCGCCTTCGCGACATCGCCCTGGATCGCGACGACCTTTCCGCCGGCCGCACGAATGCGCGCGACCGTCTCCCGCAGCGTCCCCGGCTCCTTGCCGCGCGGTTCGTCGAGGCTGCGGGCGACGCAGGCGACCTGGGCTCCCGCCGACGCGAGGCGCTCCGCGATCGCGGCCCCGATCCCCCGGCTGGCGCCCGTCACGAGTGCCACGCGCCCCGCGCATTCGTCCGAAGCCGGCTTCATCGCCATCGGCTGCTCCCCGGGCGCTGCATCTGGCAACGCCTTTCTGGCCGCCGCCGGTCAGTTTCCCCGCGGGAGTTTGCAGTTTGCCCTTCATCGGCCATCGATCACCCCGCTATTCGCCCTACGCACCGGGCGCAGGCGCCGCTCATGGCACTGCGCTCGCATCTGCTAGCGGGCCTGAATCTGAGGCCGTGGTCGGTGGAAGAGGGCTCCCGGAAATCTTCCCCGGCGCTTCGATGATCTCCACCAGGAAAGTGCTCTCCTGGTACCCCCACCCAGTCAGCCCCGCCGCTTCTCACGTGCCGTCGAGATCAGGATGAGCAGGGTCCCGCTGAGCCGGTGACACTTTGCACTCGACTGCAAACTACCTTGCATTGCGGCTAGCTCGCCGGCTCGCGGCGGCGCACGTGGGCTTGGCGCACGCGAATCTCCGCGCGGCGTGCTTCGGGCGTCGCGCGCGGGGCGCCGGCGGGCAGCGCGCCCGCGAGCTCGGAGAACTTCACGATGCGCGCGCTCGGCAGCGGCCGGGTCTCGGTGAAGACGTAGCGGTACTGGATCATGCCTTCGAGCTGGCCCGCGGTGTCGAGCCAGTTCGCGAAGCCCGGATCGCGGTGCGCGATCACGCAGCGGAAGCGACCGTCCGGGTCGAGACGCGCCTGGGTGTGGTTCAGGCTCGACTGGCGCTGCGTGTAGTCCATGGTGCGGAACCAGGTGTCGCAGAGCTGGAACGCCCAGTAGCGCGCGCGCGGAACTTCGGTCTCGAGGATCAGCGCTTCGTCGGCGCCGAGGCGGTACCAGTCGTTGCCGTAGAGGATGTCGTCGGCGCCGCCGATGAAGGAGCGCGGCGGCGCGAGCTGGCCGCGCACGTGGTCGCGGCGCAGCTGCTGCACCCACTCGTCCCAGACGCGTGCGGAGACTTCGGTCCACTCGCCCGCGGAGTCGAGCATCGACGCGGCCCTTTCGGCAGACAGCAATTCGGGCGCGCGCCCCGCGCTGTCGAGGCATTCGATCTCGAAGCGCGCGGGCGTCTCGCGCGACCAGTCGGCGAGGTATTGCCGCACGCAGACGTAGCGCGCGTCCGGGTGCAGCGGCATGAAGTTCGCGGGTCGCGGGCTGGGCTCGCGCGCGGCGAGCAGGATCTCGAAGCGGCCCTCGCGGTCGACGACCAGATCCTTCGCCCAGAGCGTGGCGTAGTTCTTCTCGTCGCCGAGCTGCATGTAGCCCTCTTTGACCTCGATCAGGAAGTCGAGCGCATTGCGCCGATCTCCGGAGATGCGATAGCGAAGGTCCGGGCGCAGGCAGGCCCAGAGATATTGGTTGTCGGCGTTCTCGGCTCCCCACTTCGCGGCGCTGTCCGGGTTGCGGATCCAGACCGGATACTCGGGGTCGCCCTGTTCGGTGGCCTGGCGGATGCCGGTCAGCGTGAGGCCTAGCAGGTAGCGGAAGCCCTCGGCGCGCGCAGGGTCGCCGCCGGGGACCTCCGCATGCAGGATCGTCTCGCCGGCCCGCTCGAGCGAGCGGCAGAACTCGCGCCAGGCATCGCCCGAGAGCAGGCGTTTGGCCTGCTCCGCGGCAGGCGGGGCCTTGCGCAGCTGTTTGCGCAGCGTGTCTCCGGTTGCGCCGCTGCCGCCGATCGCCCAGTCACTGTGTTCTGTGTCGCTGCCGGGGCTCATCTGGGTTCAGACCTCCGAGGGCACGCCGTAGCGCGCCTGATAGTCCGCGAAGCGTTTGCGTTCTGTCGCGTGGTCGAAGCCGGTGTGCGCGAAGTCGTAGCGGTGGCCGCCATGCTTGCCCTTGGGCTTGGCTGTGAGATAGGCGCGCATGGCGGCGTCGGCCGCGGGCCGGTACTCGAAGCCGAAGTGGCGGTAGATCTGCGGCAGCGCCTCGAAGGGGCGCTGCACGAGGTCCTGGTACAGCACGTCGCAGAACTGGCCCGGCGCGGCCTGCTGCCGCGCGCGCTCGGCGTTCGCGAGCAGCCGCGCGCAGGTCTCGCCCGTGAACCAGCCGAGCACCGCCTGCGCGTCGACGGCGTCCGAGCGCACCCAGGCGGTCGAGAACAGGATGCTCGCGACGGAGGCCATCACCGTGAGCGGATCGCGATGCGTCTGCACGATGCAGGCGTCGGGGTAGACCGCGAGCAGCGCGCCGAGCGTGCTCAGGTGCGAGGGCGCCTTCAGCACCCAGCGCTCGCCGCGGCAGCGCCACTGCAAGAGCTGCAGCATCTGCTTGTGAAACTGATAGGCGGGCACCATGTCGGCTGTCGCCAGCCATGCGGAGTAGGAGGGCACCTGGTGCCGGCCGGGCAGCTCGTCGCCGAGGAACTCGTGCGCCATCAGCTGCACGCACTCGACCGGGATCGCGCCGCCGAGCTCGTGCATCGAGAGGTACTCGGGCACGATGTGGTTCCAGAGCTGGATCTCCCGATCGGCGAGCGCGATGCGCGGGTCGCTCTGGTAGCTCGCGCGCTCCGGCGGCGGGCAGGGGTAGCGGACCTCCCAGTGCCGCGGAGCGCGGTGCGCAGGGTCCTGGGCCAGCAGCTCGTGCAGGATCGACGTGCCCCCGCGCGGCAGGCCCGTGATGAAGAGCGGCCGCTCGATCGCCTCGCGCTCGATCTCCGGGTGACGCTTGCGCCAGTCGGTCATGCGCAGCCGGTTCTCGAGCCAGTTGAGGCAGTCGCCGCGCGCGAGCATGCGGCCGGCGAAATGCAGCTGCGCCTCGTGTTCGAGCGCGTGCAGGAAGATCCGGAGCGGCTCCCGGAAGCGGTCGCCGCCGAAGTCCGAGAGGCTGGTCTTGCGCATCGCCTCGGCGACGAGGGACTGCTCGTCGAGCGAGATCCACTCGGGGCGCCCGAGGAGATTCAGCGACTGCACCCACTCGGGGCGGGGTCCGGGCTGCCAGGCCTTCGACATCGCGGTCCCCGCGCTCAGGGCATGTACGCGCCGCCGCTCACGGAGAGGAGCTGCCCGGTGAGGTGCTTCGCGCGCTCAGAGGCCAGGAAGAGGGTGATGTCGGCGACGTCCTCGGGTCTGCCGATGCGGCGGATCGGCTGGCCCTCGACGTTGAACATGTTGCCCTGCTCGGCCTGCGCGGCCATCTGCTCGGGGGTGCCGAAGAATTCGAAGCCGTACTTCTTCCAGAAGGAGCCCTCGCCGACGTGGTCCTTCTCCCAGGGGACGATCCAGCCCGGCGCGACGCAGTTGATGCGCACGCCCTGCGGGCCCCACTCGAACGCGAGCGCCTTCGAGAGCGCCATCACATAACCCTTCGAGCCGGCGTAGTTCGCGACCTGATTCCCCGCGGCGGGCACCAGCGCCGAATTCGAGGTGATGTTGACGATCGAGCCCTTGCCGCGCGCGAGCATGTCTTCTGCGACCGTGCGCATGCAGTTCACGACGCCCCAGATGTTGAGGTTCTGCTCCCACTCCCACTCGGAGCGCGGCTTCTCCATGAAGGGGCGCGGGTAATAGACGCCGCCCGCGTTGTTCACCAGCACGTCGATACGGCCGAAGCGCTTGCGCGTCTCGTCGACGAGGGCCTGCACCTGCTCGGGTTGGGTGACGTCCGTGGGGATGCAGATCGCAGTGCCGGAGAGGCCGCGCGTCGCGTCGGCGACCTCCTGGCCCTTTGCGCTGTCTCGGGTTGCGACCACCACGTGGCAGCCCTCGGCCGCGAAGCCGAGCACGAGGCCGCGCCCGATGCCGCCGCTGCCGCCGGTCACGATCACGCTCTGGCCCTGGAGTTCGAGGTCCATGCGGGCGCTTATACCACGCGCGGCGCGGATCTCGGCGCTGCCTCGCGCGGTGAGATGAGCCGGCAGGGCGCCTGCCGGCCGCGTACAATGCCGCCCCGCAGTTTTCCGGTGCAGAGCCCCGGCGCAGGGACCCTTCCCGCGCGGGTGGACGCTGGCGAGCGAAACTCAGGGATCTGGAGGTCATGGGCATGGCGGATTTCAGCCAGGGAGAGGGGCGGCTCTACATCGGCGGGGAGCTGCGTGCGGCAAAGAGCGGTCGGAGCTATCCGAACCTGAATCCCGCGACCGAGGAAGTGATCGGACAGGTCGCCGACGCGGGACGCGAAGACATGGAGGCCGCGATCGCTGCGGCGCGCCGCGCCTTCGACAGCAGCGACTGGGCAAGCAATCACGCGCTGCGCCAGCGCTGCTTGACGCAGCTGCGCGAGGGCCTCGCGAAGCACAAGGAGGATCTGCGCCGGCAGACGGTCGCGGAGGTCGGCTGCCCGATCATGCTGACCTACGCGGTGCAGGGCGACTCCGTGATCTCGGACATGGCGTGGGTGACCGACCTGATCGGCCGCTATGCCTGGGAGCGCGAGCTCCCGGTCCACGAGTTCATGGGCATGCGCAGCCGCCGCCTCATCTGGCGCGAGCCGGTCGGCGTCGTCGCCGCGATCACGCCCTGGAACTTCCCGCTGCAGGTGAATCTCGCGAAGGTGATCCCCGCGCTCGCGGCTGGGAACACAGTGGTGTTGAAGCCCGCGCCCGACACGCCGTGGGTCGCGACCTTCATTGCGAAGACGGTCGCGGAGTACACCGATTTTCCGCCCGGCATCTTCAACGTCGTGACGGCGGCGGATCCCGTCGCGCTCGGCGAGCAGCTGGTGCGCGACCCGCGCGTCGACATGGTCACCTTCACGGGCTCGACGGCCGTCGGCCGCCGCATCATGGCCAACGCCTCTGACCGGCTCGCGAAGGTCTTCCTCGAGCTCGGCGGCAAGAGCGCCACGATCGTGCTCGATGACGCCGACTTCGCGAAGGTGCTGCCCGGCGCCGCGGGTGTCTGCATGCACGGCGGCCAGGGCTGTGCGATGACGACGCGCCTGCTGCTGCCGCGCAAGCGTTATGCCGAGGGCCTCGCGATCGTGAAGGCCGCCTTCGAACAGGTGCCCTACGGCGATCCGCTGGAGCTGAAGAACATCCAGGGCCCGCAGATCAACCGGCGCCAGCAGGATCGCATCCTCGGCTACATCGAGAAGGGCGTGCAGGAGGGCGCGAAGCTGCTGGTCGGCGGCAAGAGGCCGGCGCAGCTGCCGAAGGGCTTCTACGTCGAGCCGACGCTCTTCGGCGACGTGCGCAACGACATGACCATCGCGCAGGAGGAGATCTTCGGACCGGTGCTCGTCGTGATCCCCTATCAGGACGACGACGACGCCGTGCGCATCGCGAACGACAGCATCTACGGGCTCTCGGGGGCGATCCAGTCCGGCTCGGAGCAGCGCGCGCTCGCGATGGCTCGGCGCATCCGCACCGGCACGATCGGCATCAACGGCGGCATGTGGTTCGCTCCCGATTCTCCCTTCGGCGGCTACAAGCAGAGTGGGATCGGGCGCGAGATGGGTGAGCAGGGCTTCGAGGAATACCTCGAGACCAAGACGCTCGGGCTGCCGGCCTAGCACAGACGCGATGTCCGTCCGCTTCGATCTCTCGGGCCGGCGACTGCTGGTCGTCGGCGCGTCGTCCGGGCTCGGGCGGCACATTGCGCTCCAGCTCTCGGCGGCCGGAGCCGCCGTCGCGGTCGCGGCGCGCCGCCGCGAGCGCCTCGACGCGCTGCTCGAGGAGCTGGTCGGCCCGCCGGGCCTCGCCCTCTGCTGCGACGTGCGGCGCGAGGCCGACTGCCGCAGCGCGATCGCCGAGACGGTCGCGCGCTTCGGCGGCCTCGACGGCTTCGTGTATTCGAGCGGGATGTCGCCGATCGCGTTCCTCGACCGCACGGGTGCGGCCGAATGGAACGCCGTGCTCGAAACGAATCTGGTCGGCGCCGCGCTGATCGCGGCCGCGGCGATTCCGCACCTGCGCGAGAGCGCGGGGCGCGCAGTGTTCCTCGGCTCGTCGAGCGTGCGCGACATCTATCCCGGGCTCGGGCTGTACCGGATCTCGAAGCTGGCGCTCGACGGGCTGATCCAGGGACTGCGCGCGGAGCACCCCGACCTCGATTTCACGCGCGTCGTGGTCGGCCAGACCGCGGGCACGGAGTTCGGCGTGCACTGGGAGCCGGAGCGGCGGCAGCAGCTGATCCAGAGCTGGGTGGAGCGGGGGGTCACGCCGGTCAATACGATCATGCCGCCCGAGGTGCTGGCCGAGGCGGTGGTCTCGTTGTTCGCGCTGCGCGCGTATGTCGATGACATCGCGGTGATGCCGCGCCCAAGCGACGCGCACGTCGACACACAGGCGTGAAGTTGCGTGGCGGAAGGGGAGGCAGCGCATGGCTGCGGCGAGCGCGACCGGGATTCGCCCCGCGCTGCTGTCCGGCGGCCGCGTGACCGCGATCGATCCGCGCCGCTCGGAAGGCGCAGAGCTCGCCAACCTGCACCGCTGCATCGAGCCCGGCCGCGGCGCGCAGATCGCGAACGGAACTCCGGTCCAGGTGGAGGCCGCCTGAGGCGGCGTCACGCCCGATTGGCGCGAGCCCTGGACCTCGTCGCCGCCGGTCTCGCGAGTGGATTCTGTGGCTGCGCTCCGGATTCCGGGCGCGTGCTGCCGCCGCCGAATCTGCTGCTCGTGAGTATCGACAGCCTGCGCGCGGATGCGCTCGGGAGCTATGGCCAGGCGCTGCGCGTGTCGCCGAATCTCGACCGCCTGGCATCCCAGGGCCTGCTCTTCGAGCAGTGCGCGACCAGCACTCCGAGCGCGCTGCCCGCACTCGCGACTCTGCAGACCGGCAAGCTGCCCTTCGCGCACGGAGTGCGCGCCGAGGTGGGCTTCGCGCTGCCGGAAGCCGAGCGAACGCTGGCCGAGGTCTTCGCGCAGCAGGGCTACCGCACGGCCGCCGAGATCGGCAGCGGCCTGATTTCCGCCCGCAGCGGGCTCGGGCAGGGATTCGAGAGCTACCGGGATCCGGATTCCTTCGACGCCCGCCGCCTGCAAGTGGTGAGCGGCGGCGGGCCGGCGCGAACGCTGCCCGAGCGCTCGGCTGCCGACGTCACGCGCCTGGGCCTCGAGTTCCTGGAGCAGCACGCCAGCGATCCCTTCTTCCTGTGGCTGCACTACACCGATCCGCGCGCGCTCTACGCGCCGCCGCCCGAGACCCTCGAGCGGTTTCCGGACAACGCCTATCACGCGGAAGTGCTCTACACCGACGAGCAGCTGGGGCAGCTGCTCGCAGCGCTCGCGCGCCTCGGGTTGCGCGAGCGCAGCTGGATCGTCGTCGCGGGCACCAGCGGGGAGGCCCTCGGCGAGCACGGCGAATACGAGCACGGCTTCTACCTGTGGCAGACCACGCTGCGCGTGCCGCTGATCGTCGCGGGCCCGGGTATCGCACAGGCGCCGCGGCGCATCGCCGAGCCGGTGCGCCTCGCGGACGTCGCCCCGAGTGCGCTCGATCTGCTGGGCCTGCCGCCGCTGCTCGCGATCCAGGGGGTCTCCCTGCGGCCGCTCTTCGAGGGCGGCTCGCTGCGCGAGCCGCTGCCGGTCTACGCCGAGAGCCTCGAGCCGCTGGCGCTGTTCGGAAGCTCGGCCCTGCGCAGTCTGCGCGTGGGGCGCTTCAAGTACCTGCACCAGCTCGATCCGCAGCTCTACGACCTCGAGGTCGATCCGGGCGAGCAGCGCAATCTCGCCGCGGAGCTACCTGGCGAGCGCGACCGCATGCGCGCGCGTCTCGAGGCCACGGTGTCCGAGCGGCGCGATCCCGCGGCGGCCGCAGTTCCGGTCGATGCCACACAGCGCAGCGCGCTCGATGCGCTCGGTCAGGTGCCGATCAGCGTCGCGGCGGATCCGCGCATCGCGAGCCTCGCGCTGCTCGGTCCGGATCCCGCGGGTATGGCCGAGGAGCTGCGCGCATTCTCGCTGGCGCTGCGGCAGCTCCAGGCCGGGCACGCAGCGGACGCAATCGATCTGTTGCAGCAGCTGCGCGCCAAACACCCTGGCAGCGTTTGGGTGCTCTACGCGCTGGGCGAATCGCTGCGCCGCGCCGGCCGGGAATCGGAGGCGATCGCGAGCCTGCGCGAGGGCCTTGCGCTAGCGCCGCGTGGCTCGCCCTTCGCCACCGATCTGGCCGAGCTGCTGCGCTCGCGCGGGGACGCGGCCGGCGCCGAGGCGACCTTGCGCCGCAGTCTGGCCGACGAGCCCTGCTCGGGCTTCGCGTGGATCCCGCTCGCGGAGCTGTTGCGCGCGGCCGGACGCGAGGCGGAGCGCGTGGCCCTGCTCGAGCAGGCCGCGACCCAGTGCCCGACCTCCCTCGAGCTCCGAAACGAGCACGCGCACGCACTTGCGACCAGCCGAGAGCCCGCGCTGCGCGACGGCCGCCGCGCCGCGGCGCTCGCGCTCGAGGTCACGCGCGCCGATCGCCACAACCCGGCCTATCTGCGCACGCTGTCGGCCGCGCTCGCCGAGCTCGGCGAGCGCTCGCGCGCGCTCGAAATCGCGCGCCAGGCGCTGCGCGTCGTCGAGACGCGCGGCGATCCGCCGCAGCTCGTCGCGGCCTACCGCGCGCAGCTCGAAGCGCTGGAACGCGGGGAGTCGCTGCGCGAATGACTGTTCTCGCGGTGCCCGATTCGCCGCCGCGAGGCGCTGCGCCGGGAGACCCCTCCTGTGGCAGCTCGGAGCGCCCGGTCCGTTCCAATTTCCGCGCGTGACGCCCCCAGTCCAGTCTGGCATCGAGACATCAATTAGATTATGCTTAGATGCATGCGGACGACGCTGACGCTGGATGACGACGTCGCGGCGCTGATCGAGCGCGTGCGCAAGCGCAGGGGCGCTTCGCTGCGCGATGTCGTCAACGACGCGCTGCGCGAAGGTCTGAGCCGGATCGAACGCAGCGCGCGGGTCCGCAAGACGCACGAGACCCGGTCCGTGTCGCTCGGAGCGTGTCGGGTCGGTGGGATCGACGATGTGGCGGAAGTGCTCGCAGTCGCGGAGGGGGAAGGCTTCCACTGATTCTCGTCGATTCAAACCTTCTCGTTTACGCGCACGTTGCGACCTTCTCGCAACACGCCGCAGCGCGCGAGTGGCTGGACGACCGACTGAACGGCACAGCGCGCGTCGGCCTTCCCTGGGTCAGCCTCGTGGCCTTCCTGCGCCTCGTGACGAATCCGAGGGTCTTCGAGCGGCCGGAGCCCATTGCGGCGGCATGGCAGCAGGTACAGGAGTGGCTCGATTGCGATTGCGCCTTTGTCCCCGAGCCCGGGGAGAATCACCGCGAGATCCTCGGGAGCCTGCTCGTCGAAACCTCCGCGCGCGCCAATCTCGTCCACGATGCGCATCTCGCTTCGCTCGCGATCGAGCACGGACTCACGTTGATGTCGTCGGATGGCGACTTCGCGCGCTTCTCGAGTCTGCGCTGGGAGAATCCACTCGCGCCCTGAGGTGACCCAGCGCGCTCGCTGCATCCCGGCTCCCGGCCCGGGACCCGC
>CAYTJA010000108.1:0-3766 GCA_964437835.1 uncultured Spirochaetales bacterium
AAGCGATCGATCGTCGCCTGCTTGCGGCTGCCGTAGTCCTGCGCCCAGCTTGCGTTCTCGCACGTGCAAACCCGATTTGCGATGCCGGCTGTCAGAGCCGCCATCTGTCCCACCAGATTGCCGTAGGGAAGTTCGGTGTGCACGACCTCGACGCCGTGCCGCCGCATCAATCGCGCACCAGCAAAGACGTTCTCGAGGTGGCTGGCCATCGAGCGATGTGGCAGGTAGTACACTCGACTGCCCGCGTGCTCTAGTTCGTCCGCAAGCGGTGGCCGCTGTGGATCGATCAGGAGGAACACGTGGTCGATCCCTCGTTCCCGCAGGTCTTCGGCGAACCAGAGCCATTGCAGGGAGCGTCGAATGTGAGAGAGGACGATTGCCAGGGCCGCCAACGTCCGACAGTCTAGGGGTACCCGAACCGTCCAGCGGCCCCCTCGTGAGTGTCATCACTCCGAGCCTCAACTCGGGCCGCTTCCTGAACGAATGCCTGGCCTCCGTAGCCGCGCAGAGCTACTCCAACATCGAACACATCGTCGTCGACGGCGAATCGACCGACGACACGCCCGCTCTTCTCGCTCGACACGCGCGCGCGAGCCTGCGCGTCATCGTCCGCCGCGACCGCTCGATGTACGAGGCGATCAACTCCGGCCTTGCTGAGGCCAAGGGCGAGATCCTCGCTTGTCTCAATGCCGACGATTTCTACTTCCCGGACGCCGTCGGCTACGCCGTCCGTTTCATGCAAGCAAACCCCACGGCTGACATCGTCTACGGGGACCAGTTGAGCCTGTTCGTGCCGACCGAGTCTTTCGACATCGGATACTGTCCCGCGGAAGGCGCCGACCCGTGGGGCCGCACGCTCGTCTATATCTCGCAGCCGGCCGTGTTCCTGCGAAGGCGCGCGATCGAGAAAGTGGGCCTTTTCGATGCTGGGCAGCGTGCGGCGGCGGACTTCGACTATTGGATGCGGGCGTATCTCTCGGGCGCGACCTTCAAGAAGTTCACGAAGGTACCCGTTGTCGTCCGAATGCACGGAGCGAATCTCTCACTTGGCGATGCTTGGCAGCGCGAGCACGGCGAGTTGAAGAAGCGCTATCTGCGCAACCGGAATAGCGGATTCTGGGACGCTCTTCGGTTGGCTCGCCGTCGCGTCTTGCTCAACCGTCTCACCTTCCCGTTCTTCATGAGGGGCGTGCCGCGCGAGCACGTAAGCTTCAGCATCTCCTCCTACTTCGCCTACATTGCCTCGCGGCGCCGCCGAGAGGCGCCCATCCTGTCGATTCAGCTTCCGTTCTTTCGATACTCCGCGCACCGCGCGCTGTGCATCGAGAGTTGAGTCCTCCGACAGCCGTCGACGTCATCATCCCAGCACACAACGCCGAGCGCTTCCTCGAGGAAACACTCCGCAGCGCGCTCGCGCAGTCCCTGGAGTGCGAGATCCTCGTGGTCGACGATGGATCCACCGACCGCACTCCCGAGATCGCTCGTTCTTTCGGCAAACGGATTCGCCTGATTCAACAACCAAACGCGCGTCAGGCAGCCGCGCGGAACACGGGGGTTCGAGCCGGGACGTCGCAATTCGTCGCGTTTCTCGATGCCGACGACGTTTGGGAACCGAGCAAGCTGTCCCGTCAGATGGCTTGCCTCCAGGCGAACCCAGAAATGGGCCTAGTGTACTGCTCGATTCGAGAGATGGACGTGGATTCCAGGCCCTTGGGTGAGCATCGGGCCCGTCTCCGCGGCAAGATTCTTCGCGAGATCCTGCTGGGCGCCGACTCCGCTGCGCACCTCGGGAGCACCTGCCTGATGCGTCGAGAGATCTTCGAGGAAGTCGGAGGCTTCGATCCGGACCTGCCCCCGTGTGAAGACACGGACCTTTTCTGGCGTGTCGCCGCGCGGCATCCGGTGGACTACGTGGAAGAGCCTCTGGTTGGTTATCGCATCCACGCGGCTGCCGCACACCAGAACCTCATGGCGATGACCGTGGCTTGGCAGGGGCTGTATCGGAAGGCGCTCGCGGATCCGCAGGTCCGCGAGCTGGGCACGGAATTCAAGCGCCAGTGCACCGCACGGCTCAACTATCTGCTCGCTGGCGAGCATGCCCGCAACGGTCAATGGATCGCTGCCGCTCGGTTCCTCGTGGCAGCCGGAGTCGCCCGTCCCTCTCTTGTCGCGCGCGCGGCGCAAAGACTCCTTCTCCGGTTGCGTCGTCGGGCTCGACCGGTGAAAGCACAAGCCTGATTTTGCAGGGAGGCCAGCAAGGGGCTCGACGATCGCTCGAGATCCTCTACATCGTTTACTGGGGCCTGCTGGAGCCGCTCGGTCAGGCGCTGGTGCTACCCTCGATTCGAGCGCTCTCCGAGAGAGGGCTGCGCATCACGTTGATTACCTTTGAAAAGCCTGAGGACCTGGCCGACCACCAGCGCTTCTCCGGTTTGCACGAGGATCTCCGGACCAGCGGAAACCTCTGGCTTCCCCTTACCTATCACAAGGGAGCGACGCCACTGGCAAAGGCGGGCGACATCCTTGCTGGCCTGCGGCAAGCCTTGTTCCGCGTCAGGCATTGCGACCTTGTTCACGGACGCACCTTCGTAGGTGGCCTGATGGCTTGCCTCGCAGCTCGAGTCAGGGGCGTTCCGTTCGTGTACCACAACGAAGGCTTCTGGCCGGACCAGCAGGTGGAGGCGGGTGCCTGGCCCGTCGGGGGCTACCGCTATCGCGTCTTCAAAGCGCTCGAAAGGATGCTCTATCGTCGTGCCCATGGGGTCTTCGCACTATCGGAAAGATCGCGCCCAGCAATCGAAAGCCTGCGCGACGGCAGGCAAGGGACAGTCGCGATCGTTCCGAGCGCTACGGATCCCCGGCGCTTCCGGGTCACACCGCGAGAGCGTCCTTCGGAGACCCCACGCATCATCTATGTCGGCAACCTCGGGGGCCGCTACCCGGTGCTCCCGGTCGTGAGCTTTTGCCGGGCGCTCTTACGTCGTCAGCCGAACGCGTCGTTCCGAGTGCTCGCGTTATCCGGCGCCGACCTGCTGCGGGCGGCGTGGATCGAGTCCGCTCTGCCCTCCGATCGGCTTTGTGAGTTGAAGGTCCTGCCCCAGGCCGTCCCGGATGAGCTTTCGTCCGCCGATGCGGGCGTCCTGTTCCTGAGAGGGGGCATCGGGGACCAAAGCGGATCCCCGACGAAGGTCGGCGAGTACTGGGCCAGCGGCCTCGCGCTCGTGTGCGGGCCAGGCATCGGCGATGCAGAGGACGTCGTCCGCTCGGAGCGTATTGGCGTCGTCGTCGACGACATGAGCGATCAGGGCCTTGACGCGGCAGCGGTCGCCCTGCTCCGGCTACTCGCTGACCCTGGACTTCGTGCCCGTTGCCGCGCCTCCGCCGAAAAGTACTATTCGCTCGACGAGGCCGTGAACACGCAGATCGACCTCTACGAGAAAGTCCTGGGAGCGCGCTCGTGATCCGCGTGCTCGCCCTTGTCCCCTATCCGCTTGGCCGTGTGGGCGGCCAGCGCTACCGGATCGAGCAGTGGGCGCCGCTCCTCCGAAGTCATGACGTCGAGCTGCACTTCGCGCCGTTCCTCACAGAGGCCGAGATGGCAGGCGTTTACTCGGAGGCCTGGTTGCCCAAGATCGCCGCCCTTGGCGTGGCCTACGCACGACGCCTCCGTCAAGTCCTCGACCCACGTTCGTTCGATGTGGCCTACCTCTACCGAGAGGTTGCCCTGATGGGCGGGCCTTGGCTCGAACGCCTGCTGAAGATCCCA
>CAYTJA010000109.1:0-14792 GCA_964437835.1 uncultured Spirochaetales bacterium
GCTCCCGGACCGGGACCCGCCAGCTAGACTCATTTTCCAAGGCAGATGGCGGACTTGTCGACCCGAGCGGACGCTGGCCCCGACCCGATGCCTCCCGCCTCCCCCTCTCCCGATCCCGCTGCGGCGCGCCGACCCGAGGCGGCTCGCCCTCACAGCGGCGGTTCCCTCGAGTCGCAGGCCTGGCTGCTTCCCGTTCTGGCTGCGGCCCTCGTCTATGGCTGGATCGCTTGGGATGCCGAGGCGGGCTCGTTTTCGGATTCCGTCGACTATTTGTTGCTCGCAGATGCGCTCCGGCGCGACCTGCTCGGGCTGCCGCCCGAGCCCGCCCTGCGGCTGTTCCGCCTCTCGCGCTTTCCGCCGCTCTACCCGGCCCTGCTGGCCCTGATCGGAGCCGGACCCGATGCGCAGGCGCGCGCGTTCGCGCTCACGGCGGCGCTCGGCGTTGCGGCGGTGGGCCTGTGCGCGCTCTGGTCCGCTCGAGTCACGCGATCGATGGCGGCGGGGGCCGCGATCGCCGCGACCCTTCCCTTGTGTCCGGGACTCTTTCTGGTGATGGTCCACGGACCCTTGTCGGAGCCGCTGCTCGCGGTGCTGGTGATCGCGATGCTGTTATTCTCGGAGCGCCTGCCGCAGCGGTCTGCGGCGTGGGGCGTTGCGGCGCTCGCGGGTGCGGCACCGCTCGCGCGCAACATCGGCTTCGCATTCTCGATCGCAGCCGCGGCGGTACTGTGGCGTGAGCTGCGTCTGTCGCGGGCCTATCGCCTGGGCTGCGCGGCGCTGTGCCTGCTGCCGCTTCCGCTCTGGTCGCTGCTCCGGCACAGCCCGGGGCACGCCGACTCGTATCTCGCATCGCTGCGGCTCGAAAAGCTGCTGGCGAGCTTCGGGGGCTGGCATGGATGGCTGCTGCTGCACCCGCTGCGGATCCTCGACTCCGCCGCCCGGCTGTGGGTGCATCAGATACAGCCCGTCCACGGGGTGCTGCTGATCCCGCTCGCGCTCGCGATCTGCGTCGGCTGCCTGCGCCGGATCGCGGAGCGCAAAATCGATGCGATCGCGCTTCCGATCTATCTGGCCGTGATCTGCGTCTGGCCCTTTCCCGCCGAGCTCAGTCGGCTGCTCTCCGCGCTGATCCCGATCGTCGTGGTACACGCGTGGACGGGTGCGATGGAGCTCACTCGGCGCGTGCGGCCGCTCTCCGGCCGCACGCTCGCGCTCGTGGTTGCGAGTGCATTCGCAGTCCTCGGCATCGACCAGTCGCTCGCGCTGGCCCACCGCGCACTGCGCCCTGTCGAGAGCGGACTCGAGACCTACAAGCGAACACCGGGATACTTCCGGGCGCCCACGGACGCGGTCGCCGACCGCGCACTCGCATTTCATGCCAGTCTGGTCGGGATCCTGCGCGAAACTCGCGCAGTCGTTCCGGCGCGCGGCGACTGCGTCTACACGATCATGCCGTCGATGGTCTGGCTCTACGCGCGAGTCCCGGCGCTGCCGATTCCTCTCGGACTGACCGATCCCGTGGCCGCGAAAGCGCGCTTCACGGCTTGCCGCTACTTCCTGGTGGGCGCGGCTACGACGCTCCAATCCGCCGAGGCTCCCCTGTATCCGCTGGCGCTGATCGAAGCCTGGACCGAAACGCTGCGGACTGCGTCCATGCCTGCGGCCGACGGAGACGCAGAGCTCGTGCTCGCGCTGCTCCGGCGCCGAGACCCCGCAGATCGCAGCTCTTCCTCCGCTGCGCCGGGCGGCTCACTCGAGCCATGAGAAGCGCTTCGCCAGGTAGAACGACGCTTCGGAGGCCTCCGCGAGCAGCTCGAGCTGATAGTTCTTCGCCAGCAGGTGAGCCGGCAGCCAGCCGAAGCCTCCCCGCGAGGATTGCAGCACGAAGCTCGGGTTCTGGGCCAGGAAGGAATCCAGCTCCCGAACCGGAAGCTCGACGTGGCGGGACAACGCGAGATTCGCCGTATCCACGGAGTTCGAACCCGAGTGCTCGATCGCGGCGGCGGGATCTGCCACCTCGATGAGTCGCTGCGCGAGAATCGCAGGCGCGTAGAACTGCAGCTCGAGGAAGCGCATCCCGCTCGCGATCACGACCGGCTTGTCCGGGTACTTGCGGGCGGCCCACTCCAGGGTCGCGAGCCGGGGCCGCATCAGCTCCGATGGACGAGCCCAGAGGTTCCGCCGGAGATCCAGCTCGGCCTGCAACAGGAAGGGGACCAGCAGCGCGGGCAGTAGCAGTGTGAGCCCCCGCCGGCGCGCCAGCTGCTGGATCGCAAAGACCGAACCGAAGGCGAGCCCGAGCACCGCCGGCGCACCGTAGCGCTCGACATATCCAGCACCGGCGAGCTTCGACAGACACAGCAGCAGCGCCGGATACCCCAGCAGCGAGGCAATCAGGACCAGCTCGGAACGCGGGAATCCCGATCCATCCCGCTCCAGGGCTGCGCGGCTCGGAGATCTCGTCGCGGCCACGACTGCGGTCAGCAGGATCAACAGGGTCCCTGCCAGCGCGAGATTCCACGGCATTCCCGTGATCAGCTCATAGCTCGAAAAGATCCGCCCCCAGGACGCTTTCGACCAGAAGTGCAGTCCGTAGAGCTCCCGCAGCCGGAGCAGCAGAGGGAGCGCGAGCAGGAAGGGGGCCAGGCCGACCGCGCACGCGAGCCAGACGCGAGCGCGAATCCGGCGCGAGTCCGCGCGTCGGAATCCCTCCGCCACGGCGAAACACCCCACCGCGACGACGGCGAGGTGATGCGAGGCGACGGCCCCCGCCAGACCGAGCGCCAGCCAGCAGCTCGCCCGAGGCTTCTGCCCGACCCGCTGCCAGGCGACCGCCGCAAGCGCCAGGAAACCGATCAGGATCGAATAACACCTGGCTTCGACGGCGAAGGGGCGGGAGCTGGACATCGAGATGAGCAGCGCCGCGACCAGACCCGCCTGCCGAGACACACGCGTCGCCACGAAGACATACGCCGCGACGATGGTTCCGAGATACGCGAGCAGCGAGGGGAGCCGCAGCGCCAGGTGCGGATCGAGCGGCAGCGCGCGCGCCGCGAGCATCAGCGCATGGAAGCCGAGGGTCATGCCGTCCGCGCCGTCGCGCAGGGCGTCGAAGATCCGGGGCAGCGTCTGCAGCGAGGAGATGTGGACGCTCAGCAGCTCGTCGTACCAGAAGGGCTTCGCGCGCGCGCGGGCGAGCAGCACGCAGGCCTCGGTCGCAACGAGCAGAGACAGCAGGCCGCGCGCAAAGCGCGGCTGCGCGGCGCGCTGACCGAGCGCGTCGATCGCGCGCAGCACTTCGCGAAGCGGATCCAGGGCCCGGGGCCAGCGTCGCTCCGATGCGACCCGATCCGAGGGGCCAGGTGCATCCAGGCTCACGCGCAGGAATCCTCAGCCCAGCCGCGCGCGCGCGAAGTTGCGTTTCCCGACCTGGATCAGGTACTCGCCGGCACCGAGCTGCGCCGCGACTTCGCAGGCGCGCACGCCGTCGATCTGGACTGCGCCCTGCTCGACCAGCCTCCTGGCGTCGCTGTTCGAGCGCGAGAAGCCGAGCCGCACCAGCAGCTCGAGCAGGCCGATCCGGGCCTCCGCTCCCAGAGACACCGGCCGCTCGGGGACCTCGCGCGGCAGCTGCTTGCGCTGCACGACCTCGCGGAAGCGCAGCGCCGCGCCGTCGGCCGCTGCGCTTCCACACAGGCGCGCGACGATCCGGAACGCCAGCGCGTGCTTGAACGCGAGCGGGTCGCCCCCGCCCGCATCGAAGGCGCGCCGCGCGTCGCGGAGATCGGGCCACTCACCGGCCTCTAGCAGGTCGAACCAATCGAGCATCAGCGCATCGCAGATGCTCATGCAGCGCCCGTAGATCTCCTCGGGCGGATCCGCGAGCCCGACGACGTTGCCGAGGCTCTTCGACATCTTCTCGCGCCCGTCGGTCCCGACCAGCAGCGGATGCGTGATCACGGCCTGCGGCGCCTGCCCATAGGCGCGCTGGATCTCGCGGCCGAGCAGCAGATTGAAGGTCTGGTCGGTTCCGCCGAGCTCGAGGTCTGCGCGCAGCACGACCGAGTCGTAGGCCTGGACGAAGGGATACAGGAACTCGTGCACGGCGATCGGCGTCTGCTCCAGGAAGCGCTTCGCGAAGTCGTCGCGCTCGAGCATGCGCGCGACCGTGGTGTGGGAGCACAGCCGCACGACTTCGGATGCGGCCATCGGCTCCATCCACTCGCTGTTGAAGCGGATCTCGGCCTTGGCCAGGTCGAGGATGCGAGCGACCTGCGCGACGTAGGTCTCCGCATTCCGGCGCACCTGCAGGGCATCGAGCGCGGGCCGCGTCTTCTTCTTTCCGGATGGATCGCCGATGCGCGCCGTGAAGTCGCCGATCAGGAAGATCGGCACGTGCCCGAGCTGTTGGAGCAGGCGCAGCTTCTGCAGTACGACGCTGTGGCCGAGGTGGAGATCCGGGGCCGAGGGATCCATACCGAGCTTGACGCGCAGCGGCCGCCCTTCGGAAAGCGCGGCGGCAAGGCGCGGCCGGAGCTCCTCCTCCCCGATCAGGGCGACGCTCCCGCGCCGCATGATCTCGAGCTGGCGCTCGACTTCGCGCTCGACGCTCGTCGTCATCGGCCCGGCCTCTCCGCGCGCTCCGGCAGCAGCCGACGACACTCGGTGATCACGAGCGCCATCGGGACATCGTGCTCCTCGTGAGGCAGCGCCTCGACCAGCTGCCAGTCGAAGGCGACGCCGAGCAGCCGCGGCCGCCCGGCCGCGCTGCCGAAGGCTCGATCGTAGAAGCCGCCGCCGCGGCCGAGACGATAGCCAGCCAGATCGAATGCGACGCCGGGAAGCACCGCAGATCCGAGCTCCGCGGGCTCGGCGGCAGGGGCGCCTTCCCCCGGCTCGAGCGCAGCAAAACGGCCCGGCCGCAGCTCGTCCCAGCTCGTCACGCGGGCAAAGCGGAGGCGATTGCCAGGAAGGCAGCGCGGCAGGCAGACCCGCACGCCGAGACGCATCAGCTCCTCGGCCGCGCCTCGCAGCTCCGGTTCGCCGGGCAGCGCCGCGAACAGCGCCACGCCCCCGATCGAATCGCGGCACGCTTCGACGACGGCAGCGCAGATCGCGCGCGAGGCCAGCTCCACTTCAGTGCTTGGAATGCGCAGGCGTCTCGCGGAGAAGGCCGCTCGCAGCTCCCGCTTGCGCTCGGAGGGGATCAGGCCGTGGCCGGTTCCTGCCCCGACTCGGCCAGCTCGATCAGCGCTCGCAAGCGCTTCGCATCGCCGGAGGCGAGCGTCTGGTTTTCGCGCAGCTCGATCAGCTCGCGCGCGAGATTCAGGCCGGTCAATAGCGCGACATCCAGCGAATCGACGGTTCCGGTCTTGCGCTCGACCTGCGCGAGCGCCTGATCGAGCAGGGCTGCGACCCGCTGCAGCAACGCCGCATCCGATTCAGTTCGGATGCGGAACTCCTTGCCCCGGATCGTGACGGCGACGGAAGACTTCGCGGACATGCGGCGGCTACGACGCTGTGACTTCCGGCTCGGCGAGCCGCGTGTCGAGGAAATCGATCTGGGTGATCAGCTCGTCGATGCGCTTCGCGATGTCCTTGCGCTTCTGGTTGGCCTCGAGGAGCTGGCCATCGAGGAGCCGCAGCCGCCGATCCCGGTTCTCGAGATCGCGGCGCAGCGCGCTGTTCTCCCGCTGGAGCCGGTCACGGCTCTCGACGAGATTCGAGATTGCCTCTTCGAGGCGACCCCAGTCATAGAAATCGCGTTCGTCGGCCGGAATGGCATCACCCCCGCGATCGGGCGGATCGTACCGAGTGCTGCCGACAGGCGTCAAGAACTCGACCCGGATCGCCGCGCTCGAATCGGCTCGAGGCCTCAGATGTACGCGTGGCGCGACTGCAGCCTGGAGCGACCGGCGAGATACGTGTCGACTGCGCGCGCCGCTTCGCGTCCCTCCCAGATCGCCCAGACGACGAGCGACTGCCCGCGCCGACAGTCGCCCGCAGCAAAGACTCCGGGCTCGCTGGTGGAAAACTGGGTTTGACTCGCCTCGAGGTTCCCTCGGGAGTCCCGCTTGACGCCGAGATCCTCGACGAGGTGCTCGTGGACCGGGTGCAGGAAGCCCATCGCGAGCAGCACCAGATCCGCCGGGACCGAGAACTCCGTGCCCGGGAGCTCCTGCAGGCTCGGCCGGCCGCTCGCGTCGGGCGCGCCGAACTGGACGCGGACTCCGTGCAGCCTCTCGACGCGCCCGTTCCGCCCCTCGAAGCGCTGCGTCGCCACCGCGAACTCGCGCTTTCCCCCCTCTTCGTGGGAGCTCGAGCTGCGGAAGATCAGCGGCCAGAGCGGCCACGGCGTCGCGGGATTGCGCAGGTCGGGCGGTCGCTCGAGCAGCTCGATCGAGGTGACCGAGGCCGCTCGCTGCCGGTGAGCGGTTCCGACGCAGTCGGAGCCGGTGTCTCCGCCGCCGAGCACCACGACGTGCTTGCCCGTCGCGAGGATCTCGGGCTCGGCCGCAACCGCATCGCCCTGGCAGCGGCGGTTCTGCTGCGTCAGGAAGTCCATCGCGAACTGGATCCCGGTGAGCTCGCGGCCCGGGATCGGAAGATCCCGCGGCTGCTCCGAGCCGAGGCACAGCAGGACGGCGTCGAAGTTGCGGCGCAGCTCCTTGACCGAGAGGTCGACGCCGACGTGAACGCCGGTCTGGAACAGCACGCCCTCTTCGCGCAGCTGCTCGAGGCGCCGGTCGACGACCTGCTTCTCGAGCTTGAACTCGGGAATGCCGTAGCGCAGCAAGCCGCCGATGCGTTCGTTCTTCTCGAACAGGGTTACGGTGTGACCCGCGCGATTCAACTGCTGCGCGGCCGCGAGACCCGAGGGCCCCGAGCCGACGACGGCGACCGAGCGCCCCGTCCGGCGCTCCGGCTTCTGCGGCCGGATCCAGCCCGCTTCCCAGCCGCGCCGACTGATCTCCCACTCGATCTGCTTGATCGTGACGGGCTCGGCGTTGATCCCGAGCACGCAGGCGGATTCGCAGGGTGCAGGGCAGACCATCCCGGTGAACTCGGGAAAGTTATTCGTCGAGTGGAGCCGCGCGAGCGCGTCCTCCCACTTGTCCCGATACACGAGGTCGTTCCAGTCGGGGATGATGTTCCCGAGCGGGCAAGCGGGGTTGCAGAACGGGATCCCGCAGTCCATGCAGCGCGCGCCCTGGGCCCGCGCCTGTTCCTCGCTGAGGTTCTCCTGCACCTCGTGCCAATCGAGCAGCCGCTCCGCGACCGGGCGCAGCGGCGCGGGACGGCGCGGGGTCTCGAGGAATCCCGTGGGCTTTCCCATCGACTCACCTCTGCTCGGCTGTCGCGCTCAACCGTCGCCGCTCCCGGCGGCGAGGCGGTCGGTCAGCGCGCGCTTGTAGTCCAGCGGAAAGACCTTCACGAAGCGCCGCGCGCTGCTCTCCCACTTGCGCAGGATCTGATCGGCCTTCGCGCTGCGGGTGTACTGGAAATGCCGCCGCAGCAGCCGCAGGATGGTCTCCTCGTCCTCCGTCGTGATCGGCTCCAGCTCCACCATCGAGAGATTGCAGCGCGACGCAAAGTCCCCGGTCTCATCGAACACGAACGCGAAGCCGCCGCTCATCCCCGCCGCGAAATTGCGGCCCGTCGGCCCGATGCAGACCACGACGCCGCCCGTCATGTACTCACAGCCGTGGTCGCCGACGCCCTCGACCACCGCCTGCGCGCCGCTGTTGCGCACGCAGAAGCGCTCGCCGGCGAGGCCCTGGAAGTACGCTTCGCCGCCGGTCGCGCCGTAGAGCACGACGTTGCCGACGATGATGTTCTCGCCGGGATCGTAGGTCGCAGCCTCCGGAACCCGGACCGCGATCTTGCCTCCCGAGAGACCCTTGCCGCAGTAGTCGTTGGCCGCGCCCTCGACCCGCAGCGTCATGCCGCGCGGCGCGAAGGCGCCGAAGCTCTGCCCGGCGGTGCCCTTGAGCTCGAGCGTGAGCGTGTCCTCGGGCAGCCCCGCCAGCCCGTGTGCGCGCGAGAGCTCCGAACCGATGATGGTGCCGACGGTGCGGTTCACGTTCCGGATCGGGCGCCGAATCACGACCTTCTCGCCGCGTGCGATCGCGGGCTCGGCCAGCGGCAGCAGCTGCATGTCGAGCGCGTGCTCGAGGCCGTGCTGCTGCTGGCCCGTGTGGCGGATGTCGTGCGGCACATCCGGCCGGTGGAACAGATCCGAGAAATCCAGCCCCTTCGCCTTCCAGTGCTCGATCGCGCGATTCGCCGACAGCAGATCCGAGCGCCCGATCAGGTCTTCGAAGCGGCGGAAGCCCATCGCGGCCATCAGCTCGCGCACTTCTTCGGCGACGAAGTAGAAGAAGCGCACGACGTGCTCGGGCTGCCCGGCGAAGCGCTTGCGCAGCTCCGGGTTCTGCGTCGCGATGCCGACCGGACAGGTGTTCAGGTGGCAGACGCGCATCAGGATGCAGCCGAGCGCGACCAGGGGGGCTGTCGCGAAGCCGAACTCGTCGGCCCCGAGCAGGGCCGCGATCACGACGTCGCGCCCGGTCTTGAGACCGCCGTCCGTCTGCACGCGGATGCGGCCGCGCAGGTCGTTCATGACCAGGGTCTGCTGCGTCTCGGCGAGGCCCAGCTCCCACGGAATCCCGGCCGACTTGATCGACGTCAGCGGCGAGGCTCCGGTTCCGCCGTCGTGGCCGCTGATCAGCACCAGATCGGCCTTGCCCTTCGACACGCCCGCAGCCACGGTGCCGACGCCCGACTCCGCGACCAGCTTCACCGAGACCCGCGCGAATCGATTCGCGTTCTTGAGGTCGTGGATCAGCTGCGCGAGATCCTCGATCGAGTAGATGTCGTGGTGCGGCGGCGGCGAGATCAGGCCCACGCCCGGCGTCGAATAACGCGTCGCCGCGATCGTCTCGTCGACCTTGTGGCCCGGAAGCTGTCCGCCTTCTCCGGGCTTCGCTCCCTGCGCGATCTTGATCTGCAGCTCGTCGGCGTTGACGAGATACCAGCTCGTCACCCCGAAACGGCCGGAGGCCACTTGCTTGATCGCGCTGCGCCGGGAATCTCCATTCGGCTCCGGCGCGAAGCGCCGCGGGTCTTCGCCGCCCTCGCCGGTGTTGCTGCGCCCGCCGATCCGGTTCATCGCGACCGCGAGCGTCTGGTGCGCTTCGAGCGAGATCGAGCCGTAGGACATCGCGCCGGTGCAGAAACGCTTCATGATCGACTGAACCGACTCGACCTCCTCGAGCGGTATCGGCTGCGGCGCATTCTCGATCTGGAACAGGCCGCGCAGCGTGCAGGCCCGATTCGCCTGCTCATTGACGTGCTTCGCATAGGCCCGGTAGCTGGCCTGGCTGTCCTGCTGCACCGCGTGCTGGAGCTTCGAGACGCTTTCGGGGTTGAAGGTGTGCTGCTCGCCCCGCAGCCGCCACTGATAGATCCCGCCCGGATCGAGCTCGGGGTACACGTAGGAGTCACCCGCAAACGCGCGCTCGTGCCGCATTGCGGATTCGGTCGCGATCACGTCGAGACCCACGCCGGAGACGCGCGACGGCGTCCAGGTGAAATAGCGGTCGACCAGGTCGCGATCCAGACCCACGGCCTCGAAGATCTGTGCGCCGCGGTAGCTCCGCAGCGTCGAGATCCCCATCTTCGCGAAGATCTTGAGCAGGCCCTTGTCGATGCCCTTCCGGTAGTTCGAGATCGCCTGCTCGAGCGGGATCTGCTCCGGAACGAAGCTCCGGTCCTCGACCAGCTCCGCGATGGTTTCGAGCGCGAGATAGGGATTCACCGCGGCCGCGCCATAGCCGATCAGCAACGCGAAGTGCGCGACCTCGCGAGCCTCCCCCGTCTCGACCACCAGCGCGCAGCGCGTGCGCTTCGCACGGCGGATCAGGTGATGGTGGACGGCACCGGTCGCGAGCAGCGACGGAATCGCCGCGAGGTCCGGCGACAGACCTCGATCCGAGATCACGAGGATCGTCGCACCGGCATCCACGGCTTCCTCGGCGCGGCGGCAGAGGTCGCCTAGCGCTGCGCGCAGCCCTTCGCCACCGTCGTGGACCTTGAACAGCGCCTCGAGCGTCACGCTCTTGAAGCCCGGCGCCTGGTAGGCGCGGATCCGCGCGAGCTCCAGATCCGAGAGCAGCGGATGTTCGAGCCTGAGACAGCGCGCGTGCTCGGGCGTCTCCTCGAGCAGATTGCCCTCGAAGCCGAGCGGAGAGAAGACCGACATCACGGGCCGCTCGAGGATCGAGTCGATGGCCGGATTCGTGACCTGGGCGAAGATCTGCTTGAAGTAGTGGAAGAGCAGCCGGGGTCGATCGGAGAGACAGGCCAGCGCGGCGTCCTCGCCCATCGAACCAACCGCCTCCTTGCCCTCGCGGATCAGCGGCGGCAGCAGCAGCTTCAGGTCTTCGACGCTGTAGCCGAAGGCCTGTTGGCGCTGGAAACGCGTCTCCGGATCCGGCCGGACCTCGAGCGGGGCTTCCGGAAGATCCTCGAGCACGCGCCGATGTGTCGACACCCATTCGCGATAGGGCCGCCGCTGCACCAGCTCGTCCATGATCTCGTCGTCTTCGACGATGCGGCCCTCCTCGAGGTCGACGAAGAAGATGCGCCCCGGCTGCAGCCGGCCGAGCTTCAGCACGTTGCTCGCGGGCACGTCGAGCACGCCGGCCTCGGAGGCCGTCACCAGGAAGCCGTCGCGGGTCACGAGGTAGCGCGAGGGGCGCAGCCCGTTGCGGTCGAGCACCGCGCCCACACGCCGCCCGTCCGTGAACGCGATCGACGCCGGACCATCCCAGGGCTCGATGAAGGAATCGTGGTATTCGTAGAAGGCCCGGCGTCCCGGGTCCATCGACTCGTGGTGCTCCCAGGCCTCGGGAATCATCATGCTGATCGCGTGGGGCAGGCTGCGGCCCGACAGGATCAGGAACTCGAGCATGTTGTCGAAGCGGCCCGAGTCGCTGGTTCCCGGAGTGATGATCGGAAACAGCTTCTTGATGTCGTCGCCAAACAGTGGCGACGCGAGCGTGCCCTCGCGCGCCTTCATCCAGTTCTCGTTGCCGCGGATGGTGTTGATCTCGCCGTTGTGGCAGAGGTAGCGGTAGGGGTGGGCGAGATCCCAGCTCGGGAAGGTGTTCGTGCTGTAGCGCGAGTGCACCAGACACAGCGCGGTCTCGAGCTCGGGATCGGCGAGATCGCGGTAGAAGCCGTCGATCTGGTTCGCGAGCAGCAGGCCCTTGTAGACGATCGTGCGCGCAGAGAGGCTCGCGATGTGGAATTGCTTCGATTTCCCGCGCAGCGCGGTTTCGATCACGCGGCGGATCACATAGAGCTTGCGCTCGAAGTCGTCGCCCGCGAGGCCCGCGGCCGCGCCGATGAAGAGCTGCCGGATGTCCGGCAGCGACTTGCGCGCGAGCTCGCCCGTCGCCATCGGGTCGACCGGAACCTCGCGCCAGCCCAGCAGCCGCTGGCCTTCCGCCGCGACGACCTGCTCGACGCTCGCAATCTGATGCGCGCGCTCGGCGGGCTCGGGGGACAGGAAGACCATGCCCGCGCCGTAGCTGCCTGCCCCGGGCAGCCCGAAGCCGAGTTGGTCGGCCTCGCGCACGAGGAAGCGGTGCGGAACCTGGAACAGCAGGCCCGCGCCGTCGCCGGTGCAGGGATCACAGCCCGTAGCCCCGCGGTGGTTCAGGTTGCGCAGCACCTCGATTGCCTTCCGGATCAGATCGTGCGAGGGCTTGCCTGCGATGTTCGCGACGAAGCCCATGCCGCAGGCGTCGCGCTCGAAGCGAGGGTCGTAGAGACCCTGGCGCTCCGGCAGACCGAAACCGCGGGTCGCCTGCAGCTGGGCGTCTGTGTGGAGGTCGCGTTCCCGGCTTCCCTGCGGGCTCATCGCTCTCCCCTCCGCGCGCGCGCTCCGCTCGGCCGGCGCGGCGCCCCCGACTCGATCCCGGATGCTTCCGCCCGCGCCTCGTCGTCGTGGCCTAGCGCGATGCGCGCCCGCTCGACCGCCGTCGAGAGCGCCACCATCGTCTCGGTGCGCGTGACCCCCTCGATCGAGCGCAGCTCTTCGATCAGGACCTCGAGGCTCTCCGTGTTGCGCGTCTTGGCTTTGACCAGCAGCGTGTAGGAGCCGGTCACGTGGTGACACTCGAGCACGTCGTCGATCGCGGCAATCTTCGTTTCGAGCGCGGAGATCACGCGCGGGTGCTCTGTGGAGACGCCGATGAAGGCGGTGACGTCCCTGCCGAGCAGGCGCCCGTCCAGCAGCGCCACATAGCCGCGAATCAGCCCCGCTTGCTCGAGCTTGTGGACGCGCTCCTGGACCGAGGGCGCCTTCAGCCCGACCTTCTCCCCGAGCACCGCGAGCGGCTGCTTGCAGTTCTCCTGCAGCAACTCGAGGATCGCGCGGTCGATCGAGTCGAGCTCCAAGGGGACTTGAGATGTGGTTCCGAGTTTCATAAGGGGGTTTAGGCTGTTCCGCCTTATGAATAGGGTATATCAGGAAGATTCGTCAAGACCTATACGGAAAAAATGAAGTTTTACCCTCTCTTTTTCGGAAGCAGTGATCCTGATCTCGATCCCTCTGAATCCCCAAGGGGGGGCGCTCCAGCTCAGCCCGGGACGAGCGCCCGCAGCCGGTCCGGGAAATTCGTGAAGAGCCCTGCGACGCCGAGCTCGAGCAGGGCCAGCTGGCGGTCGGGCGCATCGACCGTGTACGGAATCACGCGCAATCCGGCGGCCCGTGCCGCGTCCATCCAGGCGCGGTCTACCAGGCCCTGCCAGGGATTCACGGCTTCGGCTGCGACCGCGGCCGCTCGCTCGAAGGGGCGACTCGCGTGCCTCGGCGACACCAGCACCGCGAGCCGCGCGGCGGGCTCCAGCGCGCGCAGGCGCGCGAGCACGCGGTCCGAGAACGACGAGAAGAGCGTCGACGCGAGCAAGCCGCGCTCGCGCACGGCGGCCAGGGTCTGCTCTTCGAGGCCCGGGTACTCGCCGCGGCTGCCCGTCTTGAGCTCGAGGTTGAAGGGGATCTGGGGGCCGAAGCGGTCCAGGACCTCCTCGAGCAGCGGGATCCGCTGGCCCTGCCCGGCATCCAGGCGCCGCAGCTCGGCGAGCCCGGCGTCCGCGATCTCGCCTTCGCCTCCGAGGCCGCTCAGCTGCTCGTCGTGCGTGATCACGATCGCCCCGTCGCGAGAGAGGTGGAGGTCGATCTCGATCATGTCCGCGCGCTGCGCGACTGCGAGCGCGTACGCGCGCAGGGTGTTCTCGGGCTCGTAGCCCGAGGCGCCGCGGTGGGCGATCACGAGCGGAGGACCGGAGCCCCGGGCCTCGCCGGGCGGCGCCGTCACGGCTCGGCCCATTCGCGCGAGCGCAGCACCGCGCGCTTCCAGCCTGCATACAGCTCCTCGCGGCGCTCCGCGGCGAGCTCGGGCTCGAATACGCGGAAGCCCGCGGTCGCGGCATCCAGCGCGCTGCGGTCGCGCCAGAAGCCGACGCCGAGCCCCGCCAGTGCCGCGGCGCCCATCGCCGTGACTTCGAGCAGCGCCGGGCGCTGCACCGCCACACCGAGCAGGTCGGCCTGGAGCTGCATCAGGAAGTCGTTCCGGCACGCGCCGCCGTCGACCCGCAGCGCTGCGAGCGCGAGCCCGGAGTCGACCTGCAGACACTCCACGACATCGCGCGTCTGATAGGCGATCGCCTCGAGCGTCGCCCGGATCACCTGCTCGCGGCTGGTGCCGCGCGTGATCCCGATCAAGAGCCCGCGAGCGCGTTCGTCCCAGTGGGGAGCGCCGAGCCCGACGAAGGCCGGAACCAGATACACGCCGCCCGTATCCGGCACCGAGCGGGCGGCGGCCTCAGTGTCGGCGACGTCGCGCACCAGCTTCAGACCGTCGCGCAGCCACTGCACGGCAGAGCCCGCGACGAAGATGCTGCCTTCGAGCGCATGGCTGACGCGCCCCGCGATGCCCCAGGCGAGCGTCGTGATCAGCCCGCTGCGCGAGATCGGCGCCTGCGAGCCCGTGTTCATCAGCAGGAAGCAGCCGGTGCCGTAGGTGTTCTTCGCGAGGCCCGGCGAGACGCAGGCCTGGCCGAAGAGCGCCGCCTGCTGGTCCCCCGCCGCGCCCGCGATCGGGATCGCCGCGCCGAACCAGCGCGGATCGGTCTCGCCGAAGACGCCGCTCGAGTCCTGGACGCGCGGCAGCAGCTCACGCGGCACGCCGAGTTCGCGCAGCAGCAGCTCGTCCCAATCGAGCTCGTGGATGTTGTAGAGCAACGTGCGCGAGGCGTTCGAGTACTCGGTCGCGTGCACGCGTCCACCGCTGAGCTGGTACAGCAGCCAGCTGTCGACGGTGCCGAAGCAGAGCTCCCCGCGGCGAGCGCGCTCGTGGGCGCCCGGAACCGCATCCAGGATGAAACGCAGCTTGGTGCCGGAGAAGTAGGCGTCGATCAAGAGGCCGGTGCGGCTGCGGATCTCCTGCTCGAGTCCGCGCTGGCGCAGCTCTTCACAGAGCGCGGCGCTCTGACGCGATTGCCACACGATCGCGCGGTGGATCGGGCGGCCGCTGCGGCGCTCCCAGACGACGGTGGTCTCGCGCTGATTGGTGATGCCGATCGCAGCGACGTCGGCAGCCGTGGCCTTCGCCTGCGCCAGGGCTCCGCGCGCGGCGCGCAGCTGGCTTTCCCAGATTTCGATCGGATCGTGTTCGACCCAGCCGGGCTTCGGGAAATGCTGCGTGAACTCGTGCTGCTCC
>CAYTJA010000110.1:0-14013 GCA_964437835.1 uncultured Spirochaetales bacterium
CTCATCTAGCCTTGTGGTCCCGGTCCGGGCGCAGCCCGGACCACCCCGCTCCGCTCGGCTGCGCCTCGCTGCGCGCCGACTTCGTCGGCTTGCATGTCTCTTGTGGTCCCGGTCCGGGCGCAGCCCGGACCACCCCGCTCCGCTCGGCTGCGCCTCGCTGCGCGCCGACTTCGTCGGCTTGCATGTCTCGTGGGTCTGAGGCGGAGCCTTGTCAGATCTGGAAGATCTTTTCGTCGGGGAGGCGGAGTGCGGTCAGCTGGCCGCCGTAGACCGCGCCGGTGTCGATGCCGATGCTGAAGGGGAGGTTCCAGCGCACGCGCAGATCTGGAGCGGGCGTGTGGCCGTAGACGACCGTGAGCGGCAGCTCGTGCGGAAGCTCGATGCAGCTGCGGTCCCAGAGCAGATCTTCGCCGCTCGCAGCCGCGAGCGCGCGCTGAGGATCCGTCTCGCGCAGCTGCGCGCGCCCGATGCCCGCGTGCACGAAGAGCCAGCGCTGGTGCAGGTGGTGCAGCGCGAGACCCCGGTAGAAGGCCTCGTGGGCGGCCGGAAGCCGGAATCCCTCCGGCGTGCCCTGCTCGGAATCGAAGTAGCCGTAGCTCGCGAGCGTGCGGTCTCCGCCATTCATCAGGAATGCGTCGCCGCCGAAGCAGGCCGGGTGATCCCAGCCGAGGAAGTCCAAGAACATCGACTCGTGGTTTCCCATCAGGAAGGTGCAGCGCCGGCGCTGCGCCTGCGCGATCAGCTGATCCACGACGCCCTTGGGATCCGGCCCGCGATCGACGTAGTCGCCGAGGAAGACGAGCTCGTCGCCGTCGGTGAGCGGCAGGGCTTCGAGCAGCTCCGCGAGCAGCTCGCACTCGCCGTGGATGTCCCCGATCGCGAATAACGCGCTCAGGCGGCGCTCCGGTTGGCGCGGCGCAGGGCGAGCTGCCCACAGGCGGCGTCGATGTCGGGGCCGCGGCTGCGGCGCAGCGTGACGCGCAGTCCCGACCCCGCGACCTCGCGCAGGAAGCGGTCCATCTGCTCTTCCGATGGCGCGCGGAACTCGGAATCGGAATGCGCGTTCATCGGAATCAGGTTCAGCTTGGCCGGCAGGCCCGCGAGCAGGCGCGGCAATCGCCGCGCATCCTCGAGCGAGTCGTTTACGCCTTCGATCAGCGTGTACTCGAAGAACACGGGCCTGCGCGCCGAGAGGTACGCGCTGTCGCGCAGCGCGCCCAGCAGCCGCGCGAGCGGATAGCGCCGATTCAGCGGCACCAGCCTCTCGCGCACGGAGTCGGTCGACGCGTGCAGCGAGAGCGCGAGGTGGATCGGCGCGACGGCGAGCAGCGGCTCGAGCTGCGGCACGACGCCGACCGTCGACACGGTGATCCGCCGCGGCGCGAGCGCAAAGGCCTTCGGATGGATCAGGATGCGGATCGCCGCGTGCAGCGCCGCGGGATTCAGCAGCGGCTCGCCCATGCCCATGAAGACCACGTTCGTGACGCGGCGCCCGGCGGGTAGGAGCTCCCGCATCCGGCACAGCTGGTCGACGATCTCTGCCGTGGAGAGATTGCGCGTGAAGCCGAGCGCGCCGGTGGCGCAGAAGCTGCAGGCCATCGGGCACCCGACCTGGGTCGAGACACAGAGCGTCGTGCGCCCTTCCTCGGGAATCAGCACCGCTTCGACCCGCGCGCCGTCCGCGGCGCGCAGCACGGCCTTTGCGGTCCCATCGCGCGAGAAGGCGGTCTCCTCGATCTCGAGCGCGCGGCTGTGCCATTCCGCTGCGAGACGCGTGCGCAGCTCCTGGGAGAGGTCGGTCATCGCGGCGGGGTCATCGACGCCGCGCTGGTACAGCCACGCCGCGACCTGATCCGCGCGAAATCGCTCGATGCCCTGCGCCGCGAAGCGGTCGCGCAGGCTCTCGATCGTCTCGTCTTTGAGCTGGGGCAACGCGCTCACGCAGGACTCCCACCGGACCCTATGGAGGGCCCCCGCGCGTGTCAAGCCGAGGCCAGCGCGGAACTCAGCCGTCGCGCCGGCGGTACTCGAAGAAGTGCAGCGGCCGGCCGAGTGCGCGCCACTCGAGCTCGTAAGCGGTAGGCGTGCGGCCGGGCACCTCGCGCCGGAAGGCCTCGGGCGCGAACACATTCTCGAGCTCGGGCTCCGCCGCGAGACACAGATCGATCGCCTCCGCGTAACCGGGGTGATCCGTCGCGACGTGCAGCATCCCGCCCGCAAGCAGGCAGGCGCGCAGCCGCGACACGACCGCCGGCTGGATCAGCCTGCGCCGGTGGTGGCGTTTCTTCGGCCACGGATCCGGGAAGTTGATCCAGAACGCCGAGACGCCGCCGGTCGGAAGCAGCTCCGCGAGCGCGAGCTCGGCCGGCACGCAGAGCAGGCGCAGATTCAGGAGGTCCGTGCGCGCGAGCCTTCGCGCGAGCTTCAGCACGCGCTTGTGCGAGTACTCGATGCCGAGGAAGGCCGTCGCCGGCTCGGCCTTCCCGAGCTCGCACAGGAACTCGCCGCGCCCGAAGCCGAACTCGACCACGAGCCGCAGCGGGCGCGGCAGCGCTTCGAAGCAGGCCGCGACCCCGCCCTGCCGCAGCCGCTCGGGGTCGAGGCGCCAGTCGCTGCCGGGAATGTCCGTCTGGAGGCGCCGACTCATGCGCGTACGCTAGCCCCTTCGGCGCTTCCGGCGGCGGTCGAGATAGTCGACCATCAGATAGGAGCCGAGCTGCGATGGATGGCTGTAGAGCGCACGGCCCTTGTTCACGCGGGTCAGGTGCTCGACGAAGCCGAGCAGCTCCGGCGCATCGTCGAGCATGAAGGTGTTGATCGTGATGTCGCGCCGGGTCATTCGGCGCACCTGTTTCAGCGTCTCTACCACCGCGTGCGGGGACACGCCGCCGAGACCCGACGGCCACTCCACGCGCAGCTCGCCGTCCGCGAAGTAGGCCGTGGGCTGACCATCCGTGATCACGAGCACCTGCGGACTCGCGCTCGGATGCCGTGCGATCAGCTTCTCCGCAATCATCAGCCCTTCCTGGAGATTCGTGAAGGGGTCCCCGATGTCCCAGCTGGCCTCGAGCAGCTTCGCGGTCTCGAGCTGGCGCGCACGCGTCGAGAATCCGACCACGAAGAACTGGTCTCGCGGGAAGCGCGTCCGGATCAGGTGATCGAGCGCCAGTGCGACGCGCTTGGCGGCCGCAAAGCGCCCGTTCCACGACATCGACCAGCTCATGTCGAGCAGCAGCACCGTCGTCGTGAGCGTCGCGTGGTCGTACTCACGCAGTTCGAAGTCTCCGACCTCGAGGCGGATCGGGAGGCCGCGGTAGCCCGTCGCCGCACCGCGCTTCACCCCGTTCAGCAGCGTGCGCACGAGGTCGAGATCGAGGCGGTCTCCGAACTGGTAGGGGCGCGTCTCGTCGGGTCGCGCGATCGCCGCCCCGCGCTGGTCGATTTCGTGTCGCCCGACCCGATCCTTGCGCAGGGCTCCGTAGACGTCGGCCAGCGCCTGCGCGCCGAGGCGCCGGATCGCCTTCGCGGTGAGCTGCGGATCGCCGCCCGGGCGCAGGTAGCCGCCGCGCTCGAGCTGGTTGCGCAGGTCGCGCAACAGGATCAGCGAGCGCGAGGCCTCGGAGCCGAGCAGCTCCGCGAGCTGCTCGGCCGAGATCGGCTCGAAGTTCCCCTCGGCGAGGTCGCGCGCAGTCTGCTCGAGCTGCTCGAGCTGCTCGCGGATCCGTTGAGCGGTCTCGTAGTCCGCCGCCTCGCTGCCGCGGAAGCGCGCGCCGCGCTGCGCGAGGAACTGCTCCAGCCGTGCCAGCCGCTCCCGCTCCTCGAGCAGTTGCCGGAACTCCTCGCCCGCCTCCGGGTTCTCGAAGGCGTGGTCGCGAAAGCGCTCGATCCGTTCGGACAGGCGCTGCGCCTCGCCGTGGCGCCGCTCGAGGAAGTCGTTCAAGCGCTTCGACTCGAAGCCGTGCGCCTCGCGCAGCGAGGCCTGCTCGCGGTCGAGGATCTGCTCCAGGCGCTGCTCGAGCTGCGTCTGCGCCGCGTCCATCCGATAGCGCTCGTAGAGCGACTGGGCCTGCTTGCGCAGCTCGCGCAGCAGCTCCTCGACTCCCATCACGCGCATTTCCTGGCCCGCGAGCTGGAAGCCGTAGCGCTGCATCCACTCCAGCGCTTCCGCGGCCGAGAGCCCTTCCAGCATCAGCTCGGACATCGCGTCGAGCGCCTGGCGCGCGTCGATCGAGAACGCGGCCTGGTTGCCGTCCCAACGGCTGTAGAGGCTGCGCATCAGGCCCGCGTGTAGAGACCGCCGCCGTCGCGCGGGCTCTTGTTGAGGCGGTTCGAGAGGTGCAGACCCTCGAGCACGAATTCGATCGCCGCCGCGAGTCGAGCCGGCGATTCGCTGCGGGCGAGCGCTCGCGCGGCCTCGCGCAATCCGGGAATCTGCTCGAGCCCCTGCAGGTACTCCGCCGAAGCCATCTCGGCCGCGACTTCGATCTTCCAGCCCTCGTCGAAGGCCTTCACGATCGAATCGAGAGGTGCCTGCGGCACGCACTCGTCGAAGACCCGCTTCGTCGCGCGCTTGCACAGATCCTCGAAGACCTCGCCGTCGCTGCGCTCGGCGCCGGCGTACTCGAGCTCGAGCTTTCCGAGCGTCGACGCGTGCAGCGCGGGCAGATCCGAGATGCGTGGCACCGCTTCCAACTCGTGCAAGCGCAGCGCGCGGTGCGTGGCCGCCGCGACCAGCGTCTCGTAGTTCGCGATCGACATCCGGACCGACACTCCCGAGGCCTGATTCACGTCCGGATGCGCGCGCGCCTGGAACGTGAGCTCGGCGATCAGCTGTTCCATGAAGTCCGGAACGCTCGCGCTGACGCCCTCCGCTGCCGGCAGCTCCACCTCCTGGCGCACGATCAAGAGCTCGAGCGCGCGCTCGCGCGGATAGTGCGTGCGGATCTGCGCCGAATAGCGATCCTTGAGCGGCGTGATGATGCGGCCCCGGCTGGTGTAATCCTCGGGATTCGCAGTCGCGACCACCAGCACGTCGAGCGGCAGCCGCACGCGATAGCCCTTCACCTGGAAGTCGCGCTCCTCCATGATGTCGAAGAGGCCGACCTGCACCTTTTCGGAGAGGTCCGGTAGCTCGTTCACGCAGAAGATCCCGCGATTGCTGCGCGGAATCAGCCCGAAGTGCAGGGTGAGCTCGTCCGAGAGCGAGCGCCCTTCGGCGACGCGCGCCGGGTCGACGTCTCCGATCAGGTCCGCCACCGAGGTATCCGGCGTCGCGAGCTTCTCGACGTAGCGGTCGCTGCGATGCACCCACTCGATCGGGCAGCCCTCGCCTTCGCGCGCGATGCGCTCGCGCGCGAGGGCGGAGACCGGCGCGCTCGGGTCGTCGCGGATCTCGCTGCCGGCCACCTGCGGGATCCACTCGTCGAGCAGCGCCGAGAGCGCGCGGATCATGCGGCTCTTGGCCTGACCGCGTTCGCCGAGGAAGACCAGATCGTGCCCGCACAAGAGCGCGCGCTCGACCGCCGGCACGACGCTGTCTGCGTAGCCGTGGATCTGCTCGAAGCTGGGTTTGCCCGCGCGGAGCCGCAGCACGAGATTCAGGCGCAGCTCCTCGCGCACGCTGCGCGACACCCAGCCGCTGCGCCGCAGTTCGCCGAGGGTTCGCGCCTCCGGGGCAGAGCTCATCGCGATTCCGCGCGGCCGCGCGCGAGCACGACGCTGGCCTCAGAGCAGCGCAGACACATCAAAAGCTCCTCGCTGCTTGAGCGTCTCGGTCACGTGCCGGATGATCGCGAGCACCGAGTGGTCGAAGGAGACGTTGTCGACGATCGGAATCTGGTGTCGCTCGGCCAGCGCGAGCACGTGGTCCTGGATGCGCAGGATCGCATCGAGGTGCTCGACATAGCGATGGGGTGGCCGACCCTTCGCGACCCGCGCGCGCGACTCGAAGCGCTCCCGGAACGCGGCTTCGTCGAGCGCTGCCACGACCAGGAAGATCAAATCTGCGCGCCCCTGATAGGCCGCGAGGTCGATGTAGCCGGGCACCAGGGACACCCCGTCGAGGACCATGCTCGCGTTCTCCTCGACTGCTCGGTCGAGCGAGGCGCGCACCCCGACCGAGACGGTCGTGGCCTGGGCGAGAAAGCCGGCGAGCACCGGCTCGTCGCCGAGCGCCTCCTCCGGCAGCACCTCGAAGGCGTCGTAGGAGGAGCGGTGGATCGCGGGCGCGAGCTCGGGCGAGAGCATCACGCGCATGATCTGCCGCACCGCGTCCGTCGAGAGCACGCGGCCGATCCCGAGCCGGTGCGCGACCTCGAGCGCGAGCGCCGTCTTGCCGACGCCGGAGGTCCCGCCCAGCAGGATGATCACCGGGCGCTCGGGTTGGTCGAACTTGCGCCAGATCAGATAGCGCTCTGCGGCCTGCACACCGACCATGCGCGCGAGCGCCTCGAAGCTCTGGCGCCGCAGCTCGCGACGGTCGATCTCGCGCGTCTCGCGCCGGCGCAGCGCGCGCTCGATCTCGCGCGCGACATCGAAGGCGGCCTGCGGATCGACCGCGGCGGCGAGCAGAGACTGGGAGAGCACGCCCTTCGAGAAGGGCCAGCTGACACCGTTTTCGGTCACGAGCAGCTCCGGGGGGAGTGCCTGATCTGGCGGCTGTGGCAGCGCCGCGCCTCCCCGCAGCTCCCGCAGCAGCAGCGCGATCTCGGTTCGCTTCACGACGCCGCGACTCGTGAGCGCGAGCCGCACCCGGGTCGCGAGATCGAGGGCCTCCTCGAAGCCGGTACCTCGCGACATCAGCGAGTGCACGAGAATTCCGCGCATGAAGGGACGCCGGCTTCCGCCGCCCTCGTCCACGCTGATTTCACCGGCCTCCGCCGGCTCACTCGGCTCGCCCAGGCTCGACCTCGAAGCCATTCGGGGCAGGCTAACGCAGCGCGCGACGCGGGGCCGGACACCCAGTGGCTGGCCGCGTCCCCCTCCGCGCGAGTCGAAACGCGTCGAGAACGCGGCCCCGTGGGAACACGAAGCGCCGATTCGGAATTTCGCGGTAAATCCCGACATTCTTTCACCCCTTTTGGCTTGCTGGCCCCAGGGGCCCGCCCTACGCTCCAAAGCGTCGCTTGGGTGGGGTGGGGGAGTTGAAGCACGAACTATCCTTTTTCCGAACTGGAGATGTCGTCGGACTGCTCCAGATTTCGCGGCGCCAGCTCCATTACTGGGCTCGTACCGATCTGGTGCGGCCCAGCGCGCGCACCCCGGGTGGTCACTCCCGCTACAGCTTCGAGGACCTGGTCGCGCTCAAGACCGCAAAGCGTCTGATCGACGCGGGGGTCTCGCTGCAGCGCATCCGGGCCTCGATCCGCCGGCTGCGAACGCTCTTGCCGAGCGTCAGCCGGCCGCTCGTCGAACTCGTGCTCGTGACGACCGGAGACGTAGTCCTCGCCTTCCACCAGGGCAGCGCGGTGGACGCGATCTCCGGCCAGGAGTGGATGTTCCCGGTCGCACAGTTCCAGCGCGAAGTGGAAGCCTGGCAGCGCGGCGGGCTCGCAGCCCAGCCGAACGCTGCCGGGGCCGCGCAGGAGACGGCCTGGGAACGCAGGGCGTGAGCAGGGGGGAGACGCCATGCGAGTGATCGCGATCGTCAACCAGAAAGGCGGCTGTGGAAAGACCACTACCACGATCAACCTCGCGGGCTGTCTCGCCGCGGACGGCGCGCGCGTATTGGCCGTGGACATGGATCCGCAGGCCCATACCACGATCGGCTTCGGCGTGAATCCCGATGAGATCGAGGAGAACCTCTACGAGGTCCTCGCCGAGCCGGATGGCAGCGACCGCCTCGGCCAGATCACGATCGACGTCGAGGGCGGCGTGTTCCTGGCCCCGTCGGGCATCGTGCTCTCGGCGCTGGAGCAGAAGCTCGCGGCCGAGCGCGTCGAGACGCGCACCGAACGTCTCGCGGTGGCGCTGGACCGGCTGGCCGATGTGTACGACTACGTGTTGATCGACTGTCCTCCGAACGTCGGCGTATTGACCTTCAACGCACTGCGCGCGGCGAGCGAAGTGATCGTCCCGCTGGAAACCAGCCATTTCGCGATTCACGGCGTGCAGAAGCTGCTCGAGACGATCGGACTGCTCGCGGAGCGCATCGGGCACCCGCTCGAGGTCCGCGTGCTGCCCACCCTCTACGACGGCCGCACGCGCTATGCGCGCGAGACCTTGGGCGACATCCGGGAGCTGTTCCGCGACCTCTGCTTCGACACGGTGATCCGGCTCAACGTCAAGCTCCGCGAGGCCGCCGCGCGCGGCAAGCCGATCATCCGCTTCGCGGCGAGGGCGAACGGCGCGATCGACTATGCGGCGCTCGCGACCGAGGTCGCGGCGCTCGGGAAGCAGACGACCGCTCTGGATCTCGCGCCGATCCAGGACGAAGGCGTCGATTCACGCGAGATCCTGGTGCGCTTCCGCAACGCCGAAGCCAGCGATGTCAGGATCGCGGGCGACTTCAACGGCTGGGTCCCGGACAAGGGCGTGCGGTCGCTGATCGAGTCGGAGGGACCCGAACGGGTCTGGACCAAGATCCTGACGCTGCCGCCTGGAACCTACGAGTACCGATACATCGTCGACGGCGAGTGGCGTGAGGATCCAGACAACCCTCAGCGGGTTCCGAGCGCGCTCGGCGGGCGAAACTCGGTCCTCGTCGTGCGCTGAACGGCCCCGCAGGCCCTCCGGTGGGGCTGGTTCTCCTCGGGCTGAGGTAGTCTCCCCGCGGATCTGGGGAGACTTTGCCGCGTCAGCTCGAAGACGTCCTCGATTACCTGCTCCCGCGCGCTGCCAGCGCTGGAGCTGTCGCCGCGCGCCCGCCGCGCGCCGCCGCGCTTCCGATCCTCACGCTTCCGGTCCCCCCCGACGACGTGCTCTGCGCGGCGATCGCCTACAACCTCGCCGTCTCGCTCGCGCGCACGGGGCTGCAGGTCAGCGTGGTGCTGCCCGAGGACCCGTCGCTGTGCGAGCTGTGGCCCGACTCCGAGCCGCAGCCGCTGGGGCTGGCGCTCGTCTCGACCCGCTCCGCGGACCTCGCCGAGCTCGGGCGCGCGGCGCTGGACGTCGCGGTGGGGCGGCTCGCCGACGCCCGCGACGGCGGCATCGTGCTCGTCTGCGTGCCGCCCGCACTGCTGTTCCGCGCGGAACGTGCGGCGCGCGCGCTGCTGCGCTGGTGCCTGTTGTTCAGCCTTCCCGATCGCGACAGCCTGCGCGCGAGCTACGCCGTGGCCAAGCGCGCGCTCGCGCTCGAGGCCGGAATCCGCGTCGGATTGACACTCCATGGTGTACGGAGTCTGCAACAGGCCGAGCGCGCCTTCGAGCGCATTGCGCGCGTGGCGGCGCGGCAGCTCGGCACGCGCCTCGTGAGCTACGGACTGCTCGTGGACGACCTGCAGGTGTATCGCTCGATCGCGGCACGGCGCCCGGTCGCGCTGGCGCAACCGCAGTCCCCTGCGACGCGGGCGCTCGCGGAGGTCGCGGAGCTGATTCGCAGCGAAGTACAGGAGAGCGGCGGTGCCTGAGTGGCGCATCGCGACCGCCGGCCGCAGCGCGCTGCGCAGCGCGCTGCGCGCGCAGCTCGACGAGCTGGTTCCCGGCGCACGCCTGATTGCCAGCGACCTGCTGGCGGCCGAGTCGCCGATCGACCTCTTGCTCGCAGGCCCCGAGGGCGAGGCGATCGCGGTTGGTCTGGCCGAAGCGGGGCACGAGTTCGAGGCGCTCGCGCGAGCGCAGGCGCACACGAGCTGGATTGCGGCGCGCATCCGCGACTGGCGCAAGCTCGCCCCCGAGCTCCCGCTGCGCCCGGAGCGCCCGGTGCGCGCGCTCGTGCTGGTGCAGGAGATCGGCGACGAGCTCCGCGCCGCGGCCGCCGGCATGAGCGCGGTCGAGCTCCGGCAGATCCAGGCGCTGGAGACGCCCGACGGGCTGCGGCTGCTGCTGCTCCCGAGCAGCCCTGCGCGGAGCGGCGATGGCGCGCCGCCCGCCGAGCCGCTGCCGCGGCTGCGCACCTCGCTGTCGGACGCGGAACTCGGCCTCACACCGGAAGAGGCCGCAGCCTTCGACGACTAGTGGAGTCTTGTGGGTCCCGGGCCGGGAGCGGCCCGGCGCTCCCTCACTGCGCTCACCTGCGGTTGGTTGCGCGCCGGGGCAGCTTGTTTGCACTCCGCTCGCCTCTGGCTCGCTGCGCGCCGAGGCGGCTTGCCCGCTCTCCGCTCGGCGTCGTCTCGCTGCGCGCCCAAGAGGTTTGCGCGGCATTCGCTATCTGCATTCGAGATCCCCGCGGGAACAGGAAAGTGACGAAATTTTGTCACCCGGTGACATTTTTTGACACCTCCATCCTGTTGGCGGCCACTCTCCAATTGGGGTCGCAGACGCGCGATTCCACTTGATCTCGCGGCCTCGATTGCTGCTGAATGCGGACACAGGGGATGTGGTGATGGCCGGTTCGGTTCTGGGCGCTGCGCTGCAAGTCATGACGGACGAGGATCTGGTCTCCGAGATCCTGGCGGGGGACGAGGCGGCTTTCGAGCTGCTGTATCAGCGCTACTTCAAGCGCATCTACCGCTTCGTCGACAAGCGCATCTCGAACACGGCCGACGTCGAAGAGACGGTCCAGGAAGTCTTCTTCAACACCTTTTCGAGCCTCGCGAACTATCGCCGCGAGGCTCCCTTCTCGGCCTGGGTATTAGGCCTCGCGCGCCGCACCATCGCCTCGCGCTTCAAGCGCAAGCGCCACCCGACGGTTCCGCTCTTCCTCGAGGAGGGCAGCGACGATCGCGAGGCATCGGACTCGCCGGTGTCGCGTGAGGCGACGCCGCTCGAGCACTACGAGTGCCGCGAGCGCATGCTCGCGCTCGAAAGCCAGGCGCGCGAGCTCACGCCCGAGCAGTGGCAGCTCTTCGAGCTCCACCACCTCGAAGACCACTCGATCGCCGAGCTGTCTAAACAGCTGCGCAAGTCGCCAGATTCGATCAAGTCGAATCTGTATCGCGCGCGCAAGATCCTGCTCACCGGCTGAGCGCGCTACGCTGCGCGCCCGATGTCGCGCGCAGCGGGCGCTCCCCGGAATTTCGGCTTCACGTCGCGAGGAGATCGGGTGTCGGCCCGCGTCTGGCTTCCGGCCCCGGCTCCAGATCCCGCCCCGCTGCTGCTGCTGCCGCGCGCGGACGCTCCCGAGCTCTTGCTCTCGCTCGAGGCCGCCGCGTCGGCGTGGGCCGCGCGCGGCGCCGCGGTGGCGCTCGTCGACCTGCCGCTCTGCGGCGCGCGGCGCAGCGCGAAGCTAAGTCGGCTGCTGGCCGAAGGGCTCACGCAGCGCTCGCGCGATCCCGAGCTCGCGATCCTGCTCGAAGAGTTCTTCCGGCAGTCCGCCTCGGAGCAGAGTCGCGCGCTCGACAGCCTCGCCAGCTGGCCCGAGCTCGATGTCCGGCGCAGCGCGGCGATCGGCTTCGAGCTCGGTGCGCTAGTCGTCGCAGCCTGGTGTGCGGCGGAACCGCGGCTGCGCGCGGTTGCGCTGGGGTCGCACGCCCCTGCCCCACCCGCTCTGTGCGCGGAGCTCGAAGCCTCGCTGCAGCGATTCGCCCCGCGTCCGCTGCTGCGGGATGCCGGCGCGCCGAAGCCCGCGATCGAGGCGATCTGGCGCTTCCTCGAGCCCCACCTCGCCTGGGCTCCGCGAAGCTGAGGTAGCCTGCACGCCTCGAAATGGGGGACCCTCGAATGCCGGACCTGCGCGCTCAGCTGCTTCCGATCCTCGCGCTGGCTGTGGGCTGCAGCCATCTCGCGACGCCTGCGGCGGCGCCGGGCGACGACGTCGTGGTCGCCGAGCTGGCCGGCCAGCCGATCACGCAGACCGAGCTCGACAGCTGGATCCGGAACGACCTCTTCGAGCGCGAGGCCAGGCAAAGCGCCTCGAAGCTCTACGAGCTGCGCTCCTCAGCGCTCGAGCGGATGATCGACGAGCGCCTCGTCGACGCGGCCCGCGCCGGCAGCGGCCTCGACGCAGAGGCCTGGATCCAGCAGCAAGTTCAGCAGCAGGGCGGCGTGACTGCGGAGGCGATCGCGACCTTCTACGAGCAGAACAAGCAGCGCATGGGCGGCGCTCCGCTCGAGCAGGTTTCGGGACAAATTTCCCGCTATCTCACGGCCGAGAGAGGCGCGCGCGTGGTCGCGGCGCTGCGCCAGCAGTCGCAGATCGAGATCCGGCTGGCCGCGCCCCGCGTGCAGGTCGCGGCAATCGGACCCTCCCGGGGCCCCGAATCCGCGCGCGTCACGATCGTCGAGTTCAGCGACTTCCAGTGCCCCTTCTGCAAGAAGGAGGCGCCGGTGATCGACGAGCTGCTCGCCAGGTACCCGAACGACCTGCGCGTCGTATACCGGCAGCTCCCGCTGACGAACATCCACCCGCGCGCGCAGGCCGCCGCGGAGGCATCGCTATGCGCGCACGAGCAGGGCCGTTTCTGGGAGTACCACGACCGCCTCTTCGATGCCCCCGGCAAGTTCTCGGACGATGATCTCGCGCGCATGGCCCGCGAAGCGGAACTCGACACCGCGAAGCACGCGAGCTGCGTCGCAGAGCGCCGCACCCGCAGCGCAGTCGAAGCGGACATGCAGGCTGCCGAGGCCGCCGGCATCAGCGGCACCCCGGCCTTCCTCGTGAACGGGATCCTGCTCTCCGGCGCCCAGCCGGCGAGCGCGTTCACCAAGCTGATCGACCGCGAGCTCGCGGCCGCAGCTGCGGCGGCGCCGGAGCCAGCCCCGCGCTGATGCGCTTCCGCGCCGTCAGGGCGCGCGGAGCAGCGCCCGGATCTGGCGCACGCGGTGCTCGGCCTCGATCGCCTCGAAGCCCGCGAGGGCCGCGCGCAGGTGGCGTTCGCGTGCGGCGGCGTCGCCCTCGGCGCCGGCCAACAGCGCGCGCTCCAGCTCCGCCACGTGCCGCCAGTTGGGCGCGCGGATCACATCGGCCACGGCGTCCACCTGCTCGAGCGCATCTCGCGCTCGCGCGAAGGAGTCGGGGCCTCCTGTCGCGCGGTGAGCGCGCGCGAGGGCAAGCCAGGCGTTCACCGCGTAGCGGCGGGTCCCGCGCGAGCGCGAGACTTCGACAGCCTCGTCGGCGACCAGCCGTGCGCGCGCGACGTCGCCTACCACCACGCAGGCCGCAGCGAGTGCCGCGAGATGCTGCGCTTCGCCCTCGAGGGACGTGCGCCGCTCCCGCGAGAAGGTCACGCAGCGCTCCGCAACCTCCAGCGCTTCGCGCGAGCCGCTCTGCGCGAGCAACTCCGCTAGCGAGCCGAGGGCCCAGCCGATCGAGAAGGCGCTGCCGATGCGCTCGGCGAGCTCGAGGGCCCGGCGGCAGTGCGGCAGCGCGCGCCCGGCGTCGCCAGCGATGTCTGCGAACCAGCTGGAGAAGAAGCTCGTCCAGCCTTCGGACTCGAGGTGGCCCCGCTCGCGCGCGATCCCCTGCGCCTCGCGGAGCATCTCGGCCGCCCGCGCCACGGATCCGCACTGGGACTCGAGCAGCGCCCGGAAGCCGAGCAGGAGGGGCAGCAGGTCTTCGCCCCCGAACGCGGCAGCCAGTCCGCCGTGGGCGCGCGCATAGCGGATCAGCTCGTCCGCACGCTCGGTCGCGAGGTCCATGGGGCCGGCGTTGAACCAGTAGTAGAGGATCTGGTAACGGGCCATCGCGCGCAGCCGCGGGTCGCCCGAGGCCTCGCCCGCGCGCTCCCCGGCGAGGATGTGCTCGAACGCGGGCTCCAGCTGCCCCGAGGTGAGGTAGAAGGCGCTGACGGTGCTCTCGAGCCGCACCAGGGATTCGGGATCGTCGGCCCGCTGCGCCCAGTCGCGTGCCTCGGCCGTGGTGCCGCTCACCTCCTCATGGGTCATGCCGATCCGCCAGCCGGCCGCGAGCACCCACACGCAGGCGCGCAGGGCCAGCGCCGCCGCCTCCGGGTCGTCGACGCGCTCGCGCGTGAGCTC
>CAYTJA010000111.1:0-1948 GCA_964437835.1 uncultured Spirochaetales bacterium
CCTTGAGCAGATCGATGCGACCCCGGCTGAGGTCGAGCAGAAACTGCTCGCGCTTGTCAGGGGACTGCAACGGCAGAACCAGCGACTGGCCGCCCATGGGAAAGTCGCTGCGCTCCTCGTTGACGCGATGCTTCTCCATGGCGATCAGCGCGTCGGCTTCCGCCTGGGTGAGGTTCATGTCGGCCATCAGTTCGTCCTCCCCATGAACTGCTCCGAATTCGCTACTCGCAGCGCGCCAGAGATGAGCCTGGGCAGCAGAGTGTCGCGCAGAGCGGCGAGAGTGCGGGATTCGCGCCGACATTCGAGCGTTCGCGCAAGCTGGTTGTCCGCTGAACGATCGAACGCTGCAACGACGGACGAAGGGGGCACCACTACCGCGAGGTTGAGAATCGAATCGACTTGGGCGCGCTGATGGCTCTTCGAAGTTCCCGTCACGAGACCCTCGATCTGTTGCCGAAACAACGGCGAGCGCGCGAGGCAATAGACGAAGCTTCGCGTGAACGGAGACCGCGCGAGGAGCACCAGAAACTCGGTCGAGCAAACCGCGCGCTCGCCCGGGCGAACGTCGACCAGCCACACCCGCTCAATCTCGGGGTTGAGCTTGGAGAGCAGGACTACCCCGGCCGGTACGCGCGACTTCTGGCTCTTGATGCTCTCGCCGTACTCGGCCTTCGGGCTTTGCCCTTCGTCGAAGGCCGGAAGGCTAAAGTGGTGGTAGAGCGCTTCAGGCGACGAGAGCGGGTTCTCCTGGTCGCGCAGGTGCTCGACGACGTCGCCGAATCGGCCGACGCGCCACCCCTTCGGAATCTCCCCCAGCTCCGAGTCCTCGAAGGAATCCGGGAAGAGGTCGGCGAGGGGTTTGGGGAGGCCGGGGTCGCGGCCTTCGGCCTTGGCGCGGACGGGGTCGAAGTCCACGAACCACGACTTGAAGAGAGCGCGCGCCATCGCGTCCAGCGTCTCGTTCATCCGCCGGTTCAGCTCGATCTTGTCGTCCAGCGTGCCGAGGATGTGGGCGATGGCGCGTTGTTCGTCGAGGGGCGGGCGCAGGAACGTGAACTCCTTTATCTGACGCCCGCTGATGTGTGGAACTGCTGTGCCAGTCGTAATGGCGTGAACGTGCTGTGTGAACTCCGAACTTCCGATGAGGTATCGCAGGAATCGCGTCTCGAGGTTCGGCCCGCCACGAAGTCTCGCGGTCCGCTGCACTAGCAAACTCGGAAGGTCGTGCTTGGAAATCGCCGCGTACTTAAGACCGGCCTCAATCCAAGGGCGATCCATCGCGAGGACCACGTCGCCCTCGCGAAGCTGATACAAATCGTGTTCCGCGCTCTCTGACCTAGGCCACCTTTTCACGCCGTCCCAGCGCAGCGCACCTTGAACGATGTTGTCACCGCGTACCAAACGGATGCTGTCGTCGGCATCTGTGTAGCGTTCGCTTCGGAACGGGAAGCCCGTCAGCATATCCGCCTCGGCGCCGAGCGTTGCTTCTTCCCACTCACCCGCCATACCCAAGCTCCTTCAGATTGGCGGCAATCGCGGCATCGAGCTTCGCGGCCTCGGCCTGCTGCTCGCGCAGCGTATCGCTGAGCCGCTTCATCTTCTCCTCGAACGGCTCGCCATCGTCCTCCTGCGCCTCGGCGCCGACGTAGCGGCCGGGCGTGAGCACGTGGCCGTGCTTGCGCACCTCGTCCAGCGGTGCGCTCTTGCAGAAGCCGGGCACGTCGGCGTACTCGCCCGCGTCCTGCTCGCCGCGCCAGGCGTGATAGGTCGTGGCGATGCGGGCGACGTCGTCGTCGGCCAGCTCGCGATGCGTGCGGTCCACCAGCGGCCCGAGCTTGCGGGCGTCGATGAAGAGCACCTGGCCGCGGCGGTCGCGGAACTTGCCGTTCTGGCGGTCACGCGCGAGGAACCACAGGCACGCGGGGATCTGCGTCGAGTAGAAGAGCTG
>CAYTJA010000112.1:0-4010 GCA_964437835.1 uncultured Spirochaetales bacterium
GCGCTCGAGCTGGCGCAGCGAGAGCCGGCGCGCGAGCGCCACCCAGCGCGCGGCATCGCCGGGCACTGCCACGCGGCAGAGCAGCCGCACCTTCGACCACGGCAGCGCGCCGCTCACCAACGCCGCTTCGACGCCGGGAAGCCGCGCGAGCTCCGCATCGACGCGCGCGAGATCCTGCAGCGTGCGCGCCGCGAGCCCGAGCCGCTCGCGCGCGTAATCGCCGAGCCGCGCATAGCCGAGTCGTTCCCACCCACGCCCCGCGACGAAGCGCCCAGCGACCGCCGCCAGCGCGCGCCGCAGCGGCCCGCGCGCACGCGCAAAGCCCGCGCAGGCATCGCCCGCGCTCGAATCGCCCGAGCCCAGCGAAGCCCGCGCCCGCGCGACCCCGCGCGCAGCCTCGCGGGGCGCCTCCAACACCGGCGCACGCGGCTCCGCACTGCGCCGAAGCCACGAATCGGCGCGCGCCAGCCGCTCCCGACGCGGGAGCAGAACCGCCGGGGAGACACGCATCGCTGTCCTCCGCGGGACCGGGGACGAGTCGAAGTGTAAGCGAAATAAAAACGAAAGTAAAGAGGCGGGGCGCGAGAAAGTCGATTCCCGGAAGGCCGCTGCTCGCCAAATCGCTGCCCCGAACAGGATCCGACCCGCGCGCGCATCGCAGTTTCACTCACTCGCCCATCCCGCCCCCGCATCTGCCTCGGCGCTGCGACGTATCCGAGATGCGCACGCAGAATTGACGTCGCGGGCCTGTTCCTCCAAAATGGAGGAATTATGGAGGAACCCGACATGGCGACGCTCAACCTCAAGAACCTGCCCGACCGCCTGGCTCGGAAGCTGCGCGCGCGGGCCCGCCAGAACCGCCGCTCCGTTGCCCAGGAGGTCACCCACATCCTCGAGCAAGCGCTCGAGGCGCCTGCAGCGCTGTCGATCCTCGAACTCCAGGGTCTCGGCAAGGAAATCTGGGCCGGCATCGAGGCAGCCGGCCATGTGGAAGCGGAACGCCGCTCGTGGGATTGATCGAGGATCTCGGAGAGGGCCCCGTCGCGCTCGACACCGCGGCCTTCATCTACTGGATCGAGGAGAACCACGACTACCTCGAGCTGATCGCGCCGATCTTCAGCGCCGTCGATACGGGGCGCATCGAGATCGTCACGTCGGCCCTCACACTGCTCGAGGTTCTCGTGGTTCCGTATCGCGTCGGGAACCGCGCACTCGCTGAGCGTTACGAGGCTCTCCTCACGCGCAGTCGGGGCGTTCGCCTGGTCGAAATCGATCGCGCTCAGCTGCGCGGTGCCGCCCAGCTTCGCGCCAGCTTCGGCGTGCGGACGCCGGATGCGCTGCAACTGGCGGCCGCGCTGAGCGAGCGCTGCCCCGTCTACGTGACCAACGACCGTCGCTTGCCGCTCATCGCTGGCATGGCGGTCGTGCAACTGAGCGACTACGCCTGACCCTCCAGCGCGACCCTGCGGTCGACCTTGGCGGGTTCGATCGAGAGATGGCGCTCAGCGGGTTGGCCGGTCGAAGGGTGCCTCGAGACTCCCGCAGCAGCCGTGGCCGAGTTCGAGCGGGATCTGAGCCACGAGCGAATCCGAGCGGGCCCCGCCGCGGCTCGCCGGGGCGGAAATCTCGAGCAACTGAAGCGAGCCGCGTGACCTGACTACTGGGTTTTCTCTCACGTGCAACTATAAACTAACTCATGAGGCAGGACACGCTTGGAGGAACGCAGCCGGCGCCAGGCACTCAACAGTCCAAGCGGTGCCGCTATCAACAGTGCTGTGGTCGGCTCGGGGATGTTGGATGGAGTTGTCGTCCCGGAGAAGCCCGCGAGTCCGAAATGCAGGGAGGCGAAAAGTTCGAGGTTCACGGATCGGAAGACACCCGATCCGATGCTGATTGGTCCGGCGCCGCCATCACCGAAAGTGAGCTCGACATCGATCTGGCTGAGGTCGCTATTTGGCTGAAATCCTCCACTGAACTCGTTGAACCAGGCAGCTTCCAATTAGGAGAATGCCGTCGAGGGGTCGAGGAAGCTACTCGTGCCACTGAAGGCGATCGTTCCGGGAAGTGGAGCGTAGAATCTCCCGGTGACATCTAGCGGCATGGTGAGGCCTTTGATTTCGACTGCAAACGAGGAGATCTGGATTTCAAATGGCACCGTTCCGAAGAACGCGAGATCGAAGCTGCCTGCTAGGACATCATGGATGTCGGTCTGTGAGTAACGAAACTCTCGAAGGGTGACCGTGGAGTAGTCGTCGGAGATATCCAGCGACAGGAATGCAGACCAGCTGGCGGATAGGAGCGGCATGTATGTGCGTGGAAGCTGCGAGCCGTTTCCGATGCCGTTGGCGAAGAGGTACGCACCCCCTCTGATGTTGCTCGGGCCGGTCGGTTCGAAGGAGTACTCCAGATGCAACGGCGTTCCTGAGGCCGCGCTGGCTCCAAAGAATGCAACTGCTAGGTAAGACGCAAGGAATCGGTTCACCGAACACCCCATGACGAGGCAGGGCGTACCGGGAGGGACGGCGAGTGTGACGCGGATCGGAGAGAGGCGCCACGGGCGCGCTCAGCGGGGCGATTTCCCATAGAGCTAGTCGCCGGGGCCTGCGGGCGAACGCTCCGAGCTGCGATCGCCGTCCTCGGCTCGCTCGAAGAGGCACGCCAGGGGCGTTTGGTTGTCGATCCGCTTCACCGCTTCCGCGAGGCTGGTGATGGGTTCGCGCTTGCCGTAGCGGCCCGTGACGAGCAGTTCGCAGGCGGCTGCCGGCGGAAGACCGCCGAGCAAACCTTCGATCACGCGCCGGTATTCCCGGGTCCACTCGTCGCGGGTGACCGTGCCATTCTCGAGACCGCGATCAAGTGCAGCAAGCCGGTCGAACGTCGCGCGTGCGCGAGCGTTCAGTCGCTCGCGCCTATGAGCCCTGACCACCATCACGAATACCGGGATGAGGGCGATCCCGCCCGGAGTGAGGATCAGGTTCCCAAGGATCCAGCTGATCACCAAGAAGATCCCGAAGCCCGACACATTCGCGGCTCCGAGGCCCAGGGCGGACAGAACCGCCGCGGTGAAGGGGTGCTTTGGGTCGCGGACCGCTTGTTCAAGCCCCTTGCGATCACGGGGAAGGTGTTTCGCGGCGCCGGGGAGTGCTGTCTCGCGGTGCACAACGCGACGGCGCGCCGCGGTTCCGCACGCGCTCGGGCTCGCTGCTGCGGGTCTCGATGTCGTTTCTCTGGGCTCCGCCTATATCGTTCCGAGTGGAGATTTTACCTTGTATATGGCTGCGATATACATTCGAAGGAGTGGATCCGCTCGATCGCGTCCGGGCATGCACGGGCTTCCAATGGGATGCGCGCAATTCGGACAAGAGCTGGATCAAGCACGGAGTGTCGCGCGCCGAGGCGGAGCAGGTTTTCTTCAACGAGCCGTTGATTGCAGGATCCGATGTCGTGCACTCGCGACAGGAGGCGCGCTTCTACGTGCTCGGGAGAACGAACGCCGGCCGGCTGCACTTCGAGGCATTCACGCTCCGCGGCGAGTGGATCCGGATCATCTCTGCGCGCGAAATGAGCGCATCCGAACGGAGGTCCTTCGAGAACACATGAAGAAGCTTCCGACTTTCAAGACCGAAAAAGCCGAGCGCGAGTTCTGGGCGAAGCACGACTCTTCCGACTACATCGACTGGAGTCGCGGCCGGCGTGTATCGCTCCCGAATCTCCAGCCCTCTCTGCGAACGATCTCGCTGCGGCTCCCGGAGTCGATGCTCGAGGCATTGAAGGTTCTCGCGAATCGAAGCGACATTCCGTACCAATCGCTGATCAAGCTCTTCCTGGCGGAACGGATTCGCCGAGAACAGGGATCGAGACCCACGCGAAAGGGTCGCCGCAGCCGATCCCGAACCCGTGCGAGAGCGAGCCGAGAGTTGGATCTGGGTTCGGGCGCGACCCATCGCCGCGCAGGCACTCGCAGGCGGTAGGGGCCCGCTAGTGTGCTTCCATGCGCACGCTGCTTCGCC
>CAYTJA010000113.1:0-4467 GCA_964437835.1 uncultured Spirochaetales bacterium
GAGCCCCTGCCGGGCACGTCCTGGTCACGGGCGCCAACGGGCACCTCGGCGTGCAATTGATCGAATACTGGCTCGCTCGCGAAGCCCGGAACGGGCCGCCGCCGGAGCTCCTCGCGGTCGTGCGCTCCGAGCGTGCCGCGAAGACGCTGCACGCGCGCTTTGGCGGTGCGCTGCGCGTCTCGGTCGTCGACCCGCTCGACTCCGAGGCGCTGGTCCGCGCTGCGAAGGGCTGCGAGGCGGCGGTGCATCTGATCGGCATCCTGCGCGAGGGCGGGGGGAGCCGCTATGTCGATGCGCACGAGCGGAGCTGCGAGGCGCTCGTGCAAGCGGCCGCGCAGGTCGGGCTGCGGCGGATCGTGTACCTCTCGAACGTGGGCGCAGATCCGGAGTCGGACAACGCCTGCCTCGGGTCGCGCGGACGCGCCGAGCAGATCCTGCTGCAGTCCATCACGCCGACGCTGATCCTGCGCCTGCCAATGGTGATCGGCGAGGAGGACTTCGCGGCGCTGCAGCTGCGCGCCCAGGCGCAGAGCCGCTGGGTCGCGCTCTTGGCGGGCGGCTCGAGCCTCGAGCAGCCGGCCGACGCGCGGGATGTGATCCAGGCGATTCTGTGCGGCCTCGAGCTGCCGGGCTTCGAGGACCTCATCGTCGAGCTGGCCGGACCCGAATCGCTGCCGCGGCGCGAGCTCGTGCTGCGCTGCGCCGCACTCTACGGCCAGCAACCGCGGATCGTCTCGATTCCGGGCCGGCTCGCCTTTGCTGCGGCCGCGCTGCTCGAGAAGATCTCGATGAACCCTCCACTCACGCGCGCGATGCTCGAGGTGCTCGAGCGCGACGACGACGTCGACCCCGAGCCGGCCTGCGAGGCGCTCGGGCTGCAGCTCACGCCGCTCGCGGAGACGCTGCGCCGCTATGTCGGGCCCGGATCCGAGCCTGCCGATCCGCCTGCCTCGGTGGCGCCGGTCGCGTCCGCCAGCGCGGCTGCCGCGCCCGCGCCGCACGCGGCTGCGCCGCAGCGGCCCGCGCTCGCGCAGCGCCTGCTGCTCTGGACGCTTTCGCTGCTCTGCTTCGCTTACCTCTACTTCAAGATCGACGCCCAGGCCGCTCGCGAGGGCCTGGATGCCCTGCCCTATCTCGCCGGGATCTTCGAGCACGTGCGCTGGGGCGCGTGGCTCGCGCTGATGGTCCCCTACTCGGCTTTCTTCTTCCTCGTCGACTCGCTCGTGGTCTGGCGCATCGTCAACTGGTTCAACGCGCGCGTGCGCTACCGCGACATCCTGCCGATCCGCGCGAGCGCCTACATCCTCTCGATCCTGAACGAGCAGGTCGGCAAAGGCGCGATGGCGCTCTACCTGCACCGCCGCGACGGCGTGCCCGGCTGGCAGGTCGGCTCGAGCATGCTCTTCATCATGTTCTGCGAGTTCTTCTACCTCGTCAGCTGGGCGACGCTCGGCGTGACACTCGGGTGGGAACGATTGCCTCCGGTCTTTCGCGCGGTACCCGTGGTCGCGCTCGGCGCGGCTGTCTTCCTCGTGCTCTGGCTGGCCTACTTCCGCGGCGCGTTGGCGCCGCACTCCGCGCTGCGCGAGAAGCCGATCCTGCACGCGTTCCGGCGCGCCAGCTTCTACCACTATCTCGTCGTGATCCTGCTGCGCTCGCCGGCGCTGCTGGCCGCGGTCGTCGTCTATACGCTCGCGCTGCGGCTCTTCGGCGTGGAGGTCGGCTTCGGCGAGATGCTGGGCATCCTCCCGGTGATCTTCTTCGGCGCCGCGGTCCCGGGCCCCTTCCGCGCGGTCGCGATCACGCTCTGGACCCTGCTCTTCCCGGGCAACCCGGGCCAGATGGCCGCCTTCGGCCTCGTGCAGCACAACTTCTTCATCTTCTTCAACGCCGCGATCGGCCTCTGCTTCCTGCGCCGCGCCAACCGCGAGCTGCTGGAATCTCGTTAGTCTCGACTGCGGCTGCGGTACAGCAGGCGCATCCGGTCCAGCATCGAGACGGCCGTGCTCGCGACGAGCGCCCAGCCCAGCGACTTCACCAGCACTGCCGTGGGCCAGCCGAGATCGAGTGCGTCGCGCACGAGGGGCGCCGCGAGCAGTGCGTAATACGCGATTCCGTTCCAGCGGCCGAGCGCGCTGCCGCGCAGGCCTCGCGCCGAGAGCCAGCGCGAATCGAGCGCGTACTGGAGGAACGCAATCGCGATCAGCGGCGGGAGCAGCGCCGGCACCACTCCTGTGGCTGCGAGTGCCGCGAGGCCGAGCGAGACGAAGCCCGCGTCGACGGCGTGGTCGATCAGACCGCCCAGACTCGTGGTCTGCTCGAGGCGGCGCGCGAGGTAGCCGTCGAGCAGATCGCTCGCGACGGCGAGGCCGAAGCAGAAGAGCGCAGCGCGCGCGTCTCCGAGTTGGATCGCCGCGCAGAGCGGAAGAATCATCAGCAGGCGCAGCAGCGAGAGCGCGTTCGGCAGCGTGCGCCAGCGTCGCGCGCGCGCGGCCGGCGGGTCGGGCGACATGCACCCATGGTACGCGCGGGGCGGCCGCTATGCTCCGGCGTTCACACCCGAGGACCTCGCAGATGTCACGCCGCCGCCTTCCGAGAACGCAGCCGTCGCTCGCGCTCTGGCTCGCCGCCCTCGCCTGCTCGAGCGAGCAGGCGCCCGAGCAGGATCCCGCCATAGCGCGCGGCCTGCGCACCTACCAGAACGTCTGCATCGCGTGCCACAACGCCGACCCGGCGCAGGAGGGCACGCTCGGTCCCGCGATCGCGGGGGCATCCGAAGAGCTGCTGCGCGCGAAGGTGCTGCGCGGCGAGTACCCGCCCGGGCACCGGCCCAAGTGGCCCGCAAGCGCCGCGATGCCCCAGTTCGCGTACCTCGAGGAGCGGATCCCCGATCTCGTGGCCTATCTCGCGAGCGCGGCCGCGCCCGCTCCGAAAGCGGAGTAGCCTTGTGGTCCCGGTCCGGGAGCGGCCCGGCCCTTGCGGTCGACTCGGACGGCGCGCGGCGGCGAATTCCGCTAGGTCATCACCAGGTGCAGGATGACCACGACGACCGTCGCCGCGAGGCCGGCGTGGATCGTGCCCTTCACGGTCGTCAGCATCTTCTGCGATTTGGAACCGGGCGCCTGGAAGACGCCATTCCACTCGAGCAGGCCGGACACCGCGAGCACCGCGATCCAGTAGCCCGCGACGCCGCCTTCGCCCGTGAACCTCGTCAGCAGGTGGCTCGCGGCGCCCATGAAGAAGAGCATCGGAATCGAGAACAGCGCGTTCGTGCGCGAAGCCATGCCCGCGCGCGCACCCTTGCCCGCGGCGGTCGGATCCGCAGCGCCGCCGCCGGCGACGCGGTTCGCGTTCTCGATCACCGCACGCTGCGCCGGCCAGATCACGAACCAGACGTTCGCCCACATGATCGTGCCGAAGAGTGCACCAGTCAGGATGCGCGTCATGTAGCCGCTCGCGAGCGGGATGCCCTGGCCTAGCTTCATCAGCAGGATCATCACGCCCGAGAGAAACGTGAACATCGCGCCCCAGCGGAACCACCACAGCGCGTTCGGCAACAGGCCGCGCACCATCGCGCTCTTGGCGCTGCCGCCGAGCTCGGTCGCGAAGAAGGGCGTCTGGACGAGGTTGAAGTAGTAGAGCATTCCGATCCACGCGATCCCGGCCAGGAAGTGGATCCAGCGGAAGAGAAATTCTGCCCAGTCCATCGTCGTGCTCCCTTCGTTCGGATGACCGCGGCGAGGTCCCGCCAAGCGGGCGCCCGCGGGGCGGCGCGCCATTGTACTCGGGAATCGCAGTGCCGCAGCATCGGTCCCGAGTCAGATATGCCCGAAAATGTAGAGGCTGCTCGAGGCAATCGACGCTGATGCGGGGCCAGGAAACCCCATTCGTCGCAGCCGAGCGCCGCCACTTCGGATGCCACAGCGGGTGTCGCCAGGCGCGGGCCCTAGCGGATCGGCGTCGCGCGGCGCTCCTCGGCGACGAGCTCGGCGAGGTACTCGGCGGCCTTGTTCGCGTCGAGCTCCTGGCTGGCGCCGCTGCGCCGGGCCTTGAGCTCGACCTTGCCCTGCTCGAGACCCTTCGGCCCGACGGTCACGCGCAGCGGGATACCGATCAGCTCGGCGTCCTTGAACTTGACGCCCGGGCGCTCGTCGCGGTCGTCGAACAGCACCTCGACGCCGGCCTTCTGCAGCGCGTCGTAGAGATTCCCGGCAGCCTCGAGCGTGTCGCCCTGCTTCGGGTTCAGGACGCTGACCACGACCTCGAAGGGTGCGACGCGCATCGGCCACACGATGCCCGCGGCGTCGTGGCAGCGCTCGACGATCGCCGCCATGCAGCGCTCGATGCCGATCCCGTAGGAGCCCATCACGATCGGGCACTTGGCACCCGATTCGTCGAGCACCAGTGCGCCCAGCGCCTCGCTGTAGCGCGTGCCGAGCTTGAAGATGTGCCCGACTTCGATGCTGA
>CAYTJA010000114.1:0-1891 GCA_964437835.1 uncultured Spirochaetales bacterium
GCAAAGGCGACGTTCCGGTGGAACGCTATGCGCTGATCGGCAAGGACCTCGACATCACGCTCGCCTACGCAGTCGGCAGCGGCGAGTGGGTCGCCCTCGACAGTCTGCTCTCGAGTGGGCGGACGCTGCGATTGCGGCGCAGCGTCTCCGAGTTGCTCGCGTTCACGAATGCGCGCGGCGCGCATCCGCAGGGAGCTGCAGGGCCCGAGATGAGCCGCTGACCCTCGACTCAGCGGGCGGGCGGCGCATCCTCGACTGAGTCCGATGGGCTACGCAGGTCTCCTGGGCGAACGCCTTACGGAGTGTCGGCTCTTCGCGGGGTTCGACGATCTCTTCAACGCCCGCACGGCGCGTTGCTCGTGCAGTCGCCGCACGTGCCGCTCGAGATCCTCGAGCGTCGCCAGCGATATGACTCCATTAGGTGGAGTCAAGGCGCTGGCGCCGGCTCCACCCAGCCAAATTTCCACGGCTTCGGGCAGCGCCGATCGCGCAGCCGCGAGTTCTCGCACGGTCCCCTTCGCGGCAAAGGTCACCGCTAGCGCCAGCGCGCGGGCCTGCGTGAGCTCCGCCGCCGTGACGAGCTCGGCGGGCGGTAGCTCAGCGCCAAGAAACACCGGATTCGCCCCAGCCCCCGTTGCGACCAGCGCGGAGATCAAGAGGCCGAGCTCGTGCTTTTCGCCAGGAAGCGTCGCGAACAACACGATCGGCGCACCCGTGCCGCGTGGTGGCGGCCGGAGCGCAGCGCCAAGCAGCGAGCGCAGCAGCGCTGACGCCATGTGCTCCGCGGCGACACACAGCCGGCCCTCGAACCACCGCACGCCCACCGCCTGCAGCAGGGGCATCGCGAACTCGCGCGCGAAGCGCACAGGCCCGAGCGCAAGCAGCTGGTCCGAGATCGCACGCTCCGCGGCGCCGGCGTCGAGGATCTCGATCGCGGAGATCGCACGCTCGATCGGTTCGAGCGGCTCCGCCTTCCTGCCATCGCCGCTTGCGAGCTTGCCGAGCGCGCTGTCGTCGAGCGCGACGACGGCACCGATCCGATGGCCGGCCTCGACCGCCGCCCGCAACAGCTGGAGCCGCTCTACGTCAGCCATGCGGTAGCGGCGCGTCCCCTTCGGCGTCCGCAGCGGCGCGATCGCCCCGTAGCGACGCTCCCAAACCCGCAGCACGTGCGGCGATAGCCCCGTGATGCGACAGACGGCGCCAAGGGCATACGTGGGTTCGGCTTTCGCGGACATGAGGCCTCGAAGTTTCTCACGCGGGCGGCAAGAGCGCACCGCGAGAGGATTTGTGTCTATATTTTATATTGACATACTCGCAATCGACAGCCAACTTGCCCGAGCGCCAACAGAGAGAACTCCGCAGCATGATCGGCCTCCCCCTCGCAGAACGCGGGCTCCTGCCCGATTTCGTCGTTCGCGCCGGAATTCGAGCCATGCTCCGAGACCGCTTGCGCGAGATCGACGCGAGCGACTGCGAGCGACAGGCAGAGCGCCACCAGGCGTTCCTCACAGAGGCGCGTCGCGCACCCGTCGCCCTCGCGACGGAGGACGCGAACCGCCAGCACTACGAAGTGCCCGCGGAGTTCTTCGAGCTCGTGCTCGGCCCTCACCTCAAGTACAGCTGCGCCCATTGGGACCGCGGCACCACCGACCTCGCCGACGCGGAGCGCGCCATGCTCGCCCTGGTTGCCGAGCGCGCGCAGCTTCACGACGGCCAGCGCGTGCTCGACCTCGGCTGCGGTTGGGGCTCCTTCGCGCTCTGGTGCGCTCGCCACTTCCCCAAGAGCCAGGTGCTCGCGGTCTCCAACTCCAAGGGTCAGGCCGAGTTCATCCGCCGCTCCGCGGATCGTGGCTCGCTGAGCAACCTCGAAGTCGTCACCGCCGACGTG
>CAYTJA010000115.1:0-4640 GCA_964437835.1 uncultured Spirochaetales bacterium
CAAGAAGACCGAGCTGCTCTTCTTGGCACTCTTCCTGCGCCTCTTGAAGCCCGGCGGCCGCGCCGCGGTGATCGTGCCCGACGGCGTGCTGTTCGGCTCCAGCAAGGCGCACAAGGAACTGCGGCGCCTGCTGGTGGAAGACCAAAAGCTCGACGCCGTGGTGTCGCTCCCCGGTGGCGTGTTCAAGCCCTACGCGGGCGTGTCCACCGCGATCCTGTTCTTCACCAAGACTAACTCCGGCGGCACCGACCGGGTGTGGTTCTACGACGTGGACGCCGATGGCTGGAGCCTCGACGACAAGCGCACGCCGCTGCTGTCCGAGGACAAGCTCGGCCCCGCGCCGCGCACCGCGCTAGGTGAAGAGGAGCACGCGAGGAACAACCTGCCCGACGTGCTGGCGCGCTGGGCGCAGCGCGACGGCGCCGAGCGCGAACGGGCGCGCACCGCGCAGAGTTTCTGCGTGCCCAAAGCCGACATCGCCGCGCAGGGCTACGACCTCTCGCTCAACCGCTACAAGGAAGTGGTGCATGAAGCGATCGAGCACCGCGCGCCGAAGGAGATCCTCGGCGACCTCGCCATGCTGGAGGAGGAGATCCAGCGGGGGATGAAGGAGTTGGAGGGGATGCTCGGATGAGTGCGTGGCAACAGGTCCGGCTAGGCGAACTCGCACAGCCAAAGCAGTGGCCGACGCTCTCGAAGGCTGAGATGAGGTCCTCTGGTTTCCCAGTCTATGGAGCGAACGGACGAATCGGTTACCACGATACTTTCACACACGAGAGACCGACCATCCTGATCGGCTGTCGTGGGTCGTGTGGCACTGTTCACGTCACCGAGCCGCATTCCTACGCAAACGGGAATGCCATGGCGCTCGATGCACTTGACGAGTCGCGGGCGCACCTGCAATTCCTTGTGCATTTCTTCCAGCAGCGCGGCTTCCGCGATGTGACGACTGGCACTTCCCAGCCTCAGATCATCCGGGAAAACATCATCCGTGTTGAAGTCCCCTTGCCGCCCCTCCCCGAGCAGCGGCGGATTGCGGAGGTGCTGGACCGGGCGGAGGCGCTGCGGGCCAAGCGCCGCGCCGCCCTCGCCCAACTCGACACCCTCACCCAATCCATCTTCCTCGAAATGTTTGGCGACCCGATAGCGAACACCAACCGGTTCCCGGTTCGCCCGATGATCGCACTCATCGATCCGAAGCGACCGATCAGCTACGGCATCCTGATGCCCGGACCGGACCAGACCGAGGGAGTGAAGTATGTGCGCGTGGTCGATATGCGGGACGGCGGCATCGAGTTATCTGGCATCCGGAAAACGACCGAGACCATCTCGTACGCGTTCCGACGCTCACTTCTGAAGCCGGGGGACCTTCTGATGTCAATCAGGGGTCATGTGGGGCGATTCGCAGTCGTACCGGTTGAGCTTGACGGGGCCAACATTACACAGGACACCGCGCGCCTTGCGATCGTCGGCGCAGACCCCGTCTTCGTTCGTGAGTGCCTGCGCACGCAAGGTTTTCAGCGATGGATGGCGAAGCACACGAAGGGCGTCGCTGTCCGAGGAATCAACCTCGGGGACGTCAAAGTGATGCCGATGATCATGCCCGACTTGGACGCGCAGCGTGAATTTTCACGACTTTCCATTGCGACTGGTGAACTGAGAACCTCCCATCGCTCCTCCCTCACCGACCTCGACACGCTCTTCGCCTCGCTCCAGCACCGCGCCTTCCGGGGAGAGCTGTAGGCCATGCCCGCGTTCACACCTCGCTTCACCGTTTCGAACTCGATTACGGCGGCGCTCACCGCCATCGAACGGGCGCGCGGATTTCTCGAAGCGGCGACGCTGTCGGAGGCGTGGATCGAGCGCATGAGCCAGCGGGCGCTGCTGCTGGAGGCGTGGATCGAGCGCATGAGCCAGCGGGCGCTGCTGCTGGAGGCGCATCACACCACGCACATCGAGGGCACGCAGCTCACGCTGGACGAAGCCGCGCGACTGTGGGCTGGCGAAGCGGTGCCGGGCGCAGACCGAGACGACGTGGGCGAGCTGCTCAACTATCGCGATGCCTTCCAACTTCGTTTCGGACTACTTGGGCAGTGGGGAGCCCATCAGCGAGGGCCTGATCAGCGAAATCCACCAGCGCCTGGTCAAGGGCGTGCGCGGCGGCAAGGCAGAGCCCGGGCGTTACCGGACGATCCAGAACTACGTCGCCAACAGTCGGACGCGCGAGATCCTCTACACGCCACCGTCGCCTGAACAGGTGGCGCCGCTGATGCGCGAACTCGTCGAGTGGCTGCGCGCGGAAACGGGCATTCACCCGGTGCTGGTGGCTGGCATCGCGCAGTTCCAGCTCGTCCACATCCTCCAGCGCGAAGGGTCAGCGGTGTTGGACGCTGCGTCACGAGCCGAGGCGGCCGTGCATGCCGATCCGCGCACGGCTGATCGCTCGCGAGCCGTACTCGGGCGTACCGGATCCGATCCCGGCGATCATTGATCGGATGGGGGCGGGATCAAGGCCCGGCCGCGAATTAACCTTGCAATTACGGAACTGCGCTCCATAATTGCACGAATGATCCCCCGCCGGCTCCTCCCCGCGCTCACGACCGCCCTGGCCGAAAGCCCGGCCGTGGCGCTCCTCGGCCCGCGCCAGGCCGGCAAGACTACGCTGGCGCTCGAGGTGGCCGAATCCCGGCCTTCGATCTATCTGGATCTCGAGTCCGAGGCCGACCGCGCCAAGCTTGCCGAGCCCGAGTTGTACCTCGCGCAACACGCGGACAAGCTCGTCATCCTCGACGAGATCCAGCGCACGCCGCAGCTCTTCCAGAGCCTGCGCGGGCTCATCGACACCGGCCGGCGGCGCCGGCAGGGCAAGGGCCGCTTCCTCGTGCTGGGCTCGGCGTCGATCGACCTGCTGAAGCAATCCAGCGAGTCGCTGGCCGGGCGCATCCGCTATCTGGAGCTTGCACCGCTCGATGCCGGCGAGGCCGGCCGCGACCGTCTCGAGACGCTCTGGCTGCGCGGCGGCTTTCCCGAAAGTCTGCTGGCCGATTCCGACGCGGCCAGCCTGCGCTGGAGGGTGGATTTCATCCGCACGTACCTCGAGCGGGACATCCCTCAACTCGGGCCGCGCATTCCGGCGGAGACCCTGCGCCGGCTCTGGACCATGCTGTCGCATCAGCAGGGCGCTCTGCTCAACACCGCGGCGTTCGCCCGCGCCCTGGCCGTGGATGGCAAGACGGTCGCGGCCTATCTCGACCTGCTCGTGGACCTGCTGCTCGTGCGCCGCCTCGCGCCATGGCACGGCAACGTCCGCAAGCGCCTGGTCAAGTCACCCAAGGTCTACGTCCGCGACAGCGGGCTGGTGCACGCGCTGCTCGGGATCGAAGGCCGCGAGGCCCTGCTGGCCCACCCGGTGGCCGGCGGGAGCTGGGAGGGCCTGGCGATCGAGTCGCTGATCGCCGCCGCGCCGAGCGGCTCCGAGGCGTATTTCTTCCGCACCGCGGCCGGGGCCGAGATCGACCTGCTGCTCAAGCTCCCCGGCCAGCGCAGGCCGTGGGCGATCGAGATCAAGCGCGGGCTCGCACCGAAGATCGAGCGAGGTTTTCATTCCGCCTGCGAGGCGGTTCGACCGCAGCGACGCCGCGTCGTGTACGGCGGCGTCGAGCGCTTCCCGCTCGCCGACGGTGTGGAGGCCGTCTCGCTGCCCGACCTGTGCGAGGAGCTCGCCGCGACATGAACCACTTCACCTTCCTCGAGCGCGAATGGCCGAGCGTCTTCGACGCCGCTGTCAGGGCCGAGGCCGCAGTACACACCGATCCGCGAACGGCCTGCTTCTACGCGCGGCGCGCGCTCGAGCTGTCGGTGGCGTGGGCCTACAAGCACGACCCCGCGCTGAAGCTGCCCTATCAGGACAACCTCTCGGCGCTGATCCATGACCCGACCTTCAAGCAGGCGGCGGGCGAGGCGGTGTTCAGCAAGGCGCGGGTAATCAACACGCTCGGCAACCGCGCCGTGCACAGCCACCGCGCGATCCCGGCGGAGGACGCGCTGGTGGCCGTGCGCGAGCTGTTCCATGTGGGCTACTGGCTCGCCTGTTCCTACGCGCGCGGCGCGAAGCCGGCGCCCGGGTTGGCGTTCGACGCGAGCGCGTTGCCCAAAGCCGCTGCTGCGCCCAAGCAGACGGCGGAGCAGTTGCAGCAGCTCAAAGCGAACTTGCATGAACACGACGAGAAGCTGGCCGGGTTGCTGGCCGACAAGTCCGCCCTCGACGAGGAGCTGACGCGGCTGCGCGCGGAAGTGGCCACAGCACGTAAGGCCGCCGCCGCGCAGCCCGATGCGCACGATTACTCCGAAGCCGAGACCCGCGACTACTTCATCGACCTGCTGCTGAAGGAAGCGGGCTGGCCGCTCGACCAGCCGCGGGATCGGGAGTTCGAAGTCGCCGGCATGCCCAACAATCAGGACAAGGGCTTCGTGGACTCCGTGCTCTGGGGTGACGATGGCAAGCCGCTGGCCGATGCCTCCGTCAATCTGAAGATCGTCGAGCGCTACTACCAGACGCGCGCCATTCGGCGCATCGGCGAGGCGTTCGAGAAGGACCGTGATCGCAAGGCCCTCGTCGTCAGGGCGACCGGCGCGGGCAA
>CAYTJA010000116.1:0-10002 GCA_964437835.1 uncultured Spirochaetales bacterium
TCGCTCGGCTGCGCCTCGCTGCGCGCCGAAGCGGCTTGCGATCTTCGTCGGCTTGCATGTCTCGTCGGTCTGAGGCGGAACCTTGTTAGCGCTTGACGATCACGCAGGAGCCGTGGCCGAAGAGGCCCTGGTTGATCGAGAGGCCGACGCGCGCGCCTTCGACCTGACGCTGGCCGGCCTCCGCGCGGAGCTGCCAGGTGAGTTCGCAGACCTGCGCCATCGCCTGCGCCGGAACCGCCTCGCCGAAGCAGCCCAGGCCGCCGCTCGCGTTCACCGGAATGCGGCCGCCGATCGCGGTGTCGCCGTCGCGCAGCAGGCGTTCGGCCTCGCCCGGGCGGCACAGGCCGATGTTCTCGTACCAGTCGAGCTCGAGCGCCGACGAGAGGTCGTAGACCTCGGCCAGCGAGAGATCCTCGGGGCCGAGGCCGCACTGCTCGTAGGCGGCCTTCGCGATCGAGTCCTTGAAGGGAGTGTCCGGCATGCCCACGCCGACCGCCGAATCAGTCGCGAAGTTCGGCATCTCGATCACCGTGTTCGGATACCGCGGCGTCACGGTCGAGACGGCCGCGATCCGCACGGGATTCGCGTTGTGCCGGCGCGCGTACTCCAGACTCGAGAGCACCAGCGCCGCGCCGCCGTCGCTGGTCGCGCAGATGTCGAGCAGCCGCAGGGGGTCCGAGACGATCGGCGACTCGAGCACCTGCTCGATCGTGTAGGTCTTCTTGTAGCGCGCGTAGGGATTGGTGTAGCCGTGCTGGCTGTTCTTGACCTTGACCTTCGCGAAGTCGAGCTGCGTCGCGCCGTAGACGTCCATCCGGCGGCGCGCGTAGAGGCCGAAATAGATCGGGTTCGTCGCGCCGAGCAGGCGGAAGCGCAGCCAGTCCGGATCCGTGCTGCGCTCGCCGGCCTGCGGCGCGAAGAAGCCCTTCGGCGAGGTGTCCGCGCCGACCACGAGCGCGACGTCGCATAGCCCCGCGAGGATCTGCGCTCGCGCCGCGTTGATTGCCTGCGCGCCCGTCGCACACGCGCCGTAGGTGCTGACGACCGGGCAGCCGCTCCAGCCGAGTGCCTGCGCGAAGGTCGCGCCCGCAACGTAGCCCGGATAGCCGTTGCGCATCGTGTCGCCGCCGGCGACGAGCTGGATGTCCTTCCACTCGAGGCCCGCATCTTTCAGCGCCGCGCGCGCCGCCGCCACGCCGTACTCGACGAAGTTCCGACCCCACTTGCCCCAGGGATGCATCCCGACGCCGAGAATTGCGACTTCTGCGCTCACTTGGATTCTCCTCCGCCGCTCATGGCACCGGTTTCCATTTCCAGATCAGCGTGCGCGCCTCGGCGTCTTCGAAGAGCGTGTCGAGCACGAGCTGCATCTGCATGCCGGTGCGCAGCTGCTCGATGCCGACGCCCGCGACGACCTGCCCCAGCACGACCATCTGCTCGCGCTCGAGCTCGACCGCCGCGAGCGCGTAGGGCTCGAAGGGCTCGGTCACTACGTAGGGCGGGGGCGGCGCGTAGCAGTTGTTCGTGTAGGACCACAGCTTCCCGCGCGGCGAGAGCGGCACCTCCTCGAATTCGGTGCCGCCGCAGCCCGGATTGCGGCAGAAGCTCGATTCCTTCGGGAAGAAGTAGTTGCCGCAGGCTTTGCAGCGGGTTCCGAGCAGCCGCGGCGCCTGCTCGTCGAGCGTGAACCAGCCCTCGATCGCGGGCTTGACGGCTTTGCGGGACTGGGGGGACGTCATGGGCCGTTACTTCTACCACAGGCCCTAGATGCGCCGCTCGCGGCCCACCCAGTAGCGTTCCCGGAGCCGCCGCAGGTAGAGCTTCCCGCTCGGAAAGCGCGGCAGCTGCGCCTCGAAATCGATCGAGCGCGGGACCTTGAAGGCGGCCAGATGCAGGCGCGCGTAGCTCAGCAGCTCGGCCGCGAGCTCCGGCCCCGGCGCGAAGCCCGGCCGCAGCTCGACCGCCGCCTTGACCGCCTCTCCCCACTCGTCGTCCGGGATCCCGAAGACCGCGACGTCCGCGACGGCCGGGTGCTCCTGCAGCGCGGCCTCGATCTCGGCCGGGTACACGTTCACGCCGCCGGAAATGATCGTGTGCGAGCGGCGCTCGGCCAGGAAGACCCAGCCCTCGGGGTCGACCCAGCCGATGTCGCCGAGCGTGAAGGCGCCCGGCTCCGGGTAGCTCGTCGCGGTTTTCTCCGGGTCTCCGTGATAGCTGAAGACCTGCGCTTCGCGCGCATGCCGGCAGAGCAGCTCTCCCGACTCTCCGGCCGGCAGACGCCGGCCCGCGTCGTCGACCGCGTAGACCGAATAATGCGGCAGCGCGCGGCCCACGGTTCCGGGATGCGCGCGCCACTCGTCCGCGCGCGCGAGCGTCACGACGCCGCTCTCGGTGCCGCCCCAGTACTCGACCAACACGTCGCCCCACCAATCGAGCATCCGCTGCTTGACCGGGCGCGAGACCGGCGCGGCGCCGTGCAGCGCGAGCGTGAGGGCCGAGAGATCGCAGTGCGCGCGCTCCGCTTCCGGCAGCCGCAGCAGCCGCACGAACATCGTCGGCACCAGGTGCGTGTGCGAGATGCGTCGCAGGGACAAGAGCCGCAGCGCCTCACGCTCGTCCCAATGCGGCATCGCGATCACTGGCGCACCGTTCAGCAGGTCATAGACCGCGAACATCAGCGGTGCGGAGTGATAGAGCGGGCCGGTCACGAGATGCGGGCCGCTGCCGTCGAGGCCGATCGCGTGTCCCTGCGCGCCGATGAACTCGAGCTGCTCCGCGAGCGTCCGCTTGCGCACGCGCCGCACGCCCTTCGGGCGTCCGGTCGTCCCGCTGGTGTAGATCATGTTCGCGCCCGGCGGCCCATCGGCGGGCATCGGAACGTCGCTCGCGCCCGCAAGCTGCGCCTCGAGCTCGGGACCGGCGGTGAGTACCCGTGGCCCCGTGAGCGCGCGCGCGACGCTGTCGTGCTCCGGATCCGTGAACAGCACACGCGCGCCCGAGTCCGCGACCACGTAGGCGATCTCCTCGGGCAGCAGATGGCGGTTGATCGGCGTCAGCCAGACGCCCGCGCAGATCGCTCCGAGCAGCAGCTCGACGACCTCGACGCGGTTCTCCATCAGTACCGCGACGTGCTGATCGGGCGCGACGCCGAGCTCCTCGCGCAGCAGCCTCGCGATCCGCCGCACGCGCAGATCGAGCTCGCCGAAGCTGCGCGTGCGCGTGCCGTCTTCGAGCGCGAGCTCGCAGGGATCGCGCCGCGTGCGCTCGAGGATCACGTCGCCGAAACGCGAGAGGCCGGCTCAGCGCCCGCTGCGGCTGCGGCGCAGCTCGTCGCCGAGCGCGCGCTCGTTCTCGATCGCCTCCGCCACGTTCAGCTGCGAGCCCTGGTGCAGCGCGAGCTTCGCGAACGCGAGCGACTCCGGCACGTTTGCGGCGATCGCGGTCGCGAGCTCGCGGGCCTCCGCGAGCAGACGCTCCGGCGGCACGACGCGATTCACGAGGCCCATCGCGAGCGCTTCCTCGGCGAGGATGGTGCGCGCGGTGAGCACGAGATCCATCGCGCGGCCGAGGCCGACGATGCGCGGCAAAAGCGCCGAGCTGCCGAGGCCCGGCAGCATCCCGAGCTTCGTGAAGGGCACTGCGAGCTTCGCCCCGGCGACCGCGATGCGCAGGTCGCAGGGCAGGATCATCGTGATCCCGACGCCGATCGCATGGCCGTTCACGGCCGCAATCACCGGCTTCGGGAACTCGGTGAGCTCGCGCGGCAGGTTCCGGATGAACTCGTCGCCGGCGAATTTTCCGCCCGCGGAGGGCGGATTCGCCTTCAGGAAGTCGAGATCCACCCCCGCGCAGAAGCCGCGGCCCGCGCCGGTCAGGATCACCGCGCGCACCTTCGCGTCGTCGCGCAGCGCGAGGATCGCGTGGCGGACCTCGTTGCCCATCGGCGGGATGTACGCGTTCAGCTTCGCGGGGCGATTCAGCGTGATCGTCGCGATGCCATCGGAAACGTCGAAGAGGATGTGCTCGTAGGCCATGCGGGGTCGGGTCTCCTGGAATTGTGATCGCTAGGCGAGCGGGCGCCGGTTCGGCGTCACTCGCGTCCCTCGAGATAGTCCGAGAGTACGCGGTGGAAGTGCCGGATGCGCCTCTCCTGGTGCGCGAGCTGCAGGCCCCGGAAGCCGCGCGAGAGCATGCCGCGCTGCACCGCGGGAACGGCGCCGCCGTCCTGGCGCAGCGCGAGGTGAAGCCGCTGCTCGAGGCCGTCGCCCCAGCGCCCGCGCAGCGCCTCGGGCCGCGGCGGGCGCGGTGCTCCGGCCGGTATTCGCCGGTACTCCTGGAAGTCCCAGAACATCCGGTTCGGGTCCTGCGGGTGCGGGCGATGCCGGAAGAACCAGAAATGCCCCGGGCTGATGTTCAGCGTGATGTTCGGGAAGATCGTGTAGTGGACGTCGAGCCACAGCTGCTCGTCTTGCAGATCGGAAAAGTCGAGCCCCGCCGCCGCGCCGACCTCGCGCATGCGCCGCGTCGCCGCAATCCGAAGCGCGTCCATGTCGCCGTCGAAGCGGTCCTCGAGCTGAAGCTGCTGCAGGATCTGCTTCACCTCCGGACACCACTCCTTTGCGTCGCGATAGCCGCGCGCCCGCGCGCGCTCGTCGGTCCAGCGCGGGCTCTTGCGCAGCACGTGAAACAGGAAGCGGCTGTGGCGGCCGAAGAGGTCGATCGGGCAGTCGACGTCGTCGGTGAAGGGCAAGAGCTCCGGGTGGATGCCCTGCACGTGGTAGACCTCGTTGAACGCGTCGACACCGACCTTCCAGTTGCAGTCCCACTCGAAGGAGATGTCCTCGGCCAGCGCGTAATGCTCGCCGAAGTGATAGGCGTCGAGATGGGGTGCCACCGCACCGAGATAATCGGCCAGCGGCTTGGCGTCGGGGTCGAGATGGATCCAGACCCACCCGCCCCAGCTCTCGCAGCGGACTTCGGAGAGGCGCGTGCCCTCGGGAATGCCCTGCCGGAAGTCTTCGCGGTCCGGCACGCGCACGAGCTGGCCGCGCAGGTCGTAGGTCCACAGGTGGTAGGGGCAGACGAGCGCGGCTGCGCGGCCGCAGCCGGGCTTCGTCACGAGCTGGCTGCCGCGGTGCTGGCAGCTGTTCAGGAACGCGCGCAGCTCGCCGGCCGCGGGACGCGTCAGGATCACCGACTCGTGTCCGATCTCGAAGGTGGTGTAGCTGCCGACCTTCTCGAGGTCCGCGAGGGGTGCCGCGCAGAGCCAGACCCGCGTCCACATCCGCTCCCACTCGCGGCGCGCGTAGTCCGGGCTCGTGTAGCGCTCGGCCGGGATCAATTCTCCACCGAGCTCGGGCTCGGGAAACTTTTCGAGCGGCGTTCGCGGTCGCGGCGCGGGCATCGGGCACTCCAGCAGGAGCGCGATTCTACCCGCTCCCGCAGCATGCGGTCGCGCTCAGAGCTACGGCCAGAGCGAGCCGTGGAGCCAGCGAATCCCGAGAAAGGCGGCCGCGCTCGTGAGCCATACGCGCGCCGGGATCTCGGCGATCCCGCGCAGGCCCCCACGAGCCAGGGGCCAGAACGAGGTGGCCGCGTGAAAATCGGCGAAGCCCGGCGCGGCGTAGGCCTGCTTGCGCTGGTCCTGGTGCCAGGCACCAAGGACGGAGAAGACCGCGAGGCCACCGAAGAATGCGATGTCGGCGGCAGCGCCATTCGGGATCAGGTGCAGCGCCGAGAGCAACGCGATTCCGAGCACCATCGGATGGCGCGTGATGCGCAGCGCACCTCGCAGCGGAACTTCGCCCGCGGCCGTGATCGACGCCGGGCTCGGCACCAGCAATCCACTCGCAATCAAGAGCAGCGCGAATCCCATCGCGAAATACAGCGCGGCGCGCAGCGCGGGGGTCACCGGAATCAGCCAGAGCCAGCCTCCGGTATGTCGATTCCCGAAATAGATCCAGACCAGCGGCACCAGGATCAGCGCCGCAACAGCCGAGTAGAGCCCGAGGAAGCCGAGATCGCCGAGGCGCGCGCGCAGTCGCGGCTCGACGCGCACGCTCGCGAGGCCCAGGTGCGTCACGCTGAAGGCGAGCCAGAGCGCCGCGATCCAGAGGCTGGGAGTGTGCGAGCCCAACGCCGAGTATGATGGCGCTCCCAGGCTGCGAGGAGAAGACCCATGCCCACCATTTTGGGACTGCTGCGGACGCTCGCCGCTCCCACCGCGCTGCTCGCGGGGCTGCTCGCGTGCAGCCACTCGGCACCCCCCCCCGACCGCGCAGCCGATTCGCGCGCCGCAGACCTGCCCTCGCTCGCGCTTCCGGGCGACACCTCGCAGCTCACGGGAGAGGTCAGCGACTATCACGGCCGCCCGCTGGCCGGCGCGCTCGTCCGGGCCGCGGACGATCGTTTGCACCGCAATGTCGCAGTGTTCACGGACGGCCAAGGACACTACGAGTTTCCCGGCCTCGCGCCTGGCCGCTGGCGCGTCGATGTGCGCATTCTCGGCTTCGAGCGCCGCGAGCGCAGCGTGGAGCTCGGCGCGGCCGGCGCGGACGTCGACTTCCAGCTGCGCCTCGACGAGGAGCCCTGGAAGCAGCTGCCCGCGTCCTATTTCTACGACCGCGTGCAGTGGCCGCGCCCCGAGCAGCGCCAGAACTTCGCGCTGGCCTGCGCGAACTGTCACCAGATCGGTGACCCGCTCTGGCGCAAGCCGCGCACGCCGGCGGAGTGGGAGCTGGTCGTCGCGCGGATGGAATTCCGCGGGCCGCCGCTGCTGAAGGGTTCGCGTGAGCTGCTGATCCCGACGCTGATGGCCGCCTTCGACGAGGTCGATGGCAAGGGCCTGGCGCTGCCACCGCCGCCGACGGGCGATGCCGTTCGCGCGGTGCTGCGCGAGTACGAGGTCGACCCGGAAGGCCGCAATGGCTGCCACGACCTCGAGCTGGGCCGCGACGGCTGGCTCTACACCGAAGACGGCTTCGCGGTGAACACGCGCAGCTTCGAGCGCAAGCACATCCCGGTGCCCGGTGGCGCGCACAGCATCGAGATCGCGCCGGACGGGATCCTCTGGGTCACCGTGACCGGCAGTGACCTGATGACGCGCATCGACCCGCGCAGCGGCGAAGTGCGCAGCCTCGAGCACCCGCAGATCGGCGACGACAAGGGCGTGTATCCGCACACGCTGCACTTCGACGACGCTGGAAACGTCTGGTACACGCTGACGGTTTCGAATCACGTCGCGAAGCTCGACCCGCGCAGCGAGCAGTTCACGTACTACGACCTCCCGAAGGCGCGCCCCTTCGTCGACGCGGTGCCGATTCCGATCGCCTACGGCCTCGACGTCGCGCCAGATCAGACGATCTGGTGGTCGCAGCTGCTCTCGGATCGCATCGGCGTCGTCGACCCGAAGACCGGCGAAGTGCGCGCCTGGCAGACGCCCTTCCCGGGTCCGCGGCGGCTCAAGGTCGGCGGCGACGGCGTGGTCTGGGTGCCGGGCTATTCGACCGGTGTGCTCGGGCGATTCGATCCGAAGACCGAGCAGTGGAAGGTCTACCCGCTGCCGACGAAGCCCGCGGGCAGCGAGCTGCCCTACGCGCTCGGCGTGAACCGTCAGACCGGAGACGTCTGGATCGCCGGCTCGAACACGGACACGCTGATCCGCTTCGAACCCGCGGCCGAGCGCTTCACCGCCTACCCGATTGCGACCCCGGTCGACTTCACGCGCGAGATCGAGTTCGACGCGCAGAACCGCGTCTGGACCTGCGTGCCGGACCGCGGCACCGGTCCCGACGGCCCGCTTTCGGGACGCTTTCTCTCGCTCGAGCTGCTGCCGCGCGAGGGCAGCTGCGGCGACCGCCAGATCCAGCTCGGCGAGCAGTGCGACGACGGCGGCACGCGCGCGGGCGACGGCTGCGACGCGGACTGCAACCTCGAGCCGGGAAAACGTCAGGCCGCGTGGCAGGACTGAGCCGCGTGAGAAGCGCGCGAGCGCCCGCTGCGGCGCTCGCGCTGATCGCCCTCGCTGCCTGCGCGCGACCCGACCCGCCCGCAGCGCTGGCGCCTATCGCGCCTGCGGGCTGGGAAGTCACGGGCGGTGATGCCGGGCACCAGCGCTGGTCCGAGCTCGCGGACATCCACCGCGCCAACGCGGGAGAGCTCGAGCTCGTCTGGCAGTATCGCCACGGCGACTACTACGACCCCGGCCCGATCTTCGAGCGCAGCCCGACCTCGCGCAGCGGCACCTCCTTCGAGGGCAGCCCGATCCTGGTCGAGGGCCGCCTGGTGTTCCAGACGCCCTACGCGCGCACGATCGCGCTCGACCCGGAGACCGGAGCCGAGCTCTGGGTCTTCGATCCGAAGCAGGACCGCGAGCGCCACTACGCGAACGGCTATGTGAGCCGCGGCGTCGCGTACTGGCGCGATCCGAGCGCGGCGCCCGGCCGCTGCACCAGCCGGATCCTGCTCGGCACCAGCGACGCGCGCCTGATCGCACTCGACCTCGCGACCGGGACCCCCTGCGAGGACTTCGGCGAGCGCGGAACCATCGAGCTCAAGCGCAACGTCGGCCCGCTCGTGAAGCCCGAGTACTACAAGCTCACCTCGGCTCCGGTCGTCGTCGGCGACGTCGTCGCGATCGGCCCCTCACTCGCGGACGACCGCCCGGACCAGCCGCGCGGCGACGTGCGCGGCTTCGACGTGCGCAGCGGGGAGCAGCTCTGGACCTTTCACGTGATCCCGCGCCCGGGCGAGCCCGGCAGCGAGACCTGGGAGGACGGCAGCCTCGCCGAAGCCGTCGGCGCGAACCCGTGGGCGCCGATGACCGCAGATCCCGAGCGCGGCCTGCTCTTCGTGCCGACCAGCACCGCGAGCCCCGACTACTACGGCGGCCGCCGCCGCGGCGACAACTGGTTCGCAGATTCGATCGTGACGCTGCGCGCGGAGAGCGGCGAACGCGTCTGGTCGCGGCAGCTGATCCATCACGATCTGTGGGATTACGACGTCGCGTCGCCGCCCCACCTCCTCACTCTCGAGCGGGAGGGCAAACGCGTCGACGCCGTCGCACAGCTCACGAAGACGGGCTTCGTGTACGTGTTCGAGCGCGAGACCGGCCGCGAGCTGTTCCCGATCGTCGAGCGCGTGGTGCCCGTGAGTGACGTGCCGGGCGAACGCGCGTCGCCGACGCAACCGATCCCGGTCGCGCCGCCGACGCTGCTCAGCCGCAAGCGCTTCACGGAGGCCGATCTCTGGAACCGCACGCCGGAGCATCTCGAGGCCTGCCGCAAGCAATTTCGCAGCCTGCGCTACGAGGGCATGTTCACGCCCCCGAGCGTCGCGGGCTCGCTGATGTACCCGGGCACCGCGGGCGGCGCGAACTGGTCCGGCGCCGCAGTCGACCCGCATCGCGGCTGGCTCTTCGTCCCGATCAACGATTTCGCAATGAGCGCGAGCGTGAGCCGCGATCCGATCCAGCCCGCCGGCCCAGGCCGGCTGCCCGCACGCCTCGACGGAGACATGGGCGTCTTCTCGGTCGACTTCACGCCCTGCAGCGCCCCGCCCTGGGGCCAGCTCGTCGCAGTCGATCTACAGCGCGGGGAGATCCTTTGGCGCGCGAGCACCGCAGGCGAGGCGGGCTCGGAGGGTGTAGTCAATTTCGGCCCGCCGCTCGCGACCGCCGGCGGCCTCGTCTTCCACGCCGGCACCGAAGACGCCGTGCTGCGCCTGCACGACTCCGAAACGGGCGAAGTCCTCGCGCGCTACCCGCTGCCCGCGGGCCTGCACGCGGGCCCGATCACCTACCGCACGCACCCGGGCGGTCGCCAGCTGCTAGTGCTCGCCGCCGGAGGCCACCACAACGTCGGCCGCCTCTCGAAATCCTCGAAGCTCGGCGACTGGATCCTCGCCTACGCGCTGAGACGCTGACCGGAACCGGGGACAGCGACGGGGACGGGCCTTACGAAGTGCAGATATTGCACTTATTCCCCATGGGGAATAAGTGCAATA
>CAYTJA010000117.1:0-8116 GCA_964437835.1 uncultured Spirochaetales bacterium
GCGTGCCTCTGGTTCCTCGCGCGCAACCGGAAGAACGGCAAGTTCCGCGATCGGCGCGGGCAGGTGCTCTTCATCGACGCCCGCAAGCTCGGCCGCATGGCGGATCGAACGCACAAGGAGCTGACCGACGACGACATCGCCCGCATCGCCAACACCTATCACGCCTGGCGCGGGGAGAAGGACGCGGGCGAGTACGCCGATATCGCCGGCTTCTGCAAGAGCGCGCCGCTGGAGGAGGTGCGCAAGCACGGCCACGTGCTCACTCCCGGCCGCTACGTCGGCGCCGAGGCGGTGGAGGACGACGGCGAGCCGTTCGCGGAGAAAATGCAGCGGCTTGCTGCACAATTGCGGGGACAGCAGGCCGAAGCCGCGAAGCTGGATGCTGCCATCGCCGCCAACCTGAAGGAGCTTGGGTATGGCGGGTAGGAAGAAGGCGATGAAAACGCCGACGCCGGCAGTCCCGGCGCGCGGTGCGGATGCGCGCGTTTCGCGCGGACGCACTCACCCGGCCGGGGCTTCGTTCCCCGTTGCAGCGCCGCGTTCGGCGCTGCCGCGCGGGTACGCGAAGACGCTCGGGGAGATCAAGCGACGCATCCAGCAAGAGCGCCTGCGCGTTGTCCTGGCCGCCAACTCGGCGATGGTCCTGCTGTACTGGGACATCGGCCGCGTCATCCTCGACCGGCAGGAACGCGAAGGCTGGGGCGCGAAGGTCATCGACCGGTTGGCCGCGGACCTGCGCGGAGCCTTCCCCGACATGAAGGGCTTCTCGCCGCGCAATCTCAAGTACATGCGCGCCTTCGCCGGGGCATGGCCGGAGCGGGCAATCGTGCAAGAGGCTCTTGCACAAATCCCCTGGTATCACCACATCGCGCTGATGGAGAAGTGCCGGACCGCAGCGGAGCGCCTCTGGTACGCCCGCCAGAGCGCGGATCAGGGCTGGTCCCACAATATCCTCTCGCTCCAGATCGACGCCCGCGCCCACGCGCGCCACGGCAAGGCGCTCACCAACTTCAAGGCCACGCTCCCGCCCGCCGACTCCGACCTTGCCGCGCAGGTGTTCAAGGACCCGTACCTCTTCGACTTCCTCGGCACCGCCGACCCGCGCCGCGAGCGCGAGGTCGAGCAGGCGCTGGTGGATCACATCCAACGCTTCCTGCTGGAGCTGGGCAGCGGCTTCGCCTTTGTCGGCCGCCAAGTCCACCTCGAGTTCGCGAGCCACGACTACTACCTCGACCTGCTCTTCTACCACCTGAAGCTGCGCTGCTACGTCGTCATCGAGTTGAAGGCTGTGTCCTTCGATCCCGGATTCGCGGGACAGTTGAACATGTACCTGTCGGCCGTCGACGACCTCCTGCGCCACCCCGACGACAAGCCGACGATCGGGCTCCTGCTGTGCCGCGCGAAGGACCGGTTCATCGTCGAGTACGCATTGCGCGATCTGCGCAAGCCCATCGGCGTTGCCGGTTGGGAGACCACCCTGGTCGAGAAGCTGCCGAAAGAGCTGAGGGGCAGCCTGCCGTCGGTGGAGGAGATCGAGGCGGAACTGGCGCCGAAGCGGAGGAAGCGATGAACGGCGGGCTTCGAGGCGCGAAGCTGGACGCGGCTATCGCCGCTGACCTGAAGGAGGTTGGGTATGGCGGGTGAGTACGACCTTGTCGAGCTGGGTAGCGTTGCTTCTGTCCGTTCTGGGTCTGCGTTCAAGAGCAGCGACTGGACCGATAGCGGCGTACCGGTCGTCAAGATCGCAAACGTCAAAGACGGCAGCCTCATCATGGACGGTTGCTCCTTCGTCGCACCGGATGTCGCTGCCTCGGCTGCTGAGTTCGCCCTGCAGGCGGGCGACATCCTGATTGCGATGACCGGATACATCGGCGACGTAGCGCTGGTGCGCGTGCGTGATCTCCCGGCGGCTCTCAACCAACGCGTCGGCCGCTTTTCGATTCGCGATGCTCACAGTCTGGACCAACGCTTTCTGTTCTATCTGCTGCGAGACAAGGACGTTCGCAAGGAGATCGAAGGCCTTGGCTACGGCTCAGCGCAGCCGAACGTCAGTCCCTCTCTGATACACGGAGTCGAGATCCCGCTCCCGCCACTCCCCGAACAACGCGCCATCGCCCACATCCTCGGCACGCTGGACGACAAGATCGAACTGAACCGGCGGACGAACGAGACGCTGGAGGCGATGGCGCGGGCGCTCTTCAAGTCGTGGTTCGTGGACTTCGACCCCGTCCGCGCCAAGGCCGAAGGCCGCGCCCCGGCCTCCCCCGGCCGCTGGCCGACCTCTTCCCGGATTCCTTCGAGGACTCGGAGCTGGGGGAGATTCCGAAGGGGTGGGGGGTGGGAACGCTCGGCGACGTCGCGGAACATCCCCGCCGGGGTATTCAGCCGAACCGCATCACGCCGGATACGCCCTACATCGCACTGGAGCACATGCCAAGGCGGTCTGTCGCGCTCTCTGACTGGGGCCTCGCCGGCGGACTCGAAAGCAACAATTTCGAGTTCAAGAAGGGAGAGATCCTCTTCGGAAAGCTCCGGCCGTACTTCCACAAGGCCGGCGTCGCGCCAGTGGATGGTGTGTGCTCCACAAACATCGTGGTCGTGGCGGCGCGAAGTCCGCACTGGTTCGCATTCGCCCTGGCTCATGTGTCGAGCGACGAGTTTGTCGAGTACACGAACGCCGGGTCGACCGGCACGAAGATGCCGCGCACCAGGTGGACCGAGATGGCGCGCTACGACATCGCGTTGCCACCCACGGTTGTCGCCAAAGCATTCACGGAGGGACTGCAACCGTCCGTTGACCGCATCATTGCGGGCATTCATGAGTCCCGAACCCTTGCCGCCTTGCGCGATACCCTGCTGCCGAAGCTCATCTCCGGCGAGCTGCGGGTGAAGGATGCCGAACGCTTCAACGGGGAGGGCGCGTGACATCTATCAGTCGCATAGCCCGCCTGCGTCACTCTGGAGTCCTGCGCGATTTCAACTGGGCGTCCGGCCTGCCGCCCTTCGGCCGCTATAACCTGATCTATGGCTGGAACGGCTCGGGGAAGACAACGATCAGCCAGATGTTTCGCGCACTGGAAACGAGAATGCCGCCCGCAACTGGTGATGTCACTTTCACCATCAACGGAGCCGATGTCAGCAGCAGCAACTTCGGCGGTGGGACGCTCCCCGTGCGCGTCTTAAATCGCGACTTCGTTTCGGAGAGCATCTTCCCAGTTCGTGGCGGCGAGGTGCCCCCCATCCTCATCGTGGGGAAGGAGAGCGTCGAGAAGCAGAAGGAGGTCGAGCAGCTCAGGAAGAGTCTCGCTGATGCCCAGACCGCGTCGGAATCCGAGCGGTCGAAGAAGCAGAACGCCGAGAGGGCTCTTGATAAGCATTGCATCGACCGGGCTGCGGTGATAAAGGACACGCTGAGGTCATCCGGCTCGAACACCTATAACAACTACGACAAGTCCACCTTCCGAACGCGCGCGCAGAGCATGGCGGCGGCCGGCGACAAAGCGACACATCGTCTCACCGACTCCGATCGCGACACATTACTCGCGCAGCACCGCGCCAGTCCGAAACCGAAGCTTCAGCCGCTCGCGTACCAACTGCCGGCGCTGAGGACGCTGGCCGAGACCGCGTCCGAGTTGCTCGCGACGACGGTTGTGTCCTCGGCGATCCAGTCGCTCAAGGATGACCCGTCTCTGGCGGGGTGGGTGCGTCAGGGCCTCGGCTTGCACCAGGGAAGGCACATTGATCAATGCCTCTTCTGTGAGCAGACCTTGCCGACCGGTCGTCTATCTGCGCTCGAAGCGCACTTCAACGCCGAGTACGAGCAGTTGATGAAGCGGCTCGATGCCGCCATTGACGGACTCAATGCGGTAGCGAAGGCAGCGGCAGGACTCACACTTCCGAATCGCGCCGAGTTCTACGACGATCTCACTGCCGAGTACGACGGTGCCGAATCTGCTCTCCGTGGAGCGATCGGCTCAACGAACGGGTTCCTCGACTCGCTGGTGCAGGCTCTGACGGACAAGAAAGCCAGGGCTTTTGAGAGGCGCGAACTCAAAGTAAGTCTCCCGGAAGTGGACTCTGCAGCCGTTAGTCATCTGAACGAGGTCATCCAGAATCACAACCAGGCGTGCGACGATTTCCAAACGCGGGTCAGCACGGCGAGACAACGACTGGAGGCCGACTCCGTCTCTGCCGCCCTGGACGAGTTTCAAAGCTTGGGGAACTCCGTTCTTGCATCGGAGACCGCTGTCGGCGCAGCAGATGCTGAGACGAAACGGCTGAACGAGGAGATCGCAAGGCTGGAGCGCGAGATTGTCGAATATCGACAACCAGCCGAGGAGCTCAACGATGACCTCCGAAAATATCTGGGCCACAGCGAACTGTGCCTGGAGATCAAGGACACTGGGTACACGATCACACGAAATGGTATTCCGGCGAAGGCGCTGAGCGAGGGCGAAACGACTGCGATCGCCTTGCTTTACTTCCTGAAGTCCCTCAAGGACCGGCGGTTTGACCTGGCGAAGGGAGTGGTCGTACTTGACGACCCGGTATCAAGCCTTGACGCCAATGCGCTGTATCTTGCGTTCGGGTTCATCCGTGAGCGCACGAAGGATGCCGCTCAGCTGTTCATCCTCACCCACAACTTCACGTTCTTCCGGCAGGTGAGGAACTGGTTCCACCATCTCAAGGGGCAGAACAAGAAGGACGTTGGCCAGCGGCCGGCGCGGTTCTACATGCTCGACTGCGCACACGACGGTGCTCAGCGATGCTCCAGCATCCAGCCGCTTGATCCGCTGCTTGAGCAATACGAGTCGGAATATCACTATCTCTTCGCCCGGATCTATCGAGGCGCAGCAGTTCCCGCGCCGGTGAGGCTCGAGGACAACTATGTTCTCCCGAACATGGCAAGGCGGCTCCTGGAGGCTTTTCTCGCCTTCCGTCAGCCCGCCAAGTCCGGCGAGCTCTGGCAGAAGATGCAGGACGCCGAGTTCGACGAAACGAAGAAGGTGCGGATCCTTCGTCTCCTGCACACACACTCGCACGGCGACGCCATAGGAGAGCCTGAGCACGACCCGTCTCTTCTTGGCGAGGCTGGCTCTGTTCTCAAGGATCTATTGGAGTTCATCAAGGCGCTGGACCTTGGGCACTATGAGGCGATGGTGCAGCTTGTGAATCCGCCCGCTGCGGAAGGGGCGGACCGATGACCGAGCGCTTCGCCGAATCCACCGTGGACGAGGCCGCTCTCGCCTGGCTCGAAAACACTGGCTGGTCGGTCCGCAACGGCACCGAGATCGCTCCCGTCGACCCTGCCGCCGAGCGCGAGGACTACGGGCAGGTGGTGGTGGCGCAGCTACAGCGCCTGACGTTGCTCCCTAGGCTCTTCTCCGGAGAGCGGAAGGTGAGAGATGCGGGGCGCGCCACTGGAGAGGCATCGGCATGAAACCTTCGATCCAGACCCTCGGCCAGATTCTCTACTCGCCGAGTCAGTACGTGATCCCGGTCTTCCAACGCAACTATCGGTGGGAGCGGCCGCAATGGGAGAAGCTCTGGAGCAGTTTGCTGGAGATCCAAAGCCCAGAGAAGCGCGGCAATCACTTCATGGGTTTCCTCGTGTTCGTGCCGGGACTGGCGCAGCCCGGGCAGCACACAACGTTTCACCTGATCGACGGACAGCAGCGCCTCACGACCTCATCCATCGTCCTTGCCGCCATTCGCAATACTGCGCGCGATGCCGGGCAGGCTGAGTTGGCCCAGGAGATTCATCAGTACTACCTCGTGCACCCGCTGAAGAAGGGCGACCAGCACTACCGTCTCTTGCCCAAGGAGCGCGACCACGACAGTTACCTGGCGCTGGTCTCGGGCCCGAGTGAACCCACGGGTCGCATGGCAGACGCGTTAGGGTATTTCGAGGAGCAGCTATCGGCCCTTGCAGCCGAGGACCCGCAGCGCCTGCGAAGCCTGTTCGACACGGTCTGTCAGCGGTTCGAGTTCATGTGCGCCACGCTGGAGGCGGAGAACGCCTACAACATCTTCAAGAGCCTGAACTCCACCGGGGTGCCGCTGGGCCAGTCCGACCTGATTCGGAACTTCGTCTTCATGCATGTGGCGCCCGATGAGCAGGACGAGTTCGATCGCGCACTCTGGGGCCCGCTCGAGGAGGCCTTCACGCGAGCCGATGGCACACTGGACGGGGAACTCTTCTCGCGGTTCTTTCGCGACTTCCTGATGTCCGGCGGGCGCTACCTGGCACCGAAGGACATCTTCGCCAGTTTCGAGGCGCGCTACGAGGCCACGGGTTTCTCTCCGAAGGCGCTGGCTCAGAAACTGATCGACAGCGTTCGCCGCTACGCGGTGATCTCCGGCCAGCAAGCTGATGCAAGCGACGAGGTGACCCGAGCGCTGGCCGGATTGAACGTGCTCGAGAGCTCTACCACCTATCCGCTGCTATTGGCGCTGTTTGATAAGCGTGCGGCCGGCGTCGTCAGCGCGGAGCAGTTTGCGCTGTGCATAGAGATGTTGCGCGGCTTCATCCTGCGCCGCTTCGTCTGCGGGGAGAGTTCGCGCGGCTACGGGCAGATGTTCGTGCGGGCGCTCGGCAAAGGTGCGAACGATCCGGTCAAGGCCCTGGAGGCATATCTGCTCGACCGCGGCTGGCCGGATGACCATCAGTTCGAAGCAGCTTTCGTGGAGTTTCCGCTTTACCAGCGCGGCTACACACGTGAGGTACTGGAGACGTTGGAGCGGGCGCGTGGGCACAAGGAGCCCGCCGACATGCAGGCCGCCCAAGTCGAACACGTGCTGCCGCAAACGCTGAGCGACGCTTGGATCGAGTCCCTGGGGTCTGAAGCCGAGCGCATTCAGGCCGACTGGCTGCACCGCCCGGGCAACCTGACGCTGAGCGCCTACAACCAGGAGCTGTGGAATCACCCCTTCGTAACGAAGCGCCAGCGCTACGCGCAGAGCAACATCGTCATCACGCGCGAGCTCGCAGCTTTCGATCGTTGGGGGGAAGAGGAGATCCGCTCGCGGGGACGCGGACTGGCGAAGGAAGCTGCGTGTATCTGGATCGGCCCCAAGGAGCATGTCGTTAGGCCGGAAACCGACAATGGCGGCGATGAAGAAGGACCGGGTCGGCGGGAGTTGCGAGCGCGCTTCTGGCGCGGGCTGAACGATTATCTGGTTGCAGAACACCCTGATCTGCCGGACTTCGATGCGCGGCAAAGCTGGACGATCCGGCTGCCGTCCGGACTGCGGCACATCGGATTCGAGTTGCGATACGGGCTTCGCCACCGCAACGTCGGTATCGACGTGTGGTTCTGGCGCGCGGCTTCGATGCCAACATGGGAACGCATCCGCCAGGCCCCGGTGCCCTACAACGAACTCGCCGGCGCCGCCTGGGAGTTCGAGCAAGTAGAAGGTCAAGAACGCGCCCGCATGTCGCTGAACCACGAGGCGGAGGTGCGCGATGAGTCTTCGTGGCCGGCCCTGCACCAGTGGTTTGGCGAAAACCTGTCGCTCGTGTACGAGCGTGTTGCCCCGAAGCTGCGGGAGGAGATGGAGCGCGGGGGCGAGGCGTGACCCGCTTCACCGAGTCCGTCGCCGAAGATGTCGCGCTCGCATGGCTCGAGAGCGCCGGCTGGCAGGTCCGGAACGGCGCGGCGATCGCTCCCGGCGAGCCGGCCGCCGAGCCCGATGACTACGGGCAGGTGGTGCTCGCGCAGCGGCTGCGTGATGCGCTCGCGCGGCTCAATCCGGCGCTGCCCGCCGAGGCGCTGGACGACGCCTTCCGCAAGCTGACGCGGCCGGAAGGCGCGGCGCTGGTGGCGCGTAACCGCGCGCTGCATCGGCTGCTGGTGGACGGCGTTACCGTGGAGTACCGCACGGCCGAGGGCGAGATCCGCGGCGCGCAAGCGCGGGTGATCGACTTCGACCGGCCCTCGGCCAACGACTGGCTGGCGGTGAACCAGTTCAGGGGGACGGAGAATAAGCACGCGCGCCGGCCGGATGTGGTGCTGGTCGTGAACGGCCTGGCGCTGGCGGTTGTCGAGCTCAAGAACGCGGCGGACGAGAGCGCGACCATCTGGAGCGCCTGGCAGCAGTTGCAGACCTACAAGGC
>CAYTJA010000118.1:0-2274 GCA_964437835.1 uncultured Spirochaetales bacterium
TCTCCGCTTCCGCGAGGTTCGGCGTCACCAGCGCGCAGCGGCGGATCAGCTCGCGCAGGCCGGGGATCGCGCGGCGTTGCCGCAGTTCCGTGCCATCGCTCGCGCGTAGCACGGGGTCGATCACGAGGGGGACCGGCAGCCCCCGCAGCAGGTCGAGGCCGAGGTCGACCGCGCGCAGCACGTCGTCGCTCGCGAGCATGCCCAGCTTCACGGCGTGGGGCGGGACATCGCGCAGCAGGACGCGCAGCTGCTCGGTCACCACATTCGGGAATAGCGGCAGCACGCTGTGCACCTTGGCGGTGTCTTGAACGGTCAACGCCGTCGGCACCGCGCAGCCGTGGACGCCGAGCGCGCGAAAGACTTGCAAATCGAGCTGGAGGCCCGCGCCGCCCGTAGGGTCGGAGCCAGCGATGCTGAGGGCGACACGTGTCGGGCTCATTGGGCCGGGCTCTTATGGATGGGAGGCATGCGGCGCGATGGTAAGCTGCCTCGCCTCTCCCCACACCGCAGTTCGGGTTTCTTCCGCGCGCTGCATACCCACTGCGATCCAGCCGATTGCCGCACGCTTGCGCGGCTTCACCTCGCGCACTTTGGAGCCACGAACATGTTGAGCCGTCTCACCGCCCGGTTGGTCCTGAGCCTCGTCGCAGCCTCCGCGGCCGCCGAGACGTGGCACGCCGAGCGCCTCGGCAACGGCGGCGGCGCCGGGCCTCGCGCCGAACGGCTCTGGGCGAAGGGGCCGTGGCTGCGCGCTGAGATCGTGTACGCCGGGCACCCGATCCTCACCTACGTGAAAGGCGATCGCTACGTGATCGTCGACGCGGCTACGGGCAAGGGGGTCTCGATCCAGCGCAATCCGAAGTCTGTGGCCGGCGATGCGACGCGCGGGCGGCCGTTCGGAAACGAGCACGACATCCTCGTGAAGCTCGGCGGCGAAAAGGTGAAGACCGAGGGCGCCGAGGTCGCCTGCGAGCTGTTTCGGCTCACGGACCAATCCGGGCGCCGCGAGGTTTGCGTGAGCACCGGCGAGGAGAAGCTGCCGCTCTACACGAAGGCCTGGGACCGCGAGAGCGGGAACGAGAGCGAGACGCGTTACCTCGCGTGGGAGAAGAAGGTCGACCTCAGCGACGATTTCTTCTCGCCCGACCCGCGCGTGCAGCTCGAGAGCGTCACGTACGAGGCCTACACCGCGAAGCCGTCCGGGCCCGCGCCCGCGATGTATCCCGAGCTGCTGCACGGGCGCTAAGGCCCCGCAGCGCGGGGGCGGAAGCGCGCTCGCCTAAGCGCGCTGGGAGTGCTGCGCCGGGCTCTGCGCGCTCGCGCGGCGCTGGCGCGCGCCGCCCACGTGCCAACGGAACACGCGCACGGGCGGGATGTTGAGCAACTCGATCGTCACGTCGGGCGCGCCGAGCACAGGCCGCGCCAACTCGGCGACCGTGCCGCGCACCTGATAAGCCACGAAGCAACCGCTCGGCGCGAGCGCGGCGCGGATGCTCTCGATGACGCGCGCGCCCACGGCGGGCGGAATCGTCGAGAACGGGATGCCGGAGATCACCGCATTGGGCGCGCTGAGCCCGTGAGCAGCGAGGATCTCGGCGAGCTGTTCGGCGCTGCCGTGGTGAACGATCAGGCGCGGATCGTTCTCGCGCTGAAGTAACGCGGCGAAGCTCGGGTCGAGCTCGATGCAGAGCAGTCTCGCGTCTGCGGGCAGCGCGGCGAGCAGCGCGCGCGTGGTGCCGCCGGTGCCGGGTCCGAGTTCCACGACGAGCTTCGCGTGCTTCACGTCCGCTAGAGCCACCAGCCGCCGCTCGAGAAATCGGGAACTCGGGATCACCGAGCCGACTTGTTGGGGGCGGCGCAGGAAGCCCTGCAAGAAAGCCAGGCGATCGTCCGGTTGCAAGCGGAGCTTGTCGCGCGTGGTTTCCGGCCGCGTTCCAGATTCTGAGGCCACTGTTCGATCTCCGCTCGCCTGCGGCTCGCTGCGCGCGGCGAAGCGCCGCTTGCTCAGTTCGTGCTCGTTACCCAGCTGATGTTCGAGTCTGCCAGCTTCGGCGTGCGCTCGGCGAGGATTGCGAGCTTGCGCGCCACGCGGCCCGCGATCCCGCGCAGTGCGGCGGCCGCGGGGCTGTCGGGCGCGTGCACCAGGATGGGCCTGCCGATGTCGCCGCCCTCGACCACGCGCGTGTCGATCGGCACTTCGCCGAGGAAATCGACCGCGAGTTCGTCGGCGACACGCTTGCCGCCGCCCTGACCAAAGATGAAGTACTTCCGGTC
>CAYTJA010000119.1:0-41609 GCA_964437835.1 uncultured Spirochaetales bacterium
CTACGTCGAAGCCGGAGAGGTGCTCGTCGCCGACGATGGCGCCGTGCAGGAAGTGGACCTGAACCACATCCGTCCCGATCTGGCCGACGTCAAGGCGCGCAAGCTCCTGACCCTCGACGAGGCCCGGCCCGAGGCCGTGGCCCGGCGGCGCAAGACGAACCAGCGCACCACGCGTGAGAACGTCGATCAACTCTGTGACGATGGCTCGTTTGTGGAATACGGTGCCCTGGCCATCGCCGCGCAACGGCGGCGGCGCACCCTTGACGACCTGATCCACAGGACCCCCGCCGACGGCATGGTCACCGGCATCGGCAAGGTGAACGGCGCCGAGTGTGTCGTGATGTCCTACGACTACACCGTGCTTGCGGGCACCCAGGGCCTGCAGAACCACCGCAAGAAAGACCGGCTCTTCGAACTCGCCGAGCGCATGCGCCTGCCGGTCGTGTTCTTCACCGAAGGCGGCGGCGGCCGGCCCGGCGATACCGACGGCATCGGCGTCGCCGGCCTCGATTGCCTGGCCTTCCAATATTGGGGCCAACTCTCGGGCCTCGTGCCGCTGGTCGGCATCACCAGCGGCTTCTGCTTCGCCGGCAACGCCGCGATCCTCGGTTGTTGCGACGTCGTGATCGCGACCCAGGGATCGAACATCGGCATGGGCGGCCCGGCGATGATCGAGGGCGGCGGGCTCGGCATCTTTCGGCCCGAAGAAATCGGCCCGCTTGCAGAGCAAACACGCAATGGCGTCGTCGACATCGCGGTCGAGGACGAGCGCGAGGCCGTGGCCGTCGCGAAGCAGTACCTCGCGTACTTCCAGGGTTCGCTCGCGAGCTGGGAATGCGCGGATCAGCGCTCGTTGCGGCGCGCGATCCCCGAGAACCGGCTGCGCAGCTACGACGTGCGCAGCCTGATCGCGCTGCTCGCCGACAGCGGCAGCGTGCTCGAACTGCGGCGCGGCTTCGGCCACGGCATGGTCACGGCGTTGGCGCGCATCGAGGGCAAAGCCATCGGCATCGTCGCCAACAACCCGGCGCATCTGGCCGGCGCCATCGACAGCGACGCCGCGGACAAAGCCGCGCGCTTCCTGCAACTCTGCGACGCCCACGACATCCCGGTCCTGTTCCTGTGCGACACGCCCGGCATCATGGTCGGCCCCGAAGTCGAGAAGACCGGCCTGGTGCGCCATGCCGCGCGGCTGTTCGTGGTGGGGGCCTCGATCACGGTTCCGTTCATGACGATCGTGCTGCGCAAGGGCTACGGCCTCGGCGCCCAGGCGATGGCCGGCGGCAGCTTCAGGGCGCCGATCTTCACGATCGCCTGGCCGACCGGCGAGTTCGGCGGCATGGGTCTCGAGGGCGCGGTGAAGCTCGGCTACCGGAACGAACTCGCCGCGGAGACCGACCCCGAGAATCGCAAGGCGCTCTTCGACAGCATGGTGAAGCGCATGGTCGACCACGGCAAAGCCGTCAGCGCCGCCACCCACTTCGAGATCGACGATGTGATCGACCCCGCGGACTCGCGGCGCTGGATCGCGCGCGCGCTCGCCGCCTCCCCCGCGCCACTCCCGCGCACGGGGAAGAAGCGGCCTTGCGTGGATCCGTGGTGAGAAGCGCAGCGCGCTCAGGCGCAGTCGCGTTCGGTGCAGCAGGCATTGCGCGAACCGGCCGGAACATCCCCGCGAAGTACGTGCAGGTCGTCAGCCAATGGGATCGCGACTAGGCCGCGACTACCGGGAGCCTCGCGGTCGCGGCTGAGGGCTGCGCGTAGAACTGCTTGCAGTAACGCCTGTATTCGCCGATCGGGCCGTCGCCCTCGGCGAGCACCGGCTTCGCCAGAAAACGCTTCGCTTCCCAGATGCGGGCGTCCTGGCCGACCTCTCGGTGCAAGGCCATCGAGACGAGCTCGCGGGCGAGCATGGTGGTGGCGAGTGGCCCCCAACGCTTTGCGGAGGCTGCGGTCCGCAAGATGATGTGGTTCTCGTCCACGGGACTCGACAATGCCAGCAAGTTCAGCTCGGTGCCGAGGCGCGGAAGCTCGACGCGAACGAGCGAGTAACCGAGTCCGTGGACCTCGATGTTGAACTTCGCGATGAGCGGAACTTTGCCGCCGACGAGATACTCGATTCCGTACGCTCCCTTGAGCAGGTGGCCAGCGATTTCGAGCTTTCCCTCGTACCAGGCGTCTCCGAACCCATGTACCTGCACGAAGTGCCCCACATCGACGCTATTCTCGCTCGTCTCCTGCGGGTGGCTCTTGACCGCGATCTGCCGGGTGCGAAAGCCCGTCCAGCCCTCGGCCGGCCCCGGCAAGACCGGAATCTCCCAGTCTGGCTCGCTTCGTTCCGGGTGGTACCAAGCGAAGATGTACCCGTTGCGCTCCACGATCGGCCAGGTGCCGAGGAGCGCCTTTCGAGGCACCGCTTTGCCGTACGCCGTGCGCACGCAGCGGCCGTCAGCGCCGAATTCAAAGCCGTGAAAGGAGCAGCGAAGATTCTCTCCCTGCACCTTGCCCGAACCGAGATGCGCCCCCATGTGCGGGCAGTAGGCATCGATCAGGCGTGCCTCACCACCCTCGGTTCGGTAGAGGACCAGCTCCTCCCCGAAGTACTTCACCGGCACGACCTGGCCCGTACCCACCTCCCGAGAGGTGGCGACCGCGTACCAACCGAGGGGGATCCCAGGGAAACGGAATGCCTCTGCCAAGCCTACTCTCCTACGCACGGGACACCCTCGCCCCATTTTCGAATGGGAATGTAGGCTCATCCCAGCCGCCCGGTCGAGAAAGCGGCTGAACGGTGCTCAGACGCGTAGGAGAAAAAATCGGGGAATCGACGGCCGATAAAGTGGCAATCCGTCTACCCCCGCTGGGAACTGACTGGCGGCGGCTCGTCTGGTTCGCAGGCTGCCTCCGGGGGAGGGGCTGCGGATCTCGGTTGACAGCGCGCGAAGTCGCGGTCTAAATCGGCGGGGTCCGCGCCCCCTGTGCGGAAGGAGATCCGTGCGAATCGCCGCTCCGATCGCTCTCGGGCTGGCTTCCCTGCTGCTGCTCGCGGGCTGCCATGGGATCGAGCTGAAGCCGCGCCACGCGTCCGGCGAGATCGATCTCTACGACGACCTGTTTGCGGTCTCGGTGCCCGATGACGACCACGCCGTGGCCGTCGGCTATCACGGCGCGGTCTACTGGTCGGCCGATGGCGGCGCGACCTGGAACAAAGGGCAGACCCCAACCGAGCGGCTGCTCTACGGCGTCTCGATGGCCGACTCGAAGAGCGGCTGGGCCGTGGGCCAGCTCGGCACGATCCTGCGCACCGAGGACGGCGGGCGCAGCTGGCAGCAGCAGCCGAATCTGAAGGCGACCGAGGGCGCGCACCTCTTCGACGTCGAGGCGATCGATGCGAATACGGCCTGGGCCGTCGGCGAGTGGGGCACCCGCATCCGCACCCAGGATGGCGGCAAGACCTGGGTCGACCTCTCGCTCACGCTCGACGCGCTGAGTCCGCTCTTCGTCTGGCTCTCGGAGCGCGAGCAGGACAAGATCCGCCGCGGCGAGAAGGTCTACGAAGACGTCAGCCTGAACAATCTCTGCTGTCTCGGAGCTCCTAGCAGGAAGTGCTGGATCATCGGCGAGTTCGGCTATGTCTTCTGGTCCGACGACCAGGGCGAGAGCTGGATCCGAGCCGAAATCGTGGGCGACCTCTCGCTGGATCCGATCGGGTTCGCGCACAACGCGATCGAGATCGGCGAGGAAGCGCGCGCGCGCATCGAGAGTTTCACGCGCGCGATCAGCGATCTCAGCTACCTCAAGGTGCGGGTCGAGCCCTTCGTCTCCGAGCGCGAAATCCGCGAGCTCGCGAGTGGAGCGGATCCGACGCCGCTCTTCGATCTGATCCAGGCGCGGGTCGACTCGCTGAACGAGATCCTCGAAGGGGCTGGCCTGCTCTCGGACCGCATCCAGGTGCCGAACAAGCCGCCCTTCGATTTCGAGGACTTCCTCGAGGACGATCCGGACTTCCTGGCGCGCTACCTCGCCGGCCGGCGCGGCGACAGTGCTTCCCTGCAGGTGCAGGTGGTCCAGAATCCGTATCTGTTCACGATCCGATTCCGGGACGAGCAGCAGGGGCTGATCTCGGGGCTCGGTGGCCTGGTGCTGCGCAGCCAGGACGGCGGCAGAACCTGGCGCTACGGGCAGGTCGACCGCCAGCAGGCGCTGTTCTCGGTGGATTTCGGCGCAGAGCGCGCGCTGGCTGTCGGCGAGAAGGGCCTCGCGCGGGTCTCCACGGACGCCGGTGTGAGCTGGGCCGAGACGACGGAGCACAGCTTTCCGCGCGTCTTTACGTTCATGCGCGATCTCGCCTTCGAACGCCACCGCCGCGTCGGCTTCATCGTCGGACAGCAGGGCATGGTGCTGCGTTCCACAGACGGCGGGCGGAGTTTCCAGCAGGTGTTGCCGCCCCAGGAGCACGCGAAAGGGGCCTGAGCTCAGCTCCGGATCTGCCGGGAGCGCCGTGGGAAGTTCCCCGCGGCAGCGATCGTTCTCAAGTGCGCAACTCTCCCGGCCGATGCATCGAGTAGGCGATTTCGCTGTGGCCCCCGGCGTGCGGGTCCTCGCCTGCGCCCGGGGCTCTCGGGCGAGCCGCCGATCGGGAAGGGCATGACTCGAGCCGCAAACCGCGAGCCCCGTCTCCTGGTAGTCGACGACAGCCGCCTGATCCGGGAGATGTTGAGCGATGCGCTGGCCGGCCGCGGCCGCATCGAGGCGCTGGCTTCCGCGGAGGCCTGCATCGCCGCGCTCGCCCGCGAGCCGGCGGACCTGGTGATCTCCGATCTCGAGATGCCGGCGCTGTCCGGGATGGAGCTGCTCGAGCGCATCCGGCGCGAGCACCCGGGAACCGATTTCGTGATCTTCACGGCGAATGCGAGCATCGAGAGCGCGGTGGCGGCGCTGCGGCTCGGCGCGGCCGACTACCTGACCAAACCGCTGCGTCCCGACGAGCTGCGGCACGTCGTCGACCGCCTCCTGGATCACCGGCGCCTGATCGCGGACAACGAGCGCCTGCACGATGCACTGCGCGTCGCGGAAGCGTGTCGGACGCTGACGCGCTGCCTCGACGCGAGCGAGGTCTATGCGGTCGCGCTCGATCTGTTGCTGCACAATCTCGATCGCTCGCGCGGCATCGCGATCTTCCGGCGCACCGCGCTCGCACTCTCGGACGGCATCGCGTTCCGCGGCTTCGCCGACGCCGCCGAGCACCTGCTGCGCGCCGCGCTCTCGGGCGACAAGCCCGTCGATCTGGAGTCGATCGGGGAGCCGCGCGTGATCGCGGAGGGACCCATCCACGACGCGCTGCGAGACGCCGGCGTCGCGGGCGGACCCCTGCTCGCGGTGCCGCTGCACGGGGGCCTGGGCGAGCGCGGTCTGCTGCTCGCGTTCGAGGACGAGCTCCCCTTCGAGGCCGCCGAGCTCGAGCGCAGCGCGGCGATCGTCGCACACGCGAATCTCGCGCTGCAGAACGCCGAGCGCTACGGCCAGGCGAAGGAGCGCGCGTTCATCGACGACGTGACCGAGGTCTACAACGCGCGCTACCTGCACCAGTGCGTGTCGCACGAGATCCAGCGCGCGGAGCGCTACGGCAAGGATCTCTGCATCTTGTTCCTCGACCTCGACCGCTTCAAGCTCGTGAACGACGCCTACGGGCACCTGGTGGGTTCGCAGGTGCTGTGCCGGCTCTCCGAAGTGCTGAAGGAGTGCATCCGCCAGGTCGACACGCTGGCGCGCTACGGCGGCGACGAGTTCACGATCGTCTTGCCCGACACCGGGCTCGAGGCGGGGCTGCGGGTCGGAGAGCGGATCCGCAAGACGGTCAGCGAGGCGCGCTTCGAGGCAGGTCGCAACCGCCCGATCCAGCTCACGCTCTCGCTGGGAGTTGCGGCCTTCCCTCTGCACGCGAGCGACCGCGAGGGCCTGCTCGACGCCGCGGACAAGGCGATGTACCTGGCCAAGTCCCAGGGCCGGAACAAGGTTTGTTCGGCGTCGGAGCTGGCGCCGGCAGGATCTGCGCTCCCGGGTTGACACCGCGCTCGGTCCTCTGCTAACAACCCCGCGTTTTCATTCCCTTTTTTCTAGGCGGGAGCAGAGCTGCCGGTGCTGCAGCAGGGCGTCGGGCTCGACGGCATGGGGAGCCTTCGCCGCACGCATGCGTGCGGCGAGGTGACGGCCGCGCTCGTCGGGCGCGAGATCGCGGTCGCGGGCTGGGTGCAGAGCCGGCGCGATCACGGCGGCGTGATCTTCGTCGACCTGCGCGATCGCGGCGAGATCCTGCAGGTCGTGTTCCGCCCCGACGCGCAACCCGCAGCGCACGCGAAGGCGCGCGCGCTGCGCGACGAGTTCGTGATCCTGGTGCAGGGCGTCGTCCAGCGCCGCTCGCTGGACACCGTGAATCCGCGCCTCGCGACGGGCGAGCTCGAGCTCGAAGTGCGCGAGCTGCGGCTGCTCAACCGCGCGACGCCGCCGCCCTTTCCGATCCAGGCGGAGATCGCGGTCGACGAGTCGGTGCGCCTCGCGCACCGCGTGCACGACCTGCGCCGGCCGCCGCTCCAGCGCGCGCTGCGCGTGCGCCACGCGCTGTATCAGTCGGTGCGGCGCACGCTCTGCGAGCGCGGTTTCCTCGAGATCGAGACGCCGATGCTCGCGCGCTCGACGCCCGAGGGCGCGCGCGACTTCCTGGTGCCGAGCCGGCTCCAGCCCGGGTCCTTCTACGCGCTGCCGCAGTCGCCGCAGATCATGAAGCAGCTGCTGATGATGGCCGGCTACGACCGTTATTTCCAGATCGCCCGCTGCTTCCGCGACGAGGACCAGCGCGCGGATCGCCAGCTCGAGTTCACGCAGATCGACCTCGAGATGGCCTTCTGCGGCGTCGAGGAGGTGCTGGACGTGCTCGAGGAGGTCTGCGTGCGCGGCTTCCGCGAAGCCGCGGGCGTCGAGCTCGCGCGGCCCTTCCCGCATCTCTCCTACGCCGACGCGATCGCGCGCTTCGGCTCGGACCGCCCGGACACGCGCATCCAGCTCGAGCTCGCGGACCTGACCGACGTGTTTCGCGAGAGCGGCTTCCGCGCGTTTCGCGCCGCGGTCGACGCGGGTGGCATCGTCAAGTGCCTGCCGATCCACGACGCGGAGGGCCTCGGCCGCAGCGAGATCGACCGCATCGAGGCGATGGTCAAGAAGGAGCTCGGCGGCAAGGGCCTGGCCTGGCTGCGCGTGCAGCCCGACGGCAGCTGGCAGTCGCCGATCGCGAAGTTCCTCTCGGAGCACGAGCGCGCGGAGATCACGCGCCGCACGGCTGCGCGGCCCGGCAGCGTGGTGCTGTTCCAGGCCGACGGCGCCACGCGCGCGAATGGCATCCTCTCGCGGCTGCGCACCGACCTCGGCCAGCGCCTCGGCCGCGTCGACGGCCGCCAGTGGGACGCCCTCTTCGTGGTCGATTTCCCGCTCTTCGAGAGCGACGAGCAGGGCCAACTCACCTATGTGCACCAGCCCTTCGTCGCGCCGCTCGAATCGGAGCTCGAGCTGCTCGCGACGCAGCCGCTCGCGGTGCGCGGGACCCACTACGACGTCGTCGTGAACGGCGTCGAGCTGGGCTCGGGCAGCCTGCGCAACCACCGCGCCGACGTGCAGCGCCGGATCTTCGAAATCCTGGGCTATGCGCCCGAGCGCACCGAGGAGCGCTTCGGCTTCATGCTGAAGGCGCTCGAATCCGGCGCGCCGCCTCACGGCGGCTTCGCATTCGGCTGCGACCGCTGGGCGATGATTGCGGCCGGCTGCGAAAGCCTGCGCGACGTGATTGCATTCCCGAAGACCCAGCGGGGTCAAGACCTGTTCATGGATTCGCCATCGGGCGTCGAGCCCGAGCAGCTCGAGGAGCTGCGGCTGCGCATCGCGCCGGCGCCGGCGCAGGCGCCGGGCGCAACCGCGCGCGGCGGCGCCGGTCACTGAGATCGTTTCGACACAGGGGGAGACCAGGATGGCGAGCTTCCGACCCACGCCGCCGCCCGGCGGCGCCAAGATCACACAGGACGCGAAAGGCGTGCTGCACGTACCCGAGCGCCCGATTCTGCCCTTCATCGAGGGCGACGGCACCGGGCGCGACATCTGGCGTGCAGCGGTGCGCGTGATCGACGGCGCGGTCCAGAAGGCCTACGGCGGCGCGCGCAAGATCGCCTGGATGGAGGTGCTGGCCGGGCAGAAGGCCCATGACGAGACCGGCGAGTGGCTGCCCGAGAGCACGCTCGACGCGTTCCGCGCCTATCTGGTCGGGATCAAGGGCCCGCTCACGACGCCGGTCGGCGGTGGCATCCGCAGCCTGAACGTCGCGCTGCGCCAGCTGCTGGATCTCTACGTCTGCCTGCGCCCGGTGCGCTGGTACCACGGCGTGCCGAGCCCCGTGAAGCGCCCGCAGGACGTCGACATGGTGATCTTCCGCGAGAACTCGGAGGACATCTACGCCGGCATCGAGTGGCAGGCGGAATCGCCCGAGGCGCGCAAGCTGATCGCGTTCCTGCGCGACGAGATGGGCGTCGACAAGATCCGCTTCCCCGACAGCTCGGGCATCGGGATCAAGCCCGTCTCGCGCGAAGGCACCGAGCGGCTGGTGCGCGCCGCGCTCGACTTCGCGATCGCGCAAAAGCGCAAGAGCCTGACGCTGGTGCACAAGGGCAACATCATGAAGTTCACGGAAGGCGCGTTTCGCGACTGGAGCTACGAGCTCGTGCGGCGCGAATTTCGCGGGCGCGCGGTCGGCTGGGACGACTGCGACGGCAAGCCGCCGCAGGGGCAGCTGCTGATCAAGGATTCGATCGCCGACATCACGCTGCAGCAGGTGCTGACGCGCCCGACCGAGTTCGACGTGATCGCGACGCTGAACCTGAACGGCGATTATCTCTCCGACGCGCTCGCCGCGCAGGTCGGCGGCATCGGCATCGCGCCGGGCGCGAACATCAACTACGAGACCGGCCACGGTATCTTCGAGGCGACCCACGGCACCGCGCCCAAGTACGCCGACCAGGACCTCGTGAATCCGAGCTCGGTGATCCTCTCCGGCGTCATGATGTTGATCCACATGGGCTGGACGGAGGCGGCCGATCTGATCGAGAAGGGCATCGCGAAGTCGATCGCGAACAAGACCGTGACCTACGACTTCCACCGGCTGATGGACGGCGCCACGAAGCTCAAGTGCAGCGAGTTCGGCGACGCCATCCTCCAGAACATGAACTAGCGCTCAGGAGAAGGACTTCCATGGCACGCAAGAAGATTGCGCTGATCGGCGGCGGCAACATCGGCGGAGTGCTGGCGGAGCAGATCGCCTACCGCGAGCTCGGAGATCCGGTGCTCTTCGACGTCGTCGAGGGCCTGCCGCAGGGCAAGGCGCTCGACATGGCCGAGGGCGCGCCCCTGCTCGGCGCGGACGCGCGCATGACGGGCACCAACCGCTACGAGGACATCGCGGGCGCGGATCTCGTGATCATCACGGCCGGCCTCGCGCGCAAGCCCGGCATGTCGCGCGACGACCTGCTCAAGACGAACCTCTCGATCATGAAGCAGGTCGCCGTGGGCGTGCGCGAGCATGCGCCGAAGGCCCAGGTGATCGTCGTCTCGAATCCGCTCGACGCGATGGTCTACACCTTCAAGCAGGTCTCGGGCTTTCCGAAGCAGCGGGTGGTCGGCATGGCCGGCGTGCTCGACTCGGCGCGCTTGCGCGCTTTCATCGCCTGGGAGCTCGGCGTCTCGGTCGAAGACGTCACCGCGCTGGTGCTCGGCGGGCACGGAGACACGATGGTGCCGCTCACGCGCTACTGCACGGTGGCCGGCATCCCGGTCGGCCAGCTGCTCTCGAAGCAGAAGATCGACGCGATCGTCGAGCGCACGAAGGGCGCCGGCGGCGAGGTCGTGGCGTTGCTCAAGACCGGCTCGGCCTTCGTCTCGCCCGCGCTCGCGGCGATCGAGATGGCCGAGGCGATCCTGAAGGACAAGAAGCGCGTGCTCGCCTGTGCCTGCCTGCTCGAGGGCGAGTACGGCGTCTCGGGCCTCTATGTCGGCGTTCCCTGCGTGCTCGGCGCGGGCGGCGTCGAGCGGGTGCTCGAGGTCCAGCTGAACCCCGACGAGCGCAAGCTCTTCGACGAATCGGTGCAGCACGTGAAGACCCTCGTCGATCAGATCCAGATCTAAGCGGGGACGTTGTTGCCTTTTGCCTTTTCGGCAGCCGAAAAGGCAAAAGGCAACAACGTCCCCGGGAGTCACCCGATGAACGTTCACGAGTATCAGGCGAAGGAATTGTTGCGGCAGTTCGGCGTGGCCGTTCCGCCGGGCAAGCTGGCGACGACCGCGGGAGAGGCCGAAGAGGCCGTGCGCGAGCTGCCGCCCGGCGTCGTCGTCGTGAAGGCGCAGGTGCACGCGGGCGGCCGTGGCAAGGCCGGCGGCATCAAGCTCGCGAAGAGCGGCGGCGAGGCCAAGCAGGCCGCGAGCCAGATCCTCGGCATGCAGCTCGTCTCGAAGCAGACGGGGCCCGAGGGCAAGACCGTGCGCAAGGTCTACGTCGAGGCTGGCTCCGAGATCGCGCGCGAGTGCTACCTCGCGATCGTGCTCGACCGCGCCGAGGAGAAGCTCGCCGTGATCGCCTCGACCGAAGGCGGCATGGAGATCGAAGAAGTCGCCGAGCGCAGCCCCGAGAAGATCCTCTCGGTGCTGATCGATCCGAACGTCGGACTGCGCGAGTACCAGGTGCGGCAGATCGGCTTCGGCCTCGGCTTCACGGCGGAGCAGATCGAGCGGCTGCAGGTCTTCCTCGGCGGCCTGTACCGGCTCTTCGTCGAGAAGGATGCGTCGCAGGTCGAGATCAACCCGCTCGTGGTGACGAAGAGCGGCGAGCTGCTCGCGCTCGACGCGAAGCTCAACTTCGACGACAACGCGCTCTACCGGCATCCGGAGATTGCGAAGCTGCGCGACCCGGACGAAGAGGACGCGCGCGAGCGCGAGGCGCACGAAATCGACCTCGCCTATGTGGGCCTCGACGGCAACATCGGCTGCATGGTGAACGGCGCGGGCCTCGCGATGGCGACGCTCGACATGATCCAGGTCTGCGGAGGGAAGCCCGCGAATTTTCTCGACGTCGGCGGAGGCGCCGACGAGGCGAAGGTCAAGGCGGCCTTCTCGCTGATCCTGCGCGACGCCAGCGTGAAGGCGATCCTCGTGAACATCTTCGGCGGGATCGTGCGCTGCGACCTGATCGCCGAGGGGGTGGTCGCCGCGGCGAAGGATCTGGGCGTGAAGGTTCCGCTCGTCGTGCGGCTCCAGGGCACCAACTCCGAGAAGGGCCGCGAAGTGCTGGCGGCCTCCGGGCTCGACATCACGCCGGCGGAGACGCTCGAAGAAGCCGGGCAGAAGGCCGTGGCCGCGGCGCGCGGTCGCTAGGCGCTGGAAAGGGAAGGACCAACCGTGGCGATCCTCTGCGACAAGAACACCCGACTCCTGATCCAGGGCGTCGGCAAGATGGGGCGCTTCCACGCGGGGCTCTCGCGCGAGTACCACACCCAGGTCGTCGGCGGCGTCGCGCCCGGCAAGGGCGGGACCGAGGTCGACCAGATCCCGCTCTTCGACACCGTGGCCGACGCCGTGAAGGCCACGGGCGCCAACGCGAGCGTGATCTTCGTGCCGCCGCCGGGCGCCGCCGACGCGATTCTCGAGGCGATGGACGCCGGCCTGCCGCTCGCGGTCTGCATCACCGAGGGCATTCCCACGCTCGACATGCTGCGCGTGAAGCGCGCGCTGCGCGGCTCGAAGACACGCCTCGTCGGCCCGAATTGCCCGGGCCTGGTGACCCCCGGCCAGTGCCGGATCGGCATCATGCCCGCGCGCATCACGCGCCCGGGAACGGTCGGCGTGGTGTCGCGCTCGGGCACGCTGACCTACGAAGCCGTCGACCAGCTCTCGCGCCTCGGCATCGGCCAGAGCACCTGCATCGGCATCGGCGGCGATCCGGTGATCGGCACGAACTTCGTCGACGCGCTCGGGCTCTTCGAAGCAGATCCCGACACAACGGCTGTCGTGATGATCGGCGAGATCGGCGGCTCTGCCGAGGAGACCGCCGCCGAGTTCATCCGCACGCGCATGAAGAAGCCGGTCGTCTCCTTCATCGCCGGCCAGAACGCGCCGCCCGGAAAGCGCATGGGCCACGCGGGCGCGATCATCGCGGGCGGCAAGGGCCGCGCCTCGGACAAGATCGCCGCGCTCGAAGCCGCCGGCGTCGCGGTCGCGCGCTCGCCGGCGGAGATCGGCGCGACGCTGGCCAAACTGGTCCCGGGCTTGGCCGGTTAGGCCCAAGGCGCGCAACGCCACGCCGGCGAGCTGGGCATGCAGCTCGCCGAAGCCAGTTATTTTCATCAGGTCTCAGCGGCAGCTCGAGACAGTGCGAAACGCGCGCCGGTAGTCTCGTGGGCTCGTGGTGCTCGCCTGCTCGCGAAAACGGCGGTTGAGCGTGCGCGCGCTCAGGCCGGCACGGCGCGCGATCGCGTCGAGCGTGAGCGGCGCGGACAACTGTGGCTCATTCGTCCTGCACGCGCGGCGGGTAGCGATCGAGCCACGCTGCGAGCGGCGTCGGAATCCGGAAGAGCTGGCGTTGCTCGTTGCCGATCACGAGCGCCTCGCCATCCCACGCGATCGCTTCCACCTGCCGGGTGCGCCGCCGGTCGAGCGCGATGCGCGCGACCGGCCCGCTCGGCAGCGGATGCGGCCCCGTGCGCTCGTAGACGAAGAGCATCCGGTAGGTAAGTAGCGCGACGTAGCGCCCATCCGCGCTGAGGTCGGCCGCGCTCGTGTTGCCCGCGAGCGAGCTCGGCTCGCCGCCGAGCTCGAGCACGGCGAGCGGCTCGAGCGCGCGCTCGCCCGCGGAGGGCTCGTCGGGAAGCCGGTAGAGCTTGCTGCGCGTGTCGCTGCGGTGTTTCGTGAAGAGGTAGAGCGCGCCGTCCCACCAGAGCATCGCCTCGCTGTCGACGTCGCGCTCCGGATCCGGGAACGCGATCTGGTCGGCATAGCGGAAGCGCAGCGCGCGTTCCACGCGCACCGGACCCGGCGGCGCCGTGGGATCGGGCTCGCGGATGCGGTAGACGACGAGGTCTCGCCGGTCACTCGCGTTGTTGCCGGTGTCGCCGAGGTAGAGGTGCTGTGCATCGTCGATCGCGATGTCTTCCCAGTCGACGTTCGACGCGCCCTCGATCGGAAACTCCGCGAGCAGCTGGCCGCGGCGGTCGAGCGCGAAGATGCGCGGCACGTCGCCGGAGTCATTGTGCGTCCACAGCACGCCCGCGTGGGTGCGGCTCATCACGAGGCCCGACGATTCGGAGATCTGCTCCGCGTCGATCTCGTAGACGCCCCAGGGCTCCGCGAGGCGCGGCGCGGGCAGCGGCGGGAACCACGCGCAGCCGCTGAGCCAGAGTGCGGCGAGCGATCGCAGCGCAGAGGCCCTCGAGCTCCGGAGGAGCTCGCCCGCGTCGGCCCGCTTCGGCCTGCGCCGGTCCGCCCGAGCCGAGCGAGGCGCCGGAGGCCTCCCCGCAGCGTGCGCGCGCGACTTCAAGCCGTTCCGAAAGCCGCGCCGACCTGCTTCGTGAGCCCCGGGATCGCGACGCCGTGCGGGCAGGCCGTCGCGCACGGAGAACCGTCGCAGCCGAGGCACGCGGCCGCGCCGCCGGCTTCGGCGAGCGCCGCGCGCGCCAGGTTCGGCTCCTCGTAATCGAAGGCGTACATGCGCGCGCGCAGCGCGTCGGGGATCGAGACGCCCGCCGGGCACGCGCTCGCGCAGTCGCTGCAGCCGTAGCGGCACTGCGTGCGCTCGGTCTGCCGCGCATAGCGGCGCAGCAGGCCCGCGTCGGCCGGGTGCAGCGCGGTCCAGCCCGAGGCGCCGAGGTACTCGTCCACCTGCTCGGGGCTCCGCATCGTGACGACGAGTGCATCCGCGAGACCGGTCGCGAAGATCCAGCGGAAGGCAGCCTGCGCGAAGGTCGCACCCGCACCCTCGTAGGGCCGCATGTCGTTCAGGCGCGCGCCGCGCAGCGTCTTCATCGCGACGACGCCGATGCCCTTCGCGCGCGCCTTCGCGAGTACGCGCGGCAGCTCGGGCTGGCGCGCCACGAAGTCGAAGCTGCCGGTGAAGCGCTCGTAGAAGGCCGGATCCTGGCCGAAGTTGAACGCGACGAGCACCACGTCCACGAGGCCCTCGTCCACGGCGAGGTCGAGACACTCGACGAGCCGGCCCCCGTGGCCGGACAGGCCGCTGAATCGGATCTTGCCCTGCGCCTTCGCGCGCGACGCGAACTCGTGCCACTCGTCATTGCGCAGCCGGCCCGGGTGGTTCACGGCGTGGTTGAAATAGACGTCGATGTGGTCGCTGCGTAGCCGGCGCAGGCTCCGCTCGAGCGTCTCGAAGAGCTCGGCGCGCTTCGCGTCTGCGCCCGCGCTCTGCTTGCTCGCGAGCAGCACCTCGTCGCGGCGTCCCGAGAGCGCGCGCCCGAGCGTCTCCTCAGAGCTGCCGCCGCGATAGCCCTCGGCGGTATCGAAATAGCTGATGCCGCGGGCGAGCGCGTGCCGAACCAGCGCCTCGTCGCCGGACAGCGCCGACGCGCCGAAGGCGATGTCGGGCAGCTCGAGGCCGGTCCGGCCGAGTGGGACGCGCCGCCGCACGCGCGGCGGCAGCACGGCGGCCCCGCTGGGCGAGCCCGCGAAGGGCAACAGCACCGGCGCGACGCCGAGCGCGAGTCCACGGCGGAGCAGCTCGCGGCGATCGTACATGCGGGCTTCCTCCCCTGCGCCCCCTCGAGAGTACGCGTTCCCGCAGCCTTGCGACACGCCCGAGGCAGGCCTCGACGGCGGCGTGATTCCGTCAATCCTCCGCGAAAGTGGCAGTCACCGCGCCCAGCCCTTCGTAGGTGGCGCGGATCGAGATTCCAGCGGACACCGGAAAGAAACTCGTAGACGAGTGGGTGACGATGATGGCGCCCACCTTCACACCCAGGTGGCGTCGCAAACGGTTCACGCGCCGGCAGCGAACGCGATCGCGCTCCGGCTGCGGAGCGCTGGCGTCCTAGGCCTCGACCCGCCAGGTGTCGCCGCTGTTCAGCAGCTGCTTCAGGTCGCCCTGGCCGCGCGTCTCGATGGCGCGTTGCACCTGTGACTCGAGCGCGCTCTCGTAGGACGCCTTCGCGACCGCGCGGAACACGCCGATCGGCAGCGGGAAGTCGGGGCGCGCGAGGCTCGCGAGCGCGAAGGCGTAGGCCGGCGTCTCGTGCCGCTCGTAATGGACGGCCACGCCCTTCGAGACCGGGTCGTCGCTGTCGTTGAGCGGCACGATCGAGGGAATCCCGTCGTGGATGCGGATGCCGCGGCGTTGGCCGGGCGCGCCCCAGACCAGCGGCTCGCCGTCTGCGAGCGTCAGCGCGGCTTCGACGCGCTGCTTGCGGTCTTCGACCTCGATCCACTCGTCGTCGTTGTACACCGGGCAGTTCTGCAGGATCTCGACGAAGGAGGTGCCCTGGTGCGCGTGGGCGCGGTGCAGGATCTCCTGCAGATGCGTGGCATGCACATCGACCGTGCGCGCGACGAAGGTCGCGCCGGCGCCGAGCGCAAACGAGACCGGATCGAGCGGATGGTCGATCGAGCCGTCGGGCGTGCTCTTGGTCTTCACGCCGACGCGCGAGGTCGGCGAATACTGGCCCTTCGTCAGCCCGTAGATGCGGTTGTTGAAGAGCAGGATCTGCAGGTCGACGTTGCGCCGGATCGTGTGCAGCAGGTGGTTGCCGCCGATCGAGAGGCCGTCGCCGTCGCCCGTGACGACCCAGATCGAGAGCTCCGGGCGCGCGAGCTTGATGCCGGTCGCGAAGGCGGGCGCGCGGCCGTGGATGGTGTGAAAGCCGTAGGTGTTCATGTAGTACGGGAATCGGCTCGAGCAGCCGATGCCCGACACGAACACGAAGTTTTCGCGCGGGATGCCGAGCTCCGGCATCACGCGCTGGATGTTTGCGAGGATCGAGTAGTCGCCGCAGCCCGGGCACCAGCGGACGTCCTGATCCGACGCGAAGTCCTTGGCCGTGAGGGTGGCGGTCGCAGGTAGAGCGGCCATCGTTTACTTGTCTCCCTTCAGCAGCGAGTCGATGCGCGCGCGGATCTCCTCCACGCGGAAGGGCTGTCCTTCGAGTTTCGAGAGCGTCATGGCGTCGACCAGGAACTCCGCGCGCAGCAGCCGCGCGAGCTGGCCCCGGTTGAGCTCGGGCACCAGCACGCGGTCGAAGGATCGCAGCACCTCGCCGAGATTCGACGCGAACGGATTCAGGTGGCGCAGGTGGATGCTCGAGACCGCCGCACCCGCGGCGCGCGCCTCGTCGACCGCGGAGCTGATCGCGCCGTAGGTGCCGCCCCAGCCCACGACGAGCAGCTGTCCGCGCGCCGCGCCGTTGATTTCGACCGGCGGCAGCTCGTTCGCGATGCGCGCGATCTTCTCGTGCCGCAGCTCCTGCATGCGCTGCGCGTTGGAACCGTCGTAGGACACGTCGCCGCTCACGTCCTGCTTCGAGAGACCGCCGATGCGGTGCTCGAGGCCGGGCGTGCCCGGAATCGCCCAGGGTCGCGCGAGCGTTTCCGGGTCGCGCTTGTAGGGCTGGAAGCTCTTCGCATCCCTTGCGAATGAGGCCGTGATCCGCGGCAGCGTCTCGACGTTCGGGATCAGCCACGGCTCGGCGCTGTTGGCGAGGTAGCTGTCGGCGAGCATGATGACGGGCGTCATGTACCGGATCGCCATCTGCACCGCTTCGATCACGGTGTAGAAACAGTCGCCCGGCGTCATCGCCGCGATCACCGGAACCGGGCTGTCGGAGTTCCGGCCGAAGAGCGCGAGCAGGAGGTCGGCCTGCTCGTTCTTCGTCGGCATGCCAGTCGAGGGGCCCGCGCGCTGCACGTCCACGACGACGACCGGAAGCTCGGCAATCACCGCCAGGCCCAGCGCTTCCTGCTTCAATACGAAGCCGGGTCCGCTCGTGGTGCTCACGCCGATCGCGCCGCTGAAGGCCGCGCCGATCGCGGCGCTCATCGCGGCGATCTCGTCCTCGGCCTGGAAGGTCTTGACGCCGAAGTGGCGGAAGCGCGAGACCTCGTGCAGCACTTCGCTCGCCGGCGTGATCGGATAGGCCGCGAGCAGCAGCGGGAGATCCGAGAGCGCCTTCGCGGCGACGACGCCCCAGGCCAGCGCGGTTCCGCCGGTGATGTTGCGGTAGAGACCGGGCTGGATCTTGGCCGGCGGCACGACGTAGGAAACCGGGAAGAGCTCCGTGGTCTCGCCGAATGCGTAGCCGGCCTTCAGCACGCGCTGGTTTGCCTCGAGCAGCGCGCCTTTGCCCTTGAATTGCTGCTCGATCCACTTGAGCGTCGAGTCCATCGGGCGGTTGTAGAGCCAGAACATCAGGCCGAGCGCGAAGAAGTTCTTGGTGCGGTCGGCGTCGCGGCCCGAGAGGCCGAGATCCTTGATCGCCTCGCGATTCAGGCGCGTGAAGGGGATCTCGACCATCCGGTAGCGGTCGCGCAGCGCGGGCAGGGGATCGCTGTCGTAGCCGGCCTTCGCGTTCGCCTTGTCGTTGAACGAGTCGCTGTTGACGATCACCATGCCGCCGGGCCGGACGTCGCCGAGATTGGCCTTGAGTGCGGCGGGGTTGAAGGCCACCAGAACGTCCGGATGATCCGCGGGCGTGCGCACGTCTTCCGCGGCGAAGTGCACCTGGAAGCCCGAGACGCCGGCGAGCGTGCCGGCAGGCGCGCGGATCTCGGCTGGGAAGTCGGGCAGGGTGGCGAGGTCGTTCCCCGCGAGCGCGGTCGATTCGGTGAACTTGGTACCGGTCAGCTGCATGCCGTCGCCAGAGTCTCCGGTGAAGCGGATCGCGACGCGCTGGATCTCTTCGACCTTCTTCTTCGACATAACTCGAGCTGGATGCTCCCCTGCGGTCGGGACTCGAAACCGGGCCGGACGGGCAAAAAAGAGGGGCCGATCGGCTCGACCCACGGGGCTTCCATTCTACCCGCAGCCCGGCGGCCCGGTAGTGCGCTCGGGCAGGCTGCCCCGGGGAGCCGAAAACGGCTCGGAATCACGAGGGCTTCGGGCATTTCCTGCGGGGCGGAGAGGCTCAAGCCAGGGCCCGAGCGCCCCGATACCCCAGGAGATGTTCTTCCCCGCGGACGCAGCTGCCGAGCGCCATTGCAGCGAGCTGCGCGTGCTGCGCTTCTCGATGAACGCGCCAGTGGTGGCACTGGAGGGCTTGCCGGTGGGCCCCGCCCGGGCGGCCGTCGCGCTGCACGCCGGAGCGGAACCCCGCATCACGATCGCCCTGCGCGCGACCCGGAGCGGTCAGATGCTCTTCTACTGCGCAGGCGAGGAGCTGGCCGAATTCAGCAGCGCGTCCGTGGTCGTGGATGCGGCGCTCTCCTTCGCGGAGAGCATGGGCTTCCTGTTCGACGACGACGAGGTCGAGTCGCGCGGTGACGAAGGCCAGCGCGAGGCTGCGCGTCTCTGGGCGGACTTCATCGACGAGCTTCCAGAGCAATTGGCCGCAGCGCGTGAGCCGGTGGCAGCGTCGAGCCTGCGGGCGCATCCGGGTCCGGCGGTCCCGAACCGGCCGCCGTCCGCTCCGCGACCCGTTCCGAGTGCCCCCCCGGCGGCAGCGAGTCGTCCCTCGCGCGTGGCGTCCGGCGATTTGAGTCCGCTCCCAGCGATACTCCCCGACGGGCTGGGGATCCCGGACCTGCCGCGCGCTCCGCTCGCGATGCTCGACGACGACGGGCCGAGCGACGCGCTGCCGTTCTGGCTGCTGCAACCCGACCCGCCGCGGCGTCGCTCGGCGCGAACCCAGCCAGCTCCGGGTCCGAAGCCCGATCCCGTACACCCGCCCGCAGCGCCACTCGAGCCGGAGGCTGCGGCAGACCGGGAGATCGGCCTCGAGCGCAAGCCGCGCGTGCCGCCGCACCCGCGGACGCCGGTCGCGCGCCGGGTCGAGGAGCTGACCCGCGAGGCTCGGGAGTCGGCTCAGCCCCCCGCGTCCGGGACGCAGCCGCGGGCGCGCGCCCCCGGGGCTTCGAATGATCTGCACGCGGTTCTGGCCGGGACCGGGGTCGATCGGATGCTGAGCCCGGCTCGCGCAGCTGCCGCGGCGCAGGCGGCAGCGCCGAGGCTCTCGAAGTTCCGCTTTCCGGCACCCGCCGCGGCGCTGCGCGCGGCAGCGCCCGCGCCGGAAGTCGAGCCCGCAGGCGAGGCCCGGCCGGGCGAGCGGCAGGAGTTCGAGAGCTTGAGCCTGCGGCTGCGCAGTCGATTCTAGAGATTGCGCCGAGACCCGACGGGTCCACGGCAGGGGGTTTCGACATGGGATGGCGCCTGGTTCTCTGCAGCGCGTGGCTGCTGCTCGCGGCGGGCTGCAGCACTCCGGCGCAGCGCGAGCAGCAGCAGCTCGACCGCCGCCGCGCGCAGTCCCACTTCAACATCGGCGTGGACCACCTGAAGAGCGGACGCGCGGCGCTCGCGCTGCGGGAGCTGCGCAAGGCCGCGCTGCTCGACTCCAAGAATCCCGAGATCCGCTATGCACTCGCCGACGCGTACCTGCGCAAGCAGCGGCTCCCCGAGGCCGAGGCCGAGCTGCTGAAGGTCCTCGAGTTGCGCCCCGACTACCACGATGCGCGCGTCTCGCTCTCGGCGCTCTACATCGATCTCGAACGCTACCCGGAGGCGATCGCGCAGTGCGCGATCCTGGCGGATGACCCGACCTTCCCCGCGCCGTGGCAGGCGCTGACCCACCGCGGCTGGGCCGACTACAAGCTCGGCCGGATCGAATCCGCTCGCCGCGCCTTCGAAGAGGCCTTCGAGTTCAACGATCGCTACTGGCCGGCGCTGCTCAACCTCGGCATCCTCGCGCGCGATGAGGGGAAGCGCAGCGAGGCGATGCGCCTGTTCGAGCAGGTGCTGGAGCTGCGTCCGAACGACAATGCAGCCGCCGAGGCGAACTATCACCTCGGCCAGCTCTACGCCGATGCAGGGCAGCGCGATCGCGCGCGCGGCTACCTGCGCAAGGCGGTGGTTCAGGATCCGGACGGGCGATGGGGACGGAAGTCCGAAACGTACCTGAAGCAGCTGCGCTAGACGCGGGGGAGGCCTCGATCGGCCGCTATCTCGCGCGCCAGCGCGAGCTGCGCGGGATCACGCTCGAGGAGCTCGCGACCCGCACCAAGATCCCGATCCGCTCGCTCGCGCGACTCGAGTCGGGAGCCTTCGACCAGAAGCCCGACGGCTTCGCGCGCGGCTTCGTGCGCACGGTTGCGCTCGCGCTCGGCCTGGATGCCGACGAAGCCGTCACACGCCTGCTGGCCGAACCCGTTCCGGATGCCGCGGCCGCGGGAGAGGGCGGCCGATCGGGAATCGCGATCGCGCTGCTCGTGGTCGCTGCGCTGCTGATCGCTCTCGTGCTCTGGCTCCGCGGAGGGGATCCCGCACCGGCCACTGCTGCCGCCGGCAGCTCGCGTGCCGAATGGGTGCTGCGCTCCGATCCGGTGCGATCGCTCGCGGCAGCCGAGGGAGAGCTGTCCGCCGCCTCCGCAGCGACTCCGGACACCGCTCGGGCCGAAGCCGGGGGCGCGGGTCCCGCGCCCGCCGCGCAGGCGCCGCTGCCGTTGCCACTCGAGGCGCCTGCGACGCCCTGATCGCTGATCTCCCCCGCGCCTACACTCACTCGCGTGACCTCGCTGCAGACGACCGCGATCCTGTTGCGCTCCATCGACTTCGGCGAGTCGGATCGCATCCTGCATCTGCTGATCCCCGAGAGCGGCCGCTTGACGGCGATCGCGAAGGGCGCGCGCCGCAGTGTGAAGCGCTTCGCGGGCACCCTCGATCTGTTCAATCACCTGCGTGTGCAGATCGACCGCCGGCGCGAGGGCGCGATGGCGCGTCTGGACCAGGCAGTCCTGATTCGCGCGTTCTCGCCGCTGCGCGAGCAGCCTGCGCGCTTCGCGCTCGGCTGCTACCTGCTCGAGCTGCTCGACCGGCTCGCGCCCGAAGGCGGGGCGCGCACCGATACGCAGCGCCTGTTCGCGTTCTCGCTGCGCGCGCTCGCCGCGGCCTCCGAGCGGCCCCCGGACGCTCGGCTGCGCCTGTATCTCGAGCTGCGGCTTCTCGACCTGCTGGGGCTGCGCCCGGAGCTCGCGCGCTGCGTGCGCTGCGGCGCGGAGGCCACTGGATCGCCGCGGGTCGGATTCCACGTTGCGGACGGCGGCCCGCTCTGCGGGTCTTGCGGCCTGCGCCAGGACGGCCTGCTCCAGGTGCACGTCGGCACGCTGCGCGCGCTGCAGCTGCTGTTGCGCCTGGACGAGGATCGCCTCGGGCGACTCGTCCTCCCGCCCGCCTGTCTCGAGGAGGCGCGCGAGCTGCTCGAGCGCTTCCAGCGCTTCCACCTCGGGATCGAGCTCCGCAGCGAGCCTTTTCTCGATGCGCTGCTCGCGGGTCCTCCGCGCGGGGCGAGCCCGTATACTGCGCGATCCTCAGCCTCCCCGAAGTCAGAAAGGCGACCCAGGCATGAGTGAACGCGTACTCGCGCACGCGGGCCTCGAGCGCATGGACGACCTCGTGTCGCTGTGCGCGCGGCGCGGCTTGATCTTCGCTTCGAGCGAGATCTATGGCGGCATCAATGGCTTCTGGGATTACGGGCCTCTGGGTGTCGAGCTCAAGAACAACTTCAAGGCTCTCTGGTGGCAGGGCGTGGTGCGCGAGCGCCCGGACGTCGAAGGCATCGACAGCTCGATCATCTCCCACCCGCGAACCTGGGAGGCGTCCGGCCACGTCGAGCACTTCAGCGATCCGATGGTCGACTGCAAGGCCTGCAAGAAGCGCTTCCGCGCGGATCAGCTCGCGGACGTGGAGCCCTGCTCCGCACGCCAGGGCACATCTCAGCACGATCTGACTGAGCCGCGCAACTTCAACCTGATGCTCGAGACCCGCATCGGCGCTTCCAGCGACGCGGCCGCGATCGCGTATCTGCGCGCCGAGACCTGCCAGCCGATCTTCAGCGACTTCAAGCGCGTGCGCGAGGCCGCGCGCCAGAAAATCCCCTTCGGAATCGCCCAGATCGGCAAGGCATTTAGAAACGAGATCAACCCGCGCAACTTCACGTTCCGATCTCGCGAGTTCGAGCAGGCCGAGCTCGAGTTCTTCTGCCGCGCAGCGGAGCGCGAGCAGTGGTTCGAGCACTGGCGCGAACAGCGCGTCGCGTTCCACCGCAGCCTCGGCCTCGGCGACGACGTGCTGCGGCTGCGCCCGCACGCCGCGACGGAGCTCGCGCACTACGCGCACGCGGCGGTCGACATCGAGTTCAAGTTCCCCTTCGGCTGGCAGGAGATCGAGGGCATCCACGACCGCGGCGAGTGGGATCTGTCGCGCCACACCGAGTATTCGGGCAAGGACCTCGCGGTGACGGACGAGGCGACCAAGGAGCACTACTTCCCGGTCGTGATCGAGACCTCCGTCGGCGTCGACCGCAGCTGCCTGGCACTGCTGTGTCAGGCGTATCGCGTCGAGCAGCTCGAGGGCGGCGAGGAACGCACGGTGCTGGGCTTCCACCCGGCGCTGGCGCCGATCAAGGTTGCGGTGCTGCCGCTGTCGAAGAAGCTCGCCGAGCCCGCGGAGCGCATCGCAGCCGACCTGCGCCGGCGCTGGAATGTGTTCTACGACGATGCCGGCAACATCGGCCGCCGCTATCGCCGGCAGGACGAGGTGGGCACCCCGTGGTGCGTGACCTGGGATTTCGAATCCGAGGCGGATCAGCGGGTCACGTTGCGCGATCGCGACCGGATGACCCAGGAGCGGGTGCCTGTCGAGGGGCTGCTGCGCCTGCTCGCGGATCGCCTGGAGGCGGGGCTCTGAGCGCACGCTCTCTCGCCGCCGCGGCTCTGCTCGGGCTCGGCACCGCGGCCTGCGCGGGTTCCGGTGGCCTCGAGCCGCCGGCGCAGCCGGTCGAACTCGGTGCAGAGCCGCTGCAGGCTTTCGCACAACGCATCGAGTCCTTCTACGCGCTGCTGGCCGGGCGCCGCTTCAACACCCTGGACACCTTCAACGACCCCGCCCTGCGCGGCTACTTCGAGACCCAGGAGCGCTTCTTCGATTACTACGCGGATCTGTCCCAGGGGCTGGAGCTCGAACACTTCGAGAAGAGCCGCCCGGACCACGTGCGGGTGACGGAATTCGTCTTCGATTCGCCGCAGCGCGCGCGCGTTCGTGTCGAGATCGCAGGGGAGGACGGGCGCCCGCTGCGGCCGGACACGACCGATCTGAGTCGGGTCGATCGCTGGGAGCTCTCTGGCGACGCCTGGTACCTCGCGCCGGAGAAGCTTTAGCGGGTTAGCGGCCGGCACAGCCGGCCTGCCCGCACGGCAAGCCTGCGGCAGGTCTTGCGGGTTAGCGGCCGGCGTAGCCGGCCTGCCCGCACGGCAAGCCTGCGGCTTGCCTCTCTCTAGAAGCTCGGGTCCGGGCTACCTCTAGAAACTCGGGTCCGGGCTACCGGGTAGATCCGCCCGAGGCTGCCGGCGGCGCCGGCGCGCGGTGTGAAAAGTTTTTCCTGGTTCGACGGAATCACAACTCCCAGAAAGAGTAACGACCTTCACACAAGTGGAACCCGGGTTCTCCGGAATCCCTTCGGCGGCGCGCCCATTGCGCGGCCACCAGAGCCGAATTTCTCAACTGCGAGAGAAGTTTGAAGCCCAGATCTGCAGGTCTTCTCGAAGCTGGCATGCAGATTGCTTTGTGTTCGGGTCGGGACGACGAGTCCCCCCACTTTTCGAGTTGCCAAGGGTTCTGTCGAGCAGGAGGAGCCGGGAGAGATCGAGCCGAGTCGGGCAGTGCCTGGACTCACCGCAAATGCTGCGGAAGCGATCGACACAGACGCCGTACCGGCCGCTGCAGAGGCAGCCCGGAACGCGCGCTCCCTGCCCACCAATGCGACGGAGCCCGCCAGGAGTACCCGTGTCCCAGCAAGAGAAGCCCTGGAACAGCGATGCGGAGCTGATCCAGGAGATCCTCTCCGGTAGCCGCGAGCATTTCGAGCTCTTGTACGAGGCCTACTTCCCCCGGGTCTACCGCTTCGCGGTGAAGCGGCTCAACGATCCGGGCGAAGCCGAGGACGTCGCGCAGGAGGTCTTCTTCACGGTCTTCAACGCGCTCGGACGCTTCCAGGGCAACTCGACGTTGCTGGTGTGGATCTTCGGAATCACACGCAACACCGTGAACCGCCGCTTTCGCCGCCCGCGCCCGCGCCTGCTGCCGATCGATCACGACGACGCGCACCAGGCGCCGTCCCACGCGGCCAGCACCGAGAGCTGCGTCGACGCGCGGCGTCTGCTGGTGCGCTGCGAGGAGGTCATCGAGAACGACCTGACACCTCTCCAGCGCCGCATCTTCCACCTGAAGCACCTGCGGCGGCAATCGATCCGCGCGATCGCCGACGCGCTCGGCAAGTCCGAGGACGCAATCAAGGCGAACCTGTACCGGATGCGGAAGGTGCTCGCCCAGGGCGCGCCCGGCCTCGACGGGCTCCTCGGAATCGGCAAGGCGGCGTAGCGTAGGCGTAGCCGCCGCGCAGCGAGGCCCAGCCGAGCGGAGCGCAGAGGGACCTGGCGGCGTAGCCGCCGCGCAGCGAGGCCGTGCCGAGCGGAGCTCGACTGAATCTAGCTGCGTAGCGCGCCACCAAGCCGGCGAATCCGGCACTTACCGGATGTCGGAACCTGGAACCGACAATCCTGGGGAGGGGCACCGCGAGGAGATCCGCGTTGCCCGGCATGCAGAGTCGCCGCTCGTCCAAGCTGAAGCAGTCCACGCGAACCGATCTGGAGATCATCGAAGGGATCCGCCGCACCAGCGAAGAAGACTTCAACCTCCTCTACGGTCGCTACTTCCAGCGGGTGTACAGCTTTGCGTACAACCGCCTGCGCAATCGCGCGGATGCGGAAGAAGTCGTCCAAGAGACTTTCACAGCCGTATTCCGGTCCATCGACGCCTATCGGGGCCAGTCCTCGCTGCTGTCGTGGATCTACGGCATCGCGAAGAACACGGTGAACAACCAGGTCCGCCGATCGCGCGCCTACGACGCGCGACTCGAGCGCGCCGAGCCCGGGCTCCAGCAGGTGTCGCACAACCTGTCGGCATGCACGCCCGAGGAAAACTTGAGTCTGCAGCGCTCCGCCGCCGCGATTCAGGGCTGCCTCGAGGCGATGGCCGATTGGCACGCCGAGGTCTTCGTGCTGCGGCACATCGAGGATCTCTCGATTTCGGAGATTGCGCGCCGCATGTCTCGCTCCAACGACGCCATCCGCTCGAGCCTGTACCGGGTCAAGCGGATGCTCGTGGAAGCCATCGACCCGGGCCTCGCCCGGGCCAGCTCGTAGGAGAGGCCCCCGATGACAGGAGGGAGTCACGGAAAGGGCCGGCGGGCCGGGCAGAACGCGGGGGATGCGCCGTTCTCGGGCGCGGCGGGAGAGGCGACCCTGGACGAATTCCTACAGGGCTCGAGCCTGGACGAGCTGCGCGAGTTCCTCGAAGCGGACTATGTCCCGGTCGATGCAGACCCCGAGTTCAAGGAACGGCTGCGCCGCGAGCTCTGGGAGCTGGTGCGGACGCGGGTCGCGACCGGAGGCGGACTCAAGGGCTGAAGCTGCGGCTCGCTAACGTGCGGGCGGTGCGGCATCCGTTTCGGCGCAAGAATCTGTCCCCGCGGCTGTGGCCCGGCTACGCACTCGCGGCGGCCGGGCTCTGGCTCGCGCGGCCGAGTGCCGTCGGCCTCGCCACGGGCGGCTGCGTCGCCGCGCTCGGCTGCGCACTGCGGTTGTGGAGCGCGGGCCACCTGGTCAAGACCGAGGAGCTCACGCTCTCGGGTCCCTACGCGCACCTGCGCCATCCGCTGTATCTCGGCACGCTCCTGATCGCGCTCGGCTTCGGCGCGATGGCGGGCCCGGCGTCGCTCGCGCTCGTGCTCGCGATCTTCGTGCCGGCCTACTTCGGCTACTACCTGCCTTACAAGGAGCGCGTCGAGAGCGAGCGGCTGCTGCTGCGCTACGGCGCGACCTACGCGGCCTACCGCAGCGCCGTTCCGGCGCTCTGGCCGCGCGTTCGGGGCTGGTGCCCGCCGGCTTCCGCCGCGCGGCTGGCCGAGCGGCGCTGGAGCCGCGAGCGCGCGTCGCAGAACGACGAATTCGGGGTGCTGCTCGGCGCGCTCGCGGGGCTGTTCGCGCTCTGCGTCCGGGCATGACGCGCGCGGCGCTGGCGCGGCGCGCGCTCGTGGTACTGCACCGCGGGCGCCGCGGGAATCCAGACGTCTGGCTGGCGGATTCCGATCGCGGGCTCGTGGTCGTGAAGGACTACGCCGCACGCCCGCGTTGGCTGCGCGCGACGCTCGGCCGGCTCGCGCTGCGCCGCGAGCTGCGCGCCTATGCCGCGCTCGCGGGGCACCCGAACATCGCGCGCTGCCATGGCCGGCTCGATCGCGACGCGCTCGTGCTCGAGCACCGCGCGGGCCCGCGCCTCTCGGCGCGGCGCCCGTGGACCTTCTCGCCGGAGTTCTTCGCCGCTGCAGAGCGCGCCGTCGCCGCGATGCACGCGCGCGGCGTGCTGCACCTCGACCTCGGGCACCGCAGCAACCTGCGCGCGGACCTCTCGGGCGAGCCGCTGCTGATCGACTTCGCGTCGGCGCTCACGCTCGCGCCGGCCAGTGCGGCTGCGCGCGGACTGCTGCGGGCGCTCGGCTGGTTCGATCGGCGCGCCGTGCGGAAGTGGGCCAGGCGGATGCGCGAGCCGGTGGCGTCGGATCAGGCGGTTGGCGCGGAGACCGGCGCAGGTTCCGGCGGCGGCAGGGCTGCGAGCCGCCCGATGTAGTGGCGGAAGCTGTCGAGCGTGAGCCGCGCATCGGACATCGCGCGGTGCGGCACCGGGCCGTGGATCAGCCCGGCCTGGGTTGCCGCCTGGCGCAATGAGAGCGCGGAGACCGGTTCCCCCGCGACCAGTGACCAGGCGTAGAAGAGCGTCGCCAGATCGATCACGTGGTAGTCGAAGGGATACTCGATCCCGCAGCTCTTGAACCCGCGCTCGAGAAACATCACGTCCATGCGCACGTTCTGTCCCGCGGGCACGACTTTCCCCGCCTTCGGCAGCAGCGCCGAGAGCTCCGTCAGCACCTGGCGCAGGCCCGGGGCTCCCTCCCAGGCCGCAGCCGTATATCCGCTGATCTGGGCCGCCTCGGCGCTGATCCGCTCGGCGCGCGCGTGGATCTTCCACTCGGCGCTGGTGAGCTCGGCGAGGCGGTAGTCGGTCACGATGATCGCGACCTCGGTGATGTCGTGGAGCTCGGGATCCAGGCCCCCGAATTCGCAGTCGAGGAATACGAACGAGAACTGCGCAGGGGCGGCCACGGGGCTCCTACCGATGCAATCGATCGCCTTCAGCTCCCTGCGCGCGGCGGCGCCGCTTGGGGGGTGGCGCTCCCAACGGGAATCGAACCCGTGTTTTGGCCTTGAGAGGGCCACGTCCTGAACCGCTAGACGATGGGAGCGCAAAACCGGGCCGGGGCAAGCTAGCCCGAGCCGCCTGGGGCTGCCAGCGCAGCCGGCACTGCACTGGCGGCGCTTCACAGTGACGCGATTCGTCACCCGAGTGACGCATCTGGTCACTGCCCGGGAGGAAGCGCTCCCAGTCGCCACTCGCGGTTGAAGACTCGTGAGTCCTGAATCGCGCTCCAGTTGCAGCCTGTGGCTGCCGATGCGTGAGCAGGCAGCGCTGCGCTTGGCACGGAGGTTGCTCCGTCCTCGGCGCGGATGGGAAATCGGGCGCCGAGCGTGCGCCGGTGTACGGCAGGTAGAGGCCTGGCAGGGCGTCTACTCGCAGAGCCGCCCGAGGACCGCAGAACGGGCAGGAGAATCAGTACCGTGAGAAAATTTCAGACGAGCCGTGGCGGCTTCACGCTCATCGAGTTGATGATCGTGGTCGCCATCATCGGAATCCTGGCGGCGATCGCCATTCCGAACTTCCTCCGCTTCCAGCTCAAGGCCAAGTCGGCCGAGGGCAAGTCGAACCTGGCCGCGATCCGCACCGCCGAGGAGTCGTTCTTCGCGGAGTTCAACGCATACGTGTCGGCGGACGAGTCCCCGCCGGGCGCGCCGACCACTGGCAAGCGCGCCTACTCGGATGCGGTGCCGGGCGTGGGCTTCCAAACGCTCGGCTGGTCGCCCGAGGGCCGCGTGTACTTCACCTACGCGGTCGAGGACCAGGTTGCGGCGCCCGGCGTCGAGCCGGGCTTCCACGCCTCGGCGCAGGCCGACATCGACGGCGAGGCTGACGCGCAGCTGTGGCACTACGACAAGTCGGACCTCGCGAGCAAGGCCCACTCGGGTCCCACGAACACGTCGTGCCCGGACGGCGGTATCGCTGCAACCGTCCAGCCCTGCGACGGGACGTCCTCGGGTACGAGCACCTTCTAGTCCCTTCGGAGCATGCCAGGCAGCGGGGGCCGGGTCGGCCCGGCCCCCGCTCAGCTCCCTCATCGAACCTCGTCGCAACGGAGCTCGCCATGTCTCTCGCGCAGATCGGCAACCGACGCCCCGCCGGCTTCACACTCCTCGAGCTGATGATATCGGTGGCGATCATCGGGCTGCTGGCCGCCGCCGCGATCCCGAACTTCCTGCACTACCAGGCCAACTCGCGCCGCAGCGAGGCGTTCGCGAACGTGAAGGCGATCGCGAACATGGAGACGACCTACTTCGGCGAGAACGACGCGTACTTCACGACACTCACCGGCCTCCCGTATCCAGATCCCGCGGCGAAGCCCAGCGGTCTGCTCGACACGACCAAGATGGCTTGGGATGCCGCGTCGGAGACGGCATTTTCCGGGCTGGGTTGGTCGCCCGAGGGCTGGGTTTTCTACAGCTATGAGTTGGTCGTCGACTGTAATGGGCAGCCGGCTTTCACCGTGTCGGCCTTCGGAGACGTGGATGGTGATGGGATTATCTCCGCCGTCCAATATGGAAAGCCGGACAACGGCGGATTCCTGTGCTCGGGATCGCTGTATGCGCTCTGGCCCCTCCGACCCGAGGAGGCCATCGTCAACGCGTCATTGGACGCGCACTAACGAATCTTCGGTGTCGCTCGCAAGCCTTTCCGGGGGGAAGGTGAGCCGGGAGATCAAGAAGCGAGGGCACCTGCGCGCGCTGCTCTTCGCAGTCGCCGCGCTCAGCACGGGCTTCGTGCACGCGCGCATGGACACTTCCCTGCGCAGCACAGAGAGCGAGAGCGCCGTACCGGACCCGCGGCAGCTGCGCCTCGCTGCGCTCGGCTTCGAGTCGGTCGTGGCGAATTATTACTGGTTGCAGGCGCTCCAGGTCGTCGGCGAGCATCGCGGGGACACCGAGCGCCACGCGGGCGTGCTCGCGCGCATGGTCGAGCTCGTGACCGGCCTCGATCCCTGGGTCGATCACCCCTACCGCTTCGCGGCGCTCTGGCTGACGGACAGTCCCGAGAGCGTGCGGCGCGCGAACCGGCTGCTAGAGCGCGGGATCCTCTACCACCCGCACGAATGGCGCAACGCCTACTATCTCGGCTTCAACCGTTTCTTCTACCTCGAAGAGAATGCGCAGGCGGCAGACGCGCTGGCGCGCGCGGCCGCGCTGCCCGGGAGCCCGAATTATCTCGCCGCGCTCGCGGTGCGCCTGCGTTCCGAGCAGGGCGGCCTCGAGCTCGCCGAGCAGGCGCTGCTGCGGCTGCTGCGCGAAACCGACGACGAGTACGCGCGCGCCGAGTACGCCAAGGCCCTCGACGAGATCGAGACGGAGCGGCGCGCGCGGCTGCTAGACGCCGCGCGCTACCGCTTCCACGAACGGCGCGGCCGCGACATCGAGAGCGTCTCGGAGCTGCTGCAGGGTCCGAAGCCCCGGCTCAGCAAACTGCCGCCGGCCCACCCGATCTTCCCGGGCTTCGAGTGGCGCCTGGATCCGGAGAGCCGCGAGATCGAGTCCTCCTTCTACAATTCTCGCTACCAGCTGCACCTGCACCCGCTCGACCGGAAGCGCCGCGAGCAGTGGCGGCCCCAGCGCTAGCGAGCCTGGACTCTAGTGCAGGTGCTGTGCAACCGATGAATGGGGCGATGTCGACTCCGTCGGCCGCGAGTCAGCGCGAGATCGTCCTCGTCGAAGACATCGTCAAGGACTTCCGCCCGGGCTTCGGCCTGCGCCGGAAGCGCGTGCTGCACGGCATCAGCTTCCGCGTGCGGGAGGGCGAGATCTTCGGCTTCGTCGGCCCGAACGGCGCCGGCAAGACGACGACGCTCAAGATCCTGATGGGCCTGATCCGGATCAGCGGCGGCCGCGCGCAGGTCCTCGGTCAGGACGTCTCGCAGATCGGCTTCCGGCGCCACATCGGCTTCCTGCCCGAGAACCCCTATTTCTACGATTTCCTTTCTGGCCGCGAGATCCTCGATTTCTACGCGCGCCTCTCGGGCGTTCCGGCGGCGGGGCGCCGCGAGCGCGTCGCAGAGCTGCTCTCCTGGGTCGGTCTCGCGCAGGCTGCAGACGCGCGCCTGCGCAGCTATTCGAAGGGCATGCTGCAGCGCATCGGGATCGCGCAGGCGCTGGTACACGATCCGCAGGTGGTCTTCCTCGACGAGCCGATGAGCGGCCTGGACCCGATCGGCCGCGTCGAGATCCGCGACCTGATCCTGCGCCTGCGGGGCGAGGGCAAGACCGTGTTCATGAACACGCACATCCTGCCGGACGTCGAGATGCTCTGCGACCGCGTGGCGATCATCGTCGACGGCCGCATCCGCTACGAGGGCAGCACGCTCGAGTTCAAGAGCGGGGGCGAATCGGAGGCACAGCTGGTGCTGGCCCGGGTTCCGGCCGAGCTCGAATCGCAATTGCGGCAGCGCTTCGGGGCAAGCCTGCGCGGCCACGGCGAACGCGTCGAGGTGCGCGTGGCCGAGAAGTCGGTGAGCGAGCTCTTGCGCTCGGCGCTAGGCGCGGGTGCGCTCGCGATCTCGCTCCAGCCGCAGCGGCGCTCGCTCGAGGAGATCTTCCTGTCCGCGGTCGAGTCCAGCCGGCGCGACGCGGAGGCGCAGGCCGAAGCCGGGCCGGGCGCCGCTGAGAAGTCCCGATGAGCGTCTGGCTTCCGATCGCGACGATCGCGGAGAACACGCTGCGCGAGGCCTTGCGCAGCCGCATGCTCTACACGCTCTTCGTCTTCGCGGTGCTGATGATCCTCGCCGGCGTCGTGCTCGGGAACCTCTCCTACGTCGAGAGCGAGCGCATTCTCCAGGACATCGGCTTCGCCTCGATCCGGCTCTCGAGCATCGCACTCGCGATCTTCCTCGGCGTGGGACTGCTGCACCGGGAAGTCGACCGCCGGACCGTCTACACGATCCTGTCGAAGCCGCTCTCTCGCGCGCAGTTCCTGCTCGGCAAGTACATGGGCCTCTTGATCACGCTGTGGCTGCAGCTCGCAATCATGGTCGCCGTGTTTGCCTGCGTGTCGCTGCTCACGGGCGCCGGTTTCGGATTCGCGCAGCTCGCGGCCATCCTCTTGACCGCGGTCGAGCTCGCGGTCGTCGGCGCGCTCGCGACGCTGTTCTCGTCCTTCACGACGCCGATGCTCGCCTCGTACTTCACGGTCGGGATCTGGGTCGTGGGGCACCTGACGCGCAACCTGCGCGATCTCGGCGCGCAGGCCGAGAGCGCCGCGGTGCGCTCCGTCACCGTCTGGTTGCACCGGCTGTTTCCGGATCTCGAGAGCTTGAATCTCTCACTCGCAGCGGCGCACGGGCTGCATCTCGACGCCGCCGATGTCTGGCTCGCGCTGCTCTACGGCTCGAGCTACACGCTGCTGCTGCTGCTGCTCGGAATCCAGATCTTCGAGCGGCGCGACTTCCGCTAGCGCGCGCGCCGCACGCTACGCTCCTCGCCCGATGTCGCCCCTCGCCCCGCAGCTCTGGATCCCGGCTGCCTTCGCACTCGGTTGCGCGATCGGCTCCTTCCTGAACGTCGTCGCGTGGCGCTGGCCGCGCGGCGAGTCGATCGTGTGGCCCGGCTCCCGGTGTCCGGTCTGCCAGCACGCGATCGCGCCGTGGGACAACGTGCCGTTGCTCTCGTACCTGTGGCTGCGCGCGCGCTGCCGTCACTGCCGCGCGTCGATCTCTCCGCGCTATCCGCTCGTCGAGCTCGCGACGGGCCTCACCTTCGCGGCGATCGCCGCGCGCCATGCAGCATCCCCGTTGGCTGTGCTGTGGCTGCTGCTCGCCGCGGGGCTGATCGCAGCGGCGCTGATCGATTTCGATCACGGCTTGATTCCGGACGAGATCTCGCTCGGCGGGCTGCTCGTGGGCCTCGTGCTGGTGCCGACCGCGCGCGCGGCGGCGGGCGAGCCGTGGCGCCCGGTGCTATTCGACTCCGCTGCCGGCGCCGCGCTCGGCGGCGGGCTGCTCTGGATCACCGGCTTCCTGCACGCGCGCTGTGCGGTGGCGATGGGCCGTCGCTTCGAGCACTGGCCCGGTCCCGGCGCGGCGCTTCCGAAGCCCCGGGAGCTCGACTACTGGATCTGGTTCCCGGGCCTCGGCTTCGGAGACGTGAAGCTGCTCGCGATGATCGGGGCCTTCCTCGGGCTGCGCGGCGTCGTCGCGACGCTGCTCGCGGCTTCGCTCGCGGGGGTGCTGCTGGGCCTGCTTCACGCGCTCCGCACGCGGCAGCTCGCCTCGCCTTTCGGCCTCGGCCCCGCGATCGCGCTCGGCGCGCTGCTGGTCGTGCTCGCGCGCATTCCCTGAGCCGGGCCGGCGTCTGGATCTCGCCGGTTGCGGAGTCGTGCGTCCGCCAGCGCTCAGTTCGGAGGGGGGTCCAGATAGCCGAGCGCTTCGAGGCGTCTGCGTTCGGCGTCGCCTTTCGGCTGCGAGTCAGCCGCTGGCGCGGGAAGCGCGCGCCGGCGGATCTCGGAGCGCAGGGCCTGCGCAGCGCCTCGCAGCGCCGCGCTGGCATCGGAGTTCGCGTCCGCGGGTTCTCCCGCCGCGCGCGCAAACACGGTTCGCTCGCCCTGCTGCTCGATCTCGTAGTAGCGCTGCTCGCCGCGCGCGGCGCCCCAGTGCTCGAGCCACTGCCCCGGAATCGGCTCCAGCGCGTGGAAGTAGGCCACGCGCGCTTCCCCGGCCGCGGCGGGAGCCAGCAGGTTGCGGCCGAGCAGGTCCGGGGGAATCGCTACGCCGCAGGCCGCGAGCAGCGTCGGGACGAGGTCGACCAGCGACGCGATCTCGGTGCGCCGCGCGGGGGCCTGTCCCGGTACGCGCAGCAGCAACGGGACACGCACCAGCGCATCGACCAGCGAGCTCGCGTGCGCGAACCACATGCCGCCCTCGCCGAGCGCCTCGCCGTGATCGGCCGTGAATGCGATCACCAGCGTGTCCGCGGCGTTGCGGACGAGCGCGCTTCGCAGCAGGCGCCCGATCGCTTCGTCGGCCAGCCGCACCTCTCCGTCGTAACCCGCTCGGTAGAAAGCGGGCTCGCGCTCCTCTCCGATCGCCTGATAGGGCGGCAGAGAGTGCAGCCCCGCGTTGTTCGCGCCGAGCGGCAGTGCCGGGGGGTCGTCGGGCCGACGCTCGAGATCGCGATAGGCCTCGCGGTAGGCATCGGGCGGCGTGTAGGGGCCGTGGGGGTCCTGATAGTGCACCCACAGGAAGAAGGGGCGAGGGTCGGCGGCGCTGTCCTCGAGCCAGGCGAGTGCGGCGTCGGTCGTTCGCGGCGCACTGCGCTCCAGCCGCGGGCGCGTGAGCTCGCGCTCCTGCATGCGGTCGTCGTAGCGTTCGAAGCCGCGCTCGAGGCCGGCCTCGGCACTCAGGATCGAGTTGCTGACGACCGCGGCCGTGCGATAGCCGCGCGCGCGGAGCCAGGTCGCGAGCGTGGGCACGCTCGCGGGCAGCGGCGAGAGGTTCGAGAACACGCCGGTCTCTTCGGGGTAGCGGCCCGTCAGCAGGGCGCTTACCGAGGGTCGCGTGAAGGAGGTCGGGGCGAAGGCCGCTTCGAAGACGAGGCTGCGCGCGGCGAGCGCGTCGAGCTCCGGCGTCAGTCCCAGCGGGCTGCCGTAGCTGCCCAGGCGATCTGCGCGCAGGGTGTCCACGCTGATCAGGAGCAGATCGATCGGGCGCGGCGGCGCGCAGGCGAAGAGCAGCGGGAGCAGCGCGGCGAAGCTGCGGAGGCAGCGCTGCATGCGCGCGCGGCCGCCTAACCCGCGCGGGTCGCCGCGGGCGCGGGAGCGCCTGCGGCCGGGCCGAGCAGCGACTCGACCCAGGTCTCGAGCGCGACCCGGCGCTGGCCCGGATTGCCGTCGCGCGGGAGCTTCTCCAGCACCTCGAGCGCGAGCCGGCGCAGCGGCTCGCGCGCCGACTGCGGCTGGGACTGACCCGCGCTGCGGCCCAGCTGCCGCAGCACCTGGGCCAGCGCAGACGCGGCCGGCCCCGGCTCGCCGGCGGCGGCGAGCGCCTGCGCGCGCCACAGATACAGCTCGAAGCGATTCGCGAGCAGCAGCGCGCCGTCGGCGATCGCGACCGCCTCGCGCGCGCGGGCTGGATCTCCAGCAGTGAGGCGCCAGTGCAGGCGCAGCTCTGCCGCCGCGGCGAAGCCCGCGTCGACGGGGCCGATCCGCGCCAGCTCCGGATCCAGCGCGGCGACTGCGCTCCAGTCTGCTTGCGCGGCGTGTTGCTGCGCGCGCGCGACGAGCTCGGGTACTTCGAGCTGGCGCGCCTGAACTCCCGGGAACAGGCGCTCGGCCTCGGCGCTGCGGCCGATTCCGAGCAGCCGCCGCGCGAGGTAGTCGCGATCGAGACCTGCCAGTCGGTCGGGCTCGAAGCGCTCGGGTCGATCCAGCAGTGCGGCGACTGCGCGCATGTCGCCGTGGGTGCGGAACTGGAACAGATTGCGATCGTCGCGGATCGGCTCCGCGCCCGCCGCGAGCTCGGCGGCGCCGGCGTCGTCGAGGCGCAGCGCGAGCGCGAGATCCTCCGGGCCGTATACGCCGAAGCGCGCCGCATCGCGTGGAGCGAGCTCGAGGAAGCGGCGGCTGCCGCTCTTCCAGTCCAGCGGCTGATCGGAGGCGACGAAGTACACCTCTCCGTAGGGATAGGGCAGGTAGACCTGCACCTGCGCGAAGACCGATCGCAGCGTTGCGATGCAGCTCTTCAGCAGGATCGGATCGAGAAAGGGCAGGCCGACCCATTGCACGAAGACGCCGCCGGGCCTGAGGTGGTCGCGCGCGAGCTGGAAGAATCCCTGCGTGTACAGATGGGAAGCGCCTTCGGTCCACGGATGCGAGGGCTGCGAGACGATCGCGTCCCAGCGGCGCGTCGTGAGCCGCAGCGCACCGCGCACGTCGTTCAGCGCGACGTGCAGCCGCGGATCTCGGAGTGGATCAAGCGCGCGCAGGCCCGCGATCGCGACATTCGCGCGCAGGATCTGCGGCTCGATCTCGACCACGTCGATGCGCTCGACCGTGGCGGGGATCGTCTCGAGCACGCCGCCGCCGCCGAAGCCGACCACGAGCAGCTCGCGCGTCTCGGGCCGCAGCAGCGGGGCGAGGGCCGCGAGCCACGCGTACGAGTAGGTCTCCGCCTCTCCCTGGAGCCGGATGTTCGATTCGGCCAGTCCGTTGCTGCGGATCTCGAGTGCGCCCTGCCGGCCGACCACCGCCGAGACCGACGCACTGCGGCCGACGCCGTGGAACAGCACCTGCGGCGCCGGGCCCGAGAGATCGAAGGGGCTCGACGCGAGCAGGCGCCGCGGCGCCGGGGTCCACAGCGCGAGTGCGAGCAGCGCCGCGCAGAGCGCGAGCCGCCGCGCAAGCGCTCCCGGTGCAGCGGAGCGCAGCAGACCCAGCGAGGCCGCGGCGAGTGCCAGGTTCACGCCGAGTGCGGCCAGCAGCACGCCGCGGTAGCCGAGCACCGGCAGTCCGAAATAACCCGTGCCGAGCGAGCCCGCGATCGCGCCCGCGGTGTTCCAGGCGTAGACGCGGGCCGTGGCCGCGGCGACCTGCTCGGGTCCCGCGGCCACCACGCGCACCGCGAGCGGAAAGGTCACTCCGATCCCGAGCGCCGCCGGCAGCAGCAGCAGCGCGGCGACGGCCGCATTCGCGAGCGGAGCGTCGCGCCCGGCGCCGATCGCACGCGCGAGCTCCGGTGCCGCGTCGAGCGCGGCGAACACCGCGAGCGATGCGCCCGCGATATAGAGCTGCGCGAGGCCGAACGCACGCGCGGCGCGCTCCGGACTCGTAGCGCTGCGCGAGGCGAACGCGCTTCCGAGCGCGATGCCCGAGAGGAAGCTCGCGAGCAGCGTCGCGAACGCGTAGAGGCTGCCGCCGAAGATGTGGCCGAGCAGCCGCGTCCAGAGCAGCTCGTAACTGAACGCAGCGGCCCCCGAGGCGAGCATGAAGGGCAGCATGCGCGCCGAGCCGGGCCGCAGCGACGGGCCGGCGCTCACCATTGCGGCCTGTGCAATTCTCGGCGTGCGGCGCGACAGCAGCAGCGCGATCGCGAATGCGCAGAGATTCGCGCCGATGCCGAGGTAGACGGTGCGCCGCAGCCCGAGCACGGGCAGCAGCGCGAATGCCGCGGTCACGGCGCCGATCACCGCGCCTGCGGTGTTGATCGCGTAGAGCAGTGCGACGCGGGGCCCGATCTGGGCATCGCTCTGTACGCTGCTGCGCGCGAGCAGCGGCAGCGTCGCTCCCATACAGGCCGTCGGCACCCCGACGATCGCGAGCGAGCAGAGTGCGTAGAACAGCGCGATCGCAGCGCCGCTCTCGGAGGGCAACTCGGCCACGCCACCGAAGAGCGCGACGACCAGTCCTTCGCTGGCGCGGATTGCAACCGGCACCGCCCAGGCGCAGCCGCCGATTGCGAGCTCGAGCAAGCCGTAGACGAGCACCGGTCGCTGGATGCGGCCCGCGAGGCGCGCGCAGAGTGCGGCGCCGACCGCGAGACCCCCCATATAGCCCGCCAGCACGGTCGCGAGCGCGAGCTCCGAGGTGCCGAAAACGAGTGCGAACTCGCGCGTCCAGGCGACCTGGAACAGCAGCGCCGCGAAGCCCGACAGCGCGAAGCACAGCAGCGTGCCGGCCAGTCGGCCTTCGAGGTGCATCGCGGAGAACCTATCGCGCCCGCAGGGAGCAGCCCGCGGAGAGCGGGCGCCCAGGTGCCGTGGATCCCCGGGGAGGATTCGAACCTCCATTCACGGATTCAGAGTCCGCTGTCCTGCCGTTAGACGACCAGGGAAAACGGCGACCGAATCTACCGAACCCGCCTGCGATTCCCCAGGCTCCCGCGGCAAGTCTTGCGGGTCCCGGTCCGGGAGCGGCCCGGCGCTCCCGCTCGCCCGAGGCTCGCTGCGCGCCGAGCCTTGCGGGTCCCGGTCCGGGAGCGGCCCGGTCCCACCCGCTCTTCGCTCGGCTTCGCCTCGCTGCGCGCCGAAGCGGCTTGCGGCCTTACGCGCGTGGGACCTGCGACCGTCGGGCGGGGGCGAGGGCTAGGCGCCGCTTGGTGCGGCCTGGGCTGCGATCGAGATTGCGCGGTCGAGCCGCGCCAGCGCGCGTGCCGGTCCGACCGCGGCAACGGTCTCGAAGATCCCGGGCGACGCGCTGCTCCCCGTGACTGCCACCCGCACGGGCTGGGCGAGCTTGCCCATGCCGATCCCCGCGTGCAACGCGCGCACGCGCTCGAAGGCGCCTTCGAGCGCGGCCGGGCTGAATTCGGAGAGGCTCGCGAGCTCGGCGCGCAGGTCGCGCAGCAGCGCTGCGCTCGCGGCTGTCAGGTGTTTAGCCGCCGCTGCCGGCTCGATCTCGATCGCGTCGACGACCGCGAAGCGCGCGCGCTGCGCGAACTCGGCGAGCGTGTGGCAGCGCTCGCGCAGCGCGTCGAGCAGCGGATCGAGCGCGGAGCTGAGCGGGGCGGAGGCACCGACCTCGCGTTCTACGAAGGGCTGGAGCTGTGCGCGCAGCGCGGGGGTGCCGAGCTGCTTCAGGTAGTGCTGATTCAGCCACTGCAGCTTGGCGAGGTCGGCCTGCGCGCTCGAGCGGCTCACGTGCTCGAGGTCGAAGAGCTGCGCAATCTCGGCGCGGCTGAATAGCTCCTGGTCGCCGTGCGACCAGCCGATCCGCATCAGCCAGTTGCAGAGCGCGTCGGGCAGGTAGCCCTGCTGGAGAAAGTCCTGGACGGAGACCGGGTCGCGCCGCTTCGAGAGCTTCTTGCCAGCTGGGCCGACGATCAGCGGAACGTGCGCGAAATGCGGCGGCTCGCGGTCGAGCGCGCGGTAGAGCGCCAGCTGCAGCGGCGTGTTCGGGTGGTGGTCGGCGCCCCGGATCACGTGGGTGATGCGCATGTCGAGGTCGTCGGCGACGACGGCCAGGTTGTAGAGCGGCGCCCCGTCGCTGCGCCGGATGATCACGTCTCCGATCTCGCGGGCGTCCTGGCCGCTCTCGCCGAACACGCCGTCCAGCCAGCGGAGCGGGCCGCTCTCGGGTAGTCGCAGGCGCACGCTGTGCCGGCCGCAGTCGGGTCCGAGCGCGAGTTCCCGGCAGCGGCCGTCGTAGGTCCACTTGCCGCCGCTCGCAATCGTCCGTTGGCGGCGCTCCTCGATTTCCTCGGGGCTACAGCGGCAGCGGTAGGCGCGGTCGCGCGCGAGCAGCTGCTCGACCAGCTCGGCGTGGCGCTCTCGGCGCTCGCTCTGGCGGAAGGGGCCCTCGTCCCAGTCGATTCCGAGCCAGCTCAGACCGTCGAGCAGGGCCTGCTCGGACTCGCGGGTCGAGCGCTCGCGGTCGGTATCCTCGATGCGCAGCACGAAGCGGCCTGCATGCCGGCGCGCGTAGGCCCAGCTGAACAGGGCCGTCCGGGCCGAGCCTACGTGCAGGAACCCCGTGGGGCTCGGCGCGAAGCGGGTGCGAACCTGGCTCTGTCCGGCGTCCATGGCCATAGGCGGGACACACAGCATAGGGGCTCCCGCGGCAGCGGCTTCCGGGCGCCGCGCATTGCCTGTGCCGGGGCCGTCTGCTATCTGGAACTACCTGTTTTTGCAACGCTCTTTGAGTTCGAAGTGCTCGGCTCTGCAGGCTCCTGCAGTGCCGCCCGCACTTCCCGGCGGGCTGATGAAGATCTCGATCGAGCGGCTCGACGCCACCCCTCGCGAGCAGCATTTCGAGCTGGACGCGCGCTGGTGGGAGAGCGCGTTCTCCCGCGCGGGCGCGGAAGCGCTGCGGCCCGGGAGCGGCGTTCGCTTCGATGTCTCCGCGTACAAGGTCGGCGACGACCTGATGCTGACGGGCTCGGCCGATGCCGAAATCGAGCTCGAATGCAGCCGCTGCCTCTCGCGCTATCGTCAGCGGCTGCGAGAAGCCTTCCGGCTGCTGCTGGAGCCGGCCGGAGAGAGGACGCCCAGCGACCCGGAAGGCGCCGCTTCCCTGTCGCAGGTGGGTGTCTGGCTGGGCGACGATCTCGAGACCGGGTGGTACAGGGGTCCCGAGATCGATCTCGAGCCCTTCTGCCGCGAGCTGCTGATGCTGGCGCTGCCGGTTCAGCCGCTGTGTCGGGAGAGCTGTCGAGGCTTGTGTCCCCACTGCGGCGCAGATCGAAATACGGCTCCTTGCGAGTGTGTGGAGTCGGCAGCGCCCTCACCCTTCGCGGTGCTGTCAGAGCTGCGCGAGCGGCTGCGCGGATCGAAAGGAGAATCTTGAATGGCGGTTCCGAAGCGTCGAACCTGTCGCACGCGGCGCGACAAGCGCCGGGCGCACCATGCGCTGGGGCCGGGGCCCCGCAGCAATTGCCCGCAGTGTGGCTCGCCGAAGCACCCGCACCGCACCTGCGGCAATTGCGGGACCTATCGGGGGCGCCAGATCATCGCGGTCGAGGACGAGGGATAGCGTGCTCGCGCTGCTCTTCCCCGGGCAGGGATCCCAGGAGGTCGGCATGGGCCGGGACGTCTGCGACGCGTCGCCCGCCGCTCGCGAAGTATTCGAGCAAGCCGACGCCGCCCTTGGGTTTTCGCTCTCGCGGCTCTGCTTCGAGGGGCCGGAAGAAGAGCTCCTCCGCACCGAGATCCAGCAGCCGGCGATCCTGACCACCTCGATCGCGCTGCTGCGCGCGCTCGGCGAGTTCGGGCCGCTCCGCGCGAGTTGCGTCGCGGGCCACAGCCTCGGCGAGTACTCTGCACTCGTCGCCGCCGGCGCGATTTCGTTCGAGGATGCCGTGCGCCTGGTGCACGCTCGCGGCCGCTTCATGCAGGAGGCGGTTCCGCAGGGCCGCGGCGCGATGGCGGCCGTGATGGGTCTCGACGCCGCAGCGGTCGCCGCCGTCTGTGAGGCCGCTCGCGCCGAGACCGGCCGCATCGTGGCGCCGGCGAACTTCAATTCCCCGGCGCAGACCGTCGTCGCCGGCGACCCCGTGGGCGTCGAGCGCGCGTGCAGCCGTGCGCGCGAAGCCGGCGCGAAGCGCACGGTTCCGCTTGCGGTGTCGGCGCCTTTCCACTGTGACCTGATGGCGCCAGCAGCGGAGAAGCTCGCGCCCGAGCTCGCGCGCGTGCGCTTCCAGGACGCACACCCGCCGGTGGTCTCGAACGTCGAGGCGGCGCCGGTTTGCGAGGGCGGGCGCTTCGCCGAGCTGCTGAGACGTCAGGTCACCTGTCCGGTGCGCTTCACCGAAATGGTGGAGCGCATGGCGGCCGACGGCGTCCAGCGCGTGCTCGAGATCGGTCCGGGCCGCGTGCTCACGGGGCTGGTTGCGCGCATCGCGCGCGCGATCGGGCGCTGCAATCTTGGCAGGGCGGCCGAGCTCGAGCTGGCCGCCCGCTTCGCCGCGGGGACGCCGGGCTGAGGCCACGGCGCCGCCGCGCAGCGCTCGTGGCCCGCAGGGCGCGCGCGCAGGAGGAGGGGACAGGTGGAGATGCAGCTCGAGGAACGCATCTGCGAGCTGATCGTCGAGCAGCTCGGAGTCAGCCGGGAGGAAATCGTCCCGGAGGCCTCCTTCATCGACGATCTCGGTGCCGATTCTCTGGACATCGTCGAACTCGTGATGGCGATGGAAGAGACCTTCGACATCGAAATCCCCGACGACGACGCCGAGAAAATCCAGACCATTGGCGACGCGCTCTCCTATCTGCGGGAGCGGGTAGGAAGCTGAGCCCATGAGCCGGAGGCCGACGCATCGCCGGGTCGTGGTCACCGGCCTGGGCTGCGTGACGCCGATCGGTGTCGACGTCCAGTCCAGCTGGGAGGCGGCGGTCGCCGGCCGCTCCGGGGTGGGTCGGATCCGCCAGTTCGACTGCAGCGACTTTCCGGTCCAGATCGCCGGCGAAGCCGGCGAGAACCTGGACCTCGGCGACCTCCCGAGCAAAGACGCTCGCCGCCTCGACCGCTGCGTGGCGCTCTCGCTGTGCGCGGCGCGGCAGGCATTTTCCGATGCGGGGCTGGTCGTGGATGAAGCGCTCGCCGACCGCGCGGGCGTCGCGATCGGGTCCGGCATCGGCGG
>CAYTJA010000120.1:0-9838 GCA_964437835.1 uncultured Spirochaetales bacterium
GGTAGCGGTCGCGAAAGGTCTTGGCGGCACCCTTCACGCCTTCCGGAAACGCGATCACGAAGCGCCCCGCCTCGAGCAGGCGGCGCGCGTTCTCGGGGCAGGCGCGCACGCCGCCCACGCGCGCGAGAAAGGGCTGCACGAATGGCAGCGTGACCAACCAATCGGCGATCAGGAAGCGCGGGCGCTCGCGGCCCGGATGGTGGCGCTCGATCGCATGCGAGAGCATCAGTCCGTCGTAGGGCAGCACGCCGCTGTGGTTTGCGACCAGCAGGCAGGGTCCGCGCTCGGGCAGGCCTTCGATGCCGCCGAGCTCGACGCGGAAATAGCGGTCGTAGAGCCCGTCGAGCAGCCAGCGCGCGCGATCGAGCACGACCGGATCGAGCCCGAACTCGTCGACCTGCGCCGAGCGCTCGGTCATGCCGAGCGTCGAAGCCTGCCGCCGCAGCGTCTGCCAGAGCCCCTGCCAATCGATGCCGTCGCGCGGAGAGCGCCGCGAGCCGGGCGCCGGAAAACGCCCGCGGATCTCGCGTCGCAGCCCGTCGAGCGCCGCCGAGAGCTGGTCGAGGGTGTCGCCGTAGGCATCTTCGGAGAGCGAGACCAGCGCTTCGACGCGGCGCTCGAAATCGGCTCCGACGCGCTCGCGCGTCGTCATCGGTAGCGCCGCAGCCTGCGCTGGCCCACGAAGGACATCCACGCCTCGGCCGTGCTGTAGTGCGGCTCGCCGAACTCGTCCCAGCCGCGGCGCCCCTCGGCAACCCAGAGGTAACGGAGATAGTCGAAGAACGCAGCCGGGGGATCGCCGCGGCCCACGCGCGACGGCAGATCCAGCAGGCCGTAGAGCAGCGTCGACGGCAGCGGGAGCACGCTGCGCCCCGCGCTGCGCAGCAGCGTCGAGAGCGGCAGCACGCCGGAGCCGACGACGTTGAAGACCCCCGGGTGGCTCTCGAGTGCCGCGGCTTCGAAGGCGTCCAGACAATCGTCCTCGTGTACGAGCTGGAGCAGCGGGTCGTAGCCCATCACGACCGGCACCAGCGGGAGCGAGAAATAGCTCGCGATCGGACCGCTCGCGTTCGGACCCAGCATCCAGCAGGGACGCAGCACGCTGACCTCGGTGTCGGGGTGCCGCTCGCGCCAGGCGGCGATCAGCTGCTCGACCTCGATGCGGTTCGCGATCGAATGCGCCTGCGGATGACCGCGCAGCGGGTGGCGCTCGGACAGGAAGTTCGGATTGTCGGGCCGCGGCCCGTAGAGCATCGTGCTCGACGCGAGCACGAGCCGCGCCAGCTTCGCCGCTGCGCAGGCGCGCATCACGTGCAAGCTGCCTAGCGTCTCGAGCTCGTGATCGAGTTCCAGGTCGGAGCTCGACTGGCTGCGAAAGGCCGTGTGTACGAGCACCTCGACGCGCTCGCTGCGCAACAGCTCGGCCAGCTTCGCATCGGCGGTCGGGTCGCTGAGGTCCAGCGCGTGGAAGCGCGCGCGGCCGTCGAGGCGATAGGGACGCCGCAGGTCGATGCCGACGACGCGCAGCCCGGGCCGCTCGACGAAGCGCCGCGTGAGTGCGCGGCCGATCGGCGTTGCGAGGCCCGTCAGCGCGACCACGCCCGGGCTGACATCGCTCACGGCGCGGCGCTCGGCTCACTGGCGTGCGCCGCAGGGCTCGAGACGCCGGGAACGGGCTCTTCGCAGGCCCTTCGGCGCTGCTCTCGGAGCGACTGGATCGCGCGTTGCTGCCCGCCGTCAGCGAGATCGCGCCCGGATCCGCGCTTTTCCATCAGGTGGGATGCGTGCGAAAAGCGCAGGGGGCGCGAATTCCAGATCTCGGCAGCTGCTAGGGCGCCTTTCGGGCTCGTTTTGTCTCCCCGCGAAAATTTTTTTTCTCGAGCTCGGACGCAGGATCTTGTGGTGTGCTGCGACAGCTCATCGAGATCTAGTACGAGGCACGAGACGAGGGCCTGCGCGAAAAAAAAAGCTGAGCCGCCCCTATTGAAGTCCGAATCGCTCCCCTCTAAGGTCAGGCGCGGTGGGAAAAAGTGGGGGATAAGGGTTCCCCAGTGGCAAAAAGTGGTATGAGAGGGACGGAAAGCGGGGCGGCGGCCCTCTGGTAGACGCGGCGGGAAGAAGTCGCGGAGGCAGCAGGGCGGATGTTTCGAGGCCGTTCCGTCCACAGCATCGATGTGAAGGGTCGCATCAGCATTCCGGCGGGGTGTCGAGTGGAATTCGAACGACGCAGCGAGCGGGCACCGATCCTGACGAACCTGTCCCGCTGCCTCGCGCTGTACCCCGCGGAGGACTGGGAGCGATACGAGCAGAAGCTGCTCGACGCCTCGGCCTTCGATCCCGATGCCACATCCTTCCAGCGTTTCATGATCTCCGGAGCCACAGAGTGCCCGATCGACAAGCAGGGCCGGATCCTGATTCCGCCGTCCCTGCGCGAATTCGCGGGCCTCAGCAAACAGGTGGTCGTCGCCGGCCTCGGCAGCCATCTCGAGCTCTGGGACAAGTCGAGATTCGACGCGGAATTGGCGAAAACCCAGGCTCAATACGACGCGATCTCCGCATCCGTCGCGAGGCTTGGCAACGCGAGGAGTTTCTGATGGGGGGGATCGGGGAAGCTTAGCTTCCCTGATCGAGGTTGGGGTGTCCCCGGGGTTCCACTCCGCAGCAGAGCGGGGCGTTACTGGGGGGGACAAACCGCAAGGCTGCGAAGCCTGGTGCCCCGGGGCACCCCAGCACTCTCGACTCCCATCCCTGTTCGACCACCTGCGAACCCGAAGGCGCGGGGGGGCCAGTGGACAGCCCCATCCAGAGCTTTCATCGGCCCGTCCTGCTGGCCGAGGTCCTCGAGATCCTCGCACTGCATCCCGCACAGACCGTGGTCGACGGAACCGTCGGCGGCGGCGGCCACGCGGCGGCCATGCTGGAGCGCATTTCGCCCGACGGGATCCTCGTCGGGCTCGACCTCGACCCGGATGCGCTGCGCGCCGCGGCGCTGCGGCTCGCGGGCTTCGGCAACCGCGTCCGGCTGATCCGCGCCTCGTTCCGCGACCTGCGCCGCGTGCTGCGCGAGCTCGAGATCGACCGCGTCGACGCGCTGCTGCTCGACCTCGGCGTCTCCTCGCATCAGCTCGATCGACCCGAGCGCGGCTTCCGCTTCGCGGCCGCGAGCGCCAGCGACACGCCGCTCGACATGCGCCTCGACCCGAGCGAAGGCACGCGCAGCGCCGCGCAGCTGCTGCAAGAGACGCCGGAGCTCGAGCTCGCGCGCATCTTCGCGGAGCTGGGCGAGCTGCCGGGCTCGTATCGCCTCGCGCACCAGATCGCGCTGCGCCGCCGGCGCGCCCCGCTGCGCAGCACGGCGGACCTGCTCGCCGCAGTCGAAGCGGCCGGCGTCGGCCGCGGCCGGCGCCACCACGCCGCGACCCTGGTATTCCAGGCGCTGCGCATCGCCGTGAACGACGAGCTCGGCGCGCTAAAGGAGGGCATCGGCGCCTCGATCGAGTGTCTGCGCCCGGGCGGCCGCCTCGCGATCATCAGTTATCACTCGCTCGAGGACCGCATCGTCAAGCAGCGCTTCCGCGACGCCGCGCGCGCCTGCAGCTGCCCGCCGGAGCTGCCCGTGTGCCGCTGCAGCGGACGCGCGCAGTTAGGGCTGCTGACGCGCCGGCCGCTGCGGCCGAGCGAGGCCGAGATCCAGGCGAATCCGCGCGCCCGCTCGGCGCGGCTGCGCGCCGCGCTGCGCCTCGCGGAGGCCGCGTGATCCGCGCTCGCGGCCGGCGCGAAGCGATGACCGGTCTGGTCGGGCGCGACCTCGCGGTGCAGCGCATCACCGGCAGGAGCTTCGACCTGAGCCCGCTGATGCTGGTGGTGGCCGTCCTGCTGGGCCTGTTCGTCGCCGCGCTGCACATGGACCAGGTGCGCGTGCAGCTCGCACTTGGCGATGGAATGCACGAGATGCAACGCCTCGAGGAGCGCCAGCGCTCGCTCTCGGCCGAGCTCCAGACGCTGCGCGCTCCGGCCCGGCTCCAGGAACTCGCCGCAGAGCTCGGGCTCGGCCCCCCCGGGCGCAGCATCGACCTCGACCCGCAGGCGAGCCGCAGGGCGAGACCCGAGCGGCCCGGAGTCGTTCCGGCGCTCACGAGCGAGCGCCTTGCGGCGCTGGAAGCGACGCCGTGAGGTCTCCCGCTACCGCGCTCTCGCGCGGGCGCCTGGCCGTGGTACGCGCAGCGCTGCTCGCCGGCTTCGCGCTGCTCGCAGTGCGCGCGGCGCATCTCTCCGTCGTCGACGAGCGCGGCGCCGATCGCGGCGCCGCGCAACAGAAGCGCCTGCTGACGCTCGCGCCCGACCGCGGGCCGATCGTCGATCGCAACGGCGCCGAGCTGGCGCTGACGCTCGACGCGCCCTCGATCTTCGCGGAGCCCGCGCGGATCCAGGATCCCGGCAAGACGGCAGCGGCCCTCGCGCGAATCCTCGACCAGGACGCGCGCGAGCTCGCGCGGCGGCTCCAGCAGGGGCGCTTCGTCTTCGTCGCGCGCTGGGTCAGCGAGGCGCAGGCGAAGCGCGTCCTGGCGCTGCGCCTGCCGGGCGTCGGCATCCAGCCGGAGCCTCGGCGCGTGTACCCGCACGGCGATCTCGCCGGCCCCGTGCTCGGCTTCGCGAACATCGACGGTCTCGGCGTGCGCGGGGTGGAACAGCAGGAGGAGCATTGGCTGCGCGGAATCCGCAAGCAGCTGCGGGCCGAACGCGATGGCAGCGGCCGCCTGCTCGTCTCGACCGGCCGCGACGCCTGGGAGACCGCCGGGGGAACCCTCGCGCTGACGCTCGACGTCGCGCTGCAGGCACAGGTCGAAGCGGCGCTGCGAGACGCCGTGAAGCGCAACGCTGCGAAGGGCGGCTTCGTCGTGGTGATGGATCCCCACTCGGGCGAGCTGCTCGCGGTCGCGCAGTGGCCCGGCTTCGATCCGAATCGCTTCCGAGAGACGCCCTTCCCCGCCACGCGCGCGACCCCCTTCCTCGACGCGCCGGAGCCCGGCTCGACCTTCAAGACCTTCCTGGTGGCTGCGGCGCTCGATACGCACGCGATCCGCGACAGCGATTTCTTCGACTGCGGCGAGGGCTTCGTGCGCGTTCCCGGCAAGACGATCCGCGACAGCCACGACTGTGAGGGCCCGATGCGCGCGGCCGACGTGCTGCGGGTGTCGAGCAACATCGGAGCCGTGAAGATCGCGATGGCCCTCGGACCGCAGCGCCACTACGAGATGCTGCGGCGCTTCGGCTTCGGCGAGCGCAGCGGCAGCGATTTTCCCGACGAGTCCGCCGGGCTGCTGCGCGACGTGCGCGGCTGGCGTCCGGTCGACGCCGCGACCGCCGCGTTTGGCCAGGGCCTCAACACGACGCCGATCCAGCTCGCGGCGGCGATGTCCGCGATCGCGAACGGCGGCGAGCTCGTCGAGCCGCGCCTGATTTCCGCGCGGCGCGCGGGCAAGGCAGGCTGGCGCCATGCGCGGCGCGAGCTGCGCCGACGCGTACTCCAGCCCGCGACGGCCGCACGCATGCTCGAAATGCTGACCGGCGTCGTCAGCCCCGAGGGCACCGGCAGCCGCGCGGGGCTGCGCGGCGTCGCGGTCGCCGGCAAGACCGGAACCGCGCAGAAGATCGACCCCAGCTCGGGCGCCTATGCGCCGGACCGCTTCGTCGCGTGGTTCATCGGCGCCGCACCCGCCGACGCGCCGCGCGTCGTCGTCGTCGTGGGCCTGGACGAGCCCCGCCGGCCCCATCACACGGGTGGCTTCGCGGCGGCTCCGCTCTTCGCCGAGGCCGCGGCCGCGCAGCTGAACCGACTCGGGATCGCCACCGCCCCGGAACGGGTCGTGGCTTCGAAGCTCATGCTCGCGGCTGACGACCTTCCGCCCCCCGAAACGGCCCCCCCGCCCGCGACTCCGCCGCCGCGAACCCCGCGCGAGCCGGAGCTGCCGGGATTCGAGAAGCTCGGGAATCATCTGTTGATGCCCGACCTCACCGGCCTCACGATTGCGGAGGTGAGGAGCATCACAGAGAAGAACGACGTGTCGGTGGAAATTTCCGGCAGGGGGCTCGCAATCGCTCAGGATCCCTCGCCGGGGACGGTGGTTCCGCTCGCGGCCCGAGGAGCGGTGCTGCGCGTCCGCTTCGCGCCCGCGGGCAGAGGAGCCGGTTGATGCGGCTGTCCGAGCTGGTGTCGGCACTGCCCGAGCCTCCCGCGTGGACGCGCGGCAGCGACGCGGAGCCCGACCCGGTGATCCGAGGCGTCTGCGTGGATTCGCGCGCGGTGGCGCCGGGCGACCTCTTCATCGCGCTGCGCGGCCACCAGGTCGACGGCCACCGCTACCTCGCGCAGGCGCTCGAGCTCGGCGCAGCCGCGCTGCTCGTCGAGCAGCTGCCAGCCGAGCTCGACCTGCGCGGGCGCACGGCACTGCGCGTCCCGGATTCGCGGCGCGCGCTGGCGCCGGTTGCGACGCGCTTCTTCGGCTCTCCGGCCTGCGAGCTCACGCTCGTCGGCGTGACCGGCACCAACGGCAAGACCAGCGTCAGCTATCTCGTGGAATCGATCCTGCGCGCAGCCGGGAGGCGGCCCGGCGTGATCGGAACCGTCGGGCACCGCTTCGACGGCGAGACGCAGCGCTCGCTCAACACGACGCCCGACAGCCTGGATCTGCAGCAGCTGCTGCGCTCGATGCGGACCCGCGGCGCCGACAGCGCGGTACTGGAGGTGTCGTCGCACGGCCTCGCGCTGGGCCGCGTCGAGGGCTGCCGCTTCCAGGTGGGCGCCTTCACGAATCTGACCCAGGACCACCTCGACTTCCATCAGACCATGCAGGAGTACGGCTCGGCCAAGTCGCTGCTCTTCTCGCGCTACCTGAGCGCCCCCGGCTCGGCGGTCGTGAATGCCGACGATCCGGCCGCAGAGCTCATCTGCGAGGCGGCCCGCGCTGCCGGCGCGCGCGTGTTGCGCGTCTCGCGCAGCCTTCCTGAGTGCGAGATCCGGCTCGAGCGCGCCGAAGTGCGGATGGACGGCACGCGCGCGCGCGTGCGGCTTCCCGATACCTCGATCGACTTCGAGCTGCCGCTGGTCGGCGACTTCCAGCTCGAGAACGCGCTGGTCGCCTGCGGCGTCGGCGTCGCGCTCGGGATCCCGGCCGCGGCGATCGCGGACGGCATCGAGCGCTGCCCGCAGGTGCCCGGCCGCGTCGAGCGCGTGGGCTCCGAGCTGTCCCCCGGGCCGACGGTCCTCGTCGACTACGCGCACACCCCCGACGCGCTCGACAAGGTGCTGCGCACGCTGGCGCCGCTGACGCGCGGCCGGCTGCTCAGCGTATTCGGCTGCGGCGGCGACCGCGACCGCAGCAAGCGGCCGCTGATGGCCGAGTGCGCCGCCCGCCACAGTCCCCTCGTGATCGCGACCAGCGACAACCCTCGCACCGAGGACCCGGCGCGGATCCTGGCCGACGTCGAGCGCGGCTTCGCTGGGCTCCCGCGCGTCGAGCCCGAGCAGCTCGCGCGGGCGCAGCGCGGCTATGCGGTCGTCGTCGATCGACGCGCCGCGATCGAGCTCGCGATCCGCATCGCCGGCCCGGACGACACCGTGCTGATCGCCGGCAAGGGCCACGAGGACTATCAGATCATCGGGCGCGAGAAGCTGCCCTTCAGCGACGGCGAGGAGGCGCTTCGCGCGCTGCGGGGGCGCGTCGCGTGAGCGCGCCCTTCCGCGCCGCCGACGCCCTGCGCTGGATGGGCGGCCAGTGGCTTCAGGGGGATCCCGACGCGCCGCTTCGCGGCGCCTCGATCGATTCGCGCAGCGTCTCTGCGGGCGACCTCTTCCTCGCGATCGTCGGACCGCGCCACGACGCGCACGCCTATCTCGCAGACGCAGTCGCGCGCGGAGCGTCGGCGATCGCGCTGCAGCGCGGACGCGCGCTGCCCGCGGCTCTGCCCGCAGCGCTGCCGGCGATCGAGGTCGACGACACGACGCGCGCGCTGGGCCAGCTGGCCGCGGGCCATCGCCGCGAATTCAGCGGCCCGGTCGTCGCGATCACCGGCAGCAACGGCAAGACCACGACCAAGGAGATGTGCGCGGCGGCGCTCGCGCAGGTCGGCCCCTGCCTCAAGACCGAGGGCAACCTGAACAACCAGTTCGGGCTGCCGCTGACGCTGCTGCGCCGCGAGGCGCAGCACCGCGCGCTGGTGGTCGAGATCGGCATGAATCACCGCGGCGAGATCCGGCCGCTGGCCGAGATCGCGCAGCCCAGCGTCGCGGTGATCACGAACATCGGGACCGCCCACATCGAGCACCTCGGCACGCGCGAGGCGATCGCAGTCGAAAAAGGCGACCTGCTGCTCGGCCTCGACACGCGCGGCGTCGCGGTGCTGAACGCCGACGACGAGCGTGTGATGTCACAGGCGTCGCGCGCGCCCGGGCGCGTGCTGCGATTCGGACGCGCCGCCAGCGCCGAGCTGCGCGCTCGCGCGGCGCACCAGCGCGGCGGCAGCTTCTGCATCGACTGCGCGACGCCGCTGGGCCCCGTCGAGCTCGAGGTGAAGGGCCTGGGCGAGAGCACGGTCGCGAATGCGCTCGCGGCCTGCGCGGCCGCTCTCGCCGCCGGAGCCTCGCTCTCCGCGATCGCGGCCGGCCTGCGCAGCTATCGCCCCCCCCACGGCAGGCTCGAGCCGATCGAGCTCCCGAACGGCACCACCCTCGTCGACGACAGCTACAACGCGAATCCGCAGTCGATGGCCAATGCGCTGCGCGCGATCGCCGCGATGAGAGGGGCAGAGGGCCTGGCGAAGCGCGGGCGCTGCCTCGCGGTGCTCGGCGCGATGGGAGAGCTGGGCCCCGAGTCCGAGCGCTCCCATCGAGAGCTCGGAGCGCTCGCTGCGGAGCTCGCCTTCGACGCGCTCGTGGTCGTCGGCGACGCGGGCGCCTGGATCGCCGCGGGCGCCGCCCGGGCGGGGCTCGGCGCGGCGCGCGTGTTCAGCTGCTCGAATTGCGAAGAGGCCGCCAGCGCCGCAGCCGCCTGGCTGCGCCCGGGAGACGTCGCGCTGGTCAAGGGCTCGCGCTCGGCGCGCATGGAGAGAGTCGTCGAGCTGCTGCTCGCGGAGAAGAGGGACTGAGTGTTCTACCACCTGCTGTACCCGCTGGCCGGCGAAATCGGCGCCTTCAACGTGTTCCGCTATATCACGTTCCGGATGGGCGCGGCGACGCTCACGGCGCTCTTCATCTCGTTCCTCGTCGGCCCGGCGCTGATCCGCGTGCTCGCGCGCATGCGCATCGGGCAGCCGATCCGCGAGATCGGCCCGGACCACCGCAGCAAGGAGGGCACGCCGACGATGGGCGGCCTCTTGATCCTGCTCTCGCTGCTGGTGTCGGTCCTGCTCTGGTCGAACCTCGACAACCGCTTCGTCTGGCTCGTGACCTTCGTGACCGTCGGCTACGGCCTGCTCGGCTTCCTCGACGACTACTCGAAGGTGCGCGCGCACACGAGCGCCGGCATCAGCGCGAAGGCCAAGCTCTTCTGGCAGAGCGCGCTGGCCATCGTGGTGGCCGTCGCGATCTACACGGACCCGGGCTTCGACGCCGAGCTGGCCGTTCCCTTCTTCAAGAACTTCACGCCGCACCTCGGCTGGCTCTACGTCCCGCTGGCGGCCTTCATCATCGTGGCCGCCAGCAACGCCGTGAACCTGACCGCCGGGCTCGACGGCCTCGCCATCGGCCCGGTGATGATCACGGCCGGAACCTTCCTGATCCTCGCCTACGCCGCGGGCCACGCGGGCATCGCCGAGTACCTCGCCATCAAGTACGTGCCGG